>CAZJAS010000015.1:0-15616 GCA_964544135.1 uncultured Clostridium sp. | reverse complement strand
GATAGAAGCAGAAAATGAAAAAGAAAGTCTTGTTTTTTGAAAGTAATCTTGCTACACTGAATATTATTTACCAGCAGGAGGATTTTTTCCATGAAAATTATTAAAACAAACAGCTATTATCATATGAGCCGTATGGCCGCCAATTTAATATCCGCCCAAGTGATTATGAAACCGAATTGTGTTTTGGGTCTGGCTACCGGTTCCACTCCCATCGGTACCTATGAGCAGTTAATCAATTGGTATCAGAAAGGTGATTTGGATTTTTCTCAGGTTACCGCCATCAATTTGGATGAGTATAAAGGCTTAGCACCGGATAATGACCAAAGCTACCACTATTTTATGAAAACTCATTTCTTTCAAAGTATTAATATCCGTCCCGAAAATACCTACATACCCGATGGGCTTGAGTCAGATTCAGAAAAAGCCTGCAACGATTATAATAAAATCATTGCAGACTGTGATCGAATCGACTTACAGCTTTTAGGCGTAGGACCCAACGGACATATAGGATTCAATGAGCCGGACAGTGCCTTTGAAAAGGAAACACATTGTATCGATTTGACCGAAAGTACTATCTTAGCCAATTCCCGTTTTTTTCCTTCCATAGAGCTTGTTCCAAAGCAGGCCTATACCATGGGAATTAAAACCATTATGCAGGCAAAAAAGATAATCATGCTGGTAAACGGTATTGAAAAAGCAGAAATTATTAGGGATGCATTCTTTGGTCCGATTACACCAAAGGTACCTGCTTCTGTGTTACAGCTACATAATGATGTGGTACTGATCGGTGATAAGGAAGCACTGTCACTACTCCCTGAGAACGGTTCATTTTCCCGATAGAACCTTATCTAAGAGAAATGCCAAAGGATAACAGGCATTTTTGGCTTCCTCAACCGTGTTTGTTACATCACCAAGCTCCACCAGTAGGGACCGTCCCCTAAGATGCATATTATACCGGTACTGTTTTATGTAGATCTTCCTTGTAAGACCGGGGTAATACTCTCCTGCTGCCACCTGCATTTGAAAAGAAAAAGCTAAATTTTCAGCTAAATTAGGATTGTTCAGATAGGCAATATCTCCTGTTTTTTTACTACGGGATATTCCGTTGAAAAACATGAACCGGGCTGTTCTTCTCCCGTTTATATCCACAACCATATTTCTATTCGGATTCCCTGCGTCACGATGCAGGTCAATCACTACCTGTATAGAAGGATTCTCAGCTAAAAGCTGTTCTATAGATGGCAGGGATTTCGCATAAGCATCGTCTCTGACCGTGTCATACTCCTCTGTATGATGCAATACATGATACCCATATTCTTCTGTTAATATTTTAGTCAAAAAATCTCCCACTCCCACAATCGTATCCGATCGTTCACCGGGAACGGAATCACAATATCCCTCTAAGGAATGGGTATGATAAATTAAAATCTGTGGTCCATCCGTCATTTTATCTATGGTGATATCTTTTGCCAATAGGCTTTCTATATTTAGTAAATCACTACCCGCCAATGCATAGCTGTCCACAGTATAGAAAGTTGACAGCAGCGTTCCGTAATCATATAATGATGCCCAATCATATTCCATGACCTGCTTTGGTGGTGTAAACCGATATGCTTGATTTTCCTGTGCCAATAGCTCTTCCATCGTAAAGGCCTCCGCTATTTTTGCCTCTTCCCCCACTGCACCCGAAGCGGATAATACGCTTTCCACTTCATGTTTTCGATCCGATTGGCTTCCCTCTTCACCATCACTTTCAACGATATGCAAAATGACTTCTCCCCCTGTTTCCGGCTCTTCCACACCAGACTCTATTACCCCCGCATTTTCACGTCCATAATGACAAATAGGCATTAAGCTCATTAAGCTATTACTTAAAACTGTCACCGGACCGTTCTGTGAATGTACCGCATATGTAAAAAGCGGCAGGAAGAATTTCTGACTTCCCATACCGCCTGAAACCACCAGTAAAACAAATAGCAACATAATTGATGCCGCAACACGTCTGATACCGACTCCATATTCTCTCAAACGTTTCAAATTATCCCCTGCTTTCTCAGCCATTTAACCCATTAATTTGATTTCCGCCTTATGCAGTATATGCTTTCATCTATCCGGCTATGCAAGTTCTAATGCTATATTAATGCCCTCTGATATGGTGTAGCTGACTCTTTTGATTACAGCATCAATGTCCTTACTTGCCACATACATATTATTAAGATCGGTCAGGGCATTTCTGCACTCCTCCATATAAAGATGTCTATCGGCTTCTTTTGATTCCTCCAGCATCTTTTCCATGGCATCTACCACAATAGTCGCCGCATCCACAACGGTGGGCACACCAATTGCAATAACCGGGATTCCCATGCTTTCCTCTGTGAGTGCATTTCGATTATTACCCACCCCGGAGCCGGGATGAATCCCCGTATTGGTAATCTGTATTGTTCTGTTTAAACGTCTTGTGCTTCTGGCTGCCAATGCATCAATCACCACCATCACCTTGGGCATTGTTTCTCCGATTACTCCCTTGATGATTTCCGCTGCTTCCATACCTGTCTTACCCATCACACCGGGTTCTAGACCGCTTACTGTATTCATTCTGTCCTTATTATAAGCAGCCTTGCCATATTCTTTTACAATATGCCTTGTAACAAAGAGATTGTCCACAACATGTGGGCCCAGTGCATCTGCCGTCACATCACGGTTTCCAAGCCCCACTACCAATATCTCTTGCTCTTTTGTAGAATTGGGGATAATCTCCGTAAGCTGCTTGGCAATTACTTCAGAAATTTCCCGATGATATCCCTCGTCCGACTCCAACATTCCCGGTGCCTCTATGGTGACATAGGAACCCATTGGCTTTCCCATAGATTTTGCCCCGTTTTTAGTTGTGATTTCAACTTTGGTAACTTTGACATCCGCTTCTTCATCATAGTCCTCTTCCACTATTACTCCGTGCAGTGCACTGTCTGCCTCTGTAATGCTTTCTCTGGCCTCAAGAGCCAAATCTGTTCTTACCTGAAAACAACTCATTTGATTTTCGTACCTTTCTTGTCTTTTGTAATATCTTTTACAATTTTAAGGAAAATATGTATTGACATTTAGGACTTGTTACACTAAAATTATACTCGTATGTTTACATTGGTCGTCCGTGTCTGGCTTTAATGAAACATTTTCTTAAAAACAAAGAAGAATAGAAAATGGGAGGTGTAGATCTTGGCTAATATCAAATCTGCAAAAAAACGAATTTTAGTGGCTCAAACCAAGACTGATAGAAATAAAGCTATCAAATCCGGCGTGAAGACAGCAATCAAAAAAGTGACTGCTTCAGTTGAATCCGGTGATAAGGCTGCCGCACAGGCTGCCCTGCTTGCTGCAACCAAGCAAATCGATATGGCTACTTCAAAGGGAGTATATCATAAAAATAATGCTTCCAGAAAAGTATCCCGATTGGCTGTTGCCGTAAACAAAATGGCTTAATTTGCATAATATAAAAAGCACCCATACCGTCATATGGGTGCTTTTTTGCTGCATTATTTATTTAAATCAATAAAATCAAATTATCTTCTTCTACCGCCGCCGCCATGGCTGACACCGCCGCTGCTGGTGTGACCACCGGAACGTCCGCCGCCGCCACTGCTGCTACCTCCTGTGTCCTGGGGAATTACTCTGCTGGTTACAAATTTGTTTACAAGCTCATCCCGACTAACATTAAACCGCACGCTGCCATTCTCCAAATAGGTTGAGGCTACTGTGGTTTTCTTGCCTTCTTTTCCCTTGAGATGGATTGTAATGAAAAACCCTGCCGCAAATACAGCCACAACAAACATGATAAACGGATTGATATTGATACCGGCGTCAGCACGATTCATTTCTTTATAAACATTCTCTATATATGATTCATAAGCACGGTAAGGGCTATAATCAACAAGGTCATACACATCATCAAGTACCTTGTTTACCATTCTTGCACTATAGTGATCATATACCTTTCCGCAAGTAGAAAGCCAGCTGCCTTTTTCACCCTGATACCAATTATCCAGAAGCAATACGCCGTCTCCATGAACCTCATCAAACCCAAATTCCTTCTGGTCATAGAAATCATCTGCGTAGTTCATCATACAATATTCCCAGTTACGATCCGTATCTTCTGTAATACCGTATTTACTATAGAGAGATTCATTGATCGTTACCAATACAATATCACAGCCTATTTTCAATTCTCTCTTTTCAATCAGCTCGGTCAACTTTTTCTCTTCCGCATCCGACAGCACATCAGCATAATCATAGACCCGTTGGGAAGGTGCATTCATATTACCTCTGACATATCCTCCCTCAATTAATCTTGTAATACCTATACCCGCTGTTATTAACGCTATAACGCCCAAGGTAATAAATAAAAATTTAAAATATGAAAAATATTCTTTCATGACTTATCTCCCCTCCTGTTTACAGCATCAATAAAAGCTGGCGGAACATCATTAGTATTGCAAATACAGAACAGAATACAGTAGCACCATAGCCCCATACCTTTTGAACCGAAACAGGGACTTTACCCACCAGTTTTCCTGTTTGTCCATTCACATGAAATCTATAATCCTTATTCTTGTATTTATAATCATAGATCCAAACCGGAAGTAATGCATAATTGGTATCCGTCCGATTAAGTGTAATCTGACTGCCATGCATGCTTTGTAATCCGGTATAGCCGGTGATGCTTTGACGGAGGATCGTTTCTGTATCTCTTTTGGTTTTAGCCATTGCACCCGGTTCACTGACCAATGCATCCGTATTATAACGCTCAGCAAAGAATCCTGACATATATTCCTCTCTGAATGCTTCCAATGCCTTATAATCATAAGGCTCCATTAACTCCATTGCATCATCGGGCATGGCTTCGGAGGCATCTACGGGAATTTTATCAAAATCAGCTTCCATATCACGAACAATACGATATACACTGGTTTCGGTGTATTCCGTATCTCCGCTTCTCCAGGTACGTATTGTTTTCCCTTCTCCGTCATAATATCCATGTGCATGATAATCATACATCCAAAAAGGTACATACATGCCTGTCATAGAATTCATTCTGGCCTCGGACAAAAAATCTCCCGGCGCAAAAACACAGGTTTTAAACTTGTCTCGCATCAGTTTTTTGGTCATTTCCTTGCTGTAAACAAAAGGAATAATCAAATGCGGTTCATACTCGCCTGTTACTCTTTCATCATAGATAATATAATTATCACAATAAGGACATTGGGAGGCTGATGTAAATTCTGTAACCTGCAGCTCTCCTCCGCAATTAATACAGGTTACCATGGATTGCTTTTCTGTTTTCTTTTCTTCACTATCCACGCTCTCACAATACGGACAAAACATTTTATGTTTTTCCGGACTGTATACTACATTTCCACTACAGTTTTTACATTTAAATATCATGGTTTCTCCCCTCAATATATAATAGTATTTCTACCTGATTCTTTTCCCATAAGCATTTTCTTATCCGCTTCCATAATACAGTAATCTATATTTTTATCGGGATTATATTCCATTAATCCATAGGTCATGGTAATAGAAATATTCTCATCCTTAAAGAAAAATTCAGTTGCTCTTATCTGCTGTTGTAATTTGGTTAGATAATAATAGGCATCTTCGCCGGCTGCATTTTCAAATACAAAAAGAAATTCTTCTCCGCTCCATCTTGAAACCTGTCCTTTATCTTTCATAAATTGAAGGAATTGATAGCCCAATTGTTTGATTACAATATCTCCGCAGTTATGTCCGTATCTATCGTTTACCTTGCCGAAATAATCCACATCACCTACTGCTATGCAAATATTTCTTTCATCCTCCTCCGATATGCTTTCTGTCAGTGCTTCCAGATAATCCATCATGCTTTTTCTGTTTAAAAGCCCCGTAAGAGAATCCTCTAAATCAAAGCGCTTTATTCTTGCACTCATTTCCTCCAGTTTTGCTTCCATTTCCCTCTTACCTAAAGTCATTTGATGCAGGCAGGAACACATTGTAATAAATATTGCAATGGAATTAATGACCTGAAAACAAACTCCCATCAGTTTCGTAATTTCATAAAGAGGACTATAAATCAAGGTATATGCATACAGGACAATACGCAGCAGATACAAAAGAGTAATCAGTACCATCTTTTGCCTAGTGCTTCCCTTATGCGTTGCAAACACCAGAACCACCATTACAAATATAAAATGCTGAACACCGCAGTCCCATCCGAATACAATTACAAATCCTATTATAAAAACTGTAGTCAGACAATAATTAAAAATCAGGAGCCACTCTGAATTTACACGATAGCTTAAATAAAAACTCACACAATACGCAAGAAAGCAGGGTAAGCAGAATATAAAAATAATAAAATTATTTGTTATGTATACCGTAAGTAGCAGCACCAGAAAATAAACACACATAATCATTGAGTGAAACTTTAATAATGTTTCATTTTGCTTGTTTTTTTCTTCGCTTTTACTATTTTTCCACTCTCTTAAAACCGGACCGTCTTTCATCTGTTCTCTGTTCTTTTTCATTAAGCGCATACTTTACAAGCCCCTTATTTTTTTAGCTTATTTCCTATTTCTCTTTTTTAACCCATTTGCAGTATATTATATCAAATCATTAAAAAATATGCAATGAAACCTGAGCTTTCCCATTAAAAAAGATGGAAGGATTTATTAATATAAAAACGGGCCGCTCCCCTAAAGCATCTGCCCGTTTCTACATTCCGTTTTATGATCTAATTCATCCCTGTTCCTATTTTTTTGGCAGCATATCGACCAAATATATTTGTATGAAAAAAAGTATGTGTAGCTTCCGTATTCCTCCAATTATACCATACATGTTCCGGTACATCATAGAACTGCCACACTTGGCCATCCGGCCAAAACTCCAGCTCCAATGTTGCACACAGTGCATCATACCCGGCACTGGTAATTCCGGTTATTAATGTCTTAGTCCTAGTCACCTGCTACCCCCATTATGTCTTAATTAAATTTATGTCCTGCGGTGACATTATCTAATGAATAATAAGTTCCCCCCACATATGCATAATGAGTACAGCTTACACGATAGGTCTCTCCCTTAACCACACCATAGCAGTCGCTGCTACCCGAACAGCCGCTTGTGTTGGTTGCGCTTCCGCCTTCTGATGTGGCAATCGTCGTCCAGAATATTCCGACTTGTTTCTGAATCTTTATATCCTTGATTCCGATTTCCGTTGCCTTATCGCTGCATCCGGTTAGAAATTCCACATGTAAATATGTATCATCAACATATCCCATTCTAATTGCACAATTTGTCAGCATCACTGTTCGCATAAGACCGTTTGAATCCAAATCATATAAACCGCCAAACACATTTTCATCCGTTATATCGAGTGTCAGTCCTTCCGTTAGTACCATCTCTAAAACGGCAACTCCGGTGTCTTCGGTATTTTCCGCCGCCATTGCATTAATCGGGCTCATACCCAAACAGATTACTGCTGCAAGCATTATGCATAATAAGCTTCTATTTTTTTTCATTCCATTTCTCCTTTGTAAAAAATAATAGGGTCTTACTACACTTCCTCCTTTCGTCCTTATTAACCCTCTACTTATTAATGTGTTGACGATGACAAAATGTAACAATGTTTTTTATTATTTTTACAAAATGGACTATATTTTCATGTTCCTTCTTATTTACCGCCTATATATTGCATATGTTTAACAACCTCTTTTAAATCCTCTTTGGAGCAATTTCCCGATACCGTATATAACACATGCTCCTCCCAAAAATAAGCGAAATAAGATTCCTCATACTGATAAAAATAGCTGGTTCTTTCCCCATCAATTTGCTCTTCCAAAAATACAGCTTCTTTATTTATTGTCTCCTGCCAGGCATAAGCATCTTCATAGCTTTCTACCCATATCTCTATTCTATTCTCAGGTATCATTTCATCCATATATTTGGCACGCAACACATCGGTAAAATTCTCCACCCAGAAAGAAATCTCCTGTAATTTCATATCTTTTGGCAGAAATGTGGGAACACATATCTGATCCAGTAAGTAGTCAGGCAGCTCCGTCCATGTTTTATAAACCTTTTCTCCGGTCATCGAAAAACCAATGCCTTCCTCCAAGGTCTCCATTTGTTTTGTTTCACCACCTGAAATAAAAAAACTCTTTCCTGTGGTACTGAGTGCAATATATTCAAAAAATCCTTTTTTAGTAGTAGCATAGGTTCCGATATTCAATGCCGCAAACAATACAACTATAGTGGCCGCCGTACCTATGATATAGGACAGCACTTTCTTGATTCTAATATTTCTTAGATTCTCTCTATTTTCAGTGATTTGGGGCAAATACTGTCCTTCAAAACGAGTATATGCCTTTTCCTTAGTGAAATATTCATCAACAGGCAACTCTTCCAGTCTATCTAAAAGATGTATCATTGCTTCAATTTCTTTGGCATTTCCTTCTTCCTCGGAAGCCTCCTCCTGATACCACCTAATCCTTTCCTTTAACTCCTTAATGAGCCGGCTATTATCTTCCTTATTGTTTTTCATGTAAACTCTTCACTCCCATAAGTATCTTTTTTATCTTCATCTGTATCTAATTAATTTACAAGGTTTCTTTATTTCTATTAGTTAATTTGCAAGATTTTTCTTCATCTTTTTCCTGATTCTACTTAGCTTCATACGTACATTATCTTCCGATATCCCCAATTGAGCGGCAATTTCTACACTGGTGTAGCCTTCCATATAATACTTATAAATTAACTCGCTATCTTTTTGTGACAGAATATCCTGCATCAAAACCTGCCATTCTACCGCTTCATAGCCACCACGGATACTTGGTATTACATCTGACTCTCCTATTAACTCCAATGATAATAAATTGTTTTCCATACGGCGGCTTGCATTCTTAAATATGTAATTAGCTGTTTTATACAGCCATCCTACAGGATTTGGGTGGTTATATAATTTCTCTCTGCATTTATAGGCTTCACAATAAGTTTCTTGCACAATATCTTCAATCAGATTTTCCGCACCATTCATCCTTCTTACATATTTATACAGCACATCATATGTACTATAATAAAAATCTCGAAAAGTATCTTCTCCGTATTGCATTTTAGCCGCCTCGCTCCGTACCCCTTCATAAAACAAGCCACCTTCATGCACCTCTGTACACTTTGGCGGCTCTTGTTTGTCAGCTTTACTTTGTAATATAACCTGCTATATATTCCAGACACCGCTTAAGCAAACGATCTCTTTGTTCCTTGCTGCAATTGACCAGGTATTTATCCAGATCAAACTCTTCCATTTTCTCTCCTATCAGCAAATAAGTGGGATCAATATTTAATTTCTCATATAGCAACCTGACTTTTCCTATTGTGAGTCCTGTGCTTCCGCTCTCCAGTTTTCTATAATGGTCATCGGTAACATCTAAAATCTCTGCGAAATCCGCTTGTGACTTCCCAAGATTTTCACGTATAACCCGCAATCTGCTTCCTATTTCAACATTACTGCTTTTCTTTTCCCTGCCCATAGTGGTATCAACCTCTCTAATTTATTCTATAATACCAATATAAGAAAAGGTACAACAGTGCACGAAGCAACCAATTTTCGTGCGCATTGTACCTTCTTTTACTATGTACAGGTTTCACAATCTTTATACCAGACTCTAATCCTGCTCGATTTTCACAAAATCTTCCTAACTTCTTACCATTTCTCCATGTCACTAACTCATGGTTAATCTGTATCGTCATTATTATGAATATCACAATTATTACTATAAAGTAAAATGATATAGCTCTTCTTATACCAATCCTTTACTTTATATTATATAATTATTACTATTTTCATTCTGCCAATCCACCAAATCCGCCAAGGTAACCGTATCCACCACACCCTTTATTGCCTCATCAAGCTTTTTCCACAAATGGAAGGTGGCACAGCAATCCTGCCGGTCACATTGATTGACATCCCCTTCTATACAAGATACAGGTGCAAGACTTCCCTCTGTCAGCCTTAATATCATACCCACCGTATAATCCCTCGGCTCCTTTGTTAAAGTATAACCGCCCTGTGGGCCTCTTAAGCTCTTAACATATCCCGCTTTATTTAAAGTTGAAATTATGTGCTCTAAATATTTATCCGAAAGATACTGTCTTGCTGCTATATCCCGGATACTGATTGGATTACCGTCGCTGTTTATAGCTAAGTCAATCATCAGTCTAAGCGCATACCTGCCCTTTGTTGAAATTTTCATATTACAATACCTCTTTTCCCAAACAATTTACCAATAATAAGTATTATAACACATTCTTTCCACTAAAAAAAGACCGAAAGCTTATTTTTCCTATTGCATTTGTAGGAAATGGGATTTTATCCTATTTATAATCAGAAAAGTTTAAGAATAAGCAGCTTCTGTACTGCTTGTACTGTAATCTACATATAAAACTTTTCCCTTATCAGTGAGTCCCACAGCATAATTAAAGCCTTGCTCTATGGCAATTATATCTTTCCATCCTGTTACATCAAGAGGATTGTTCCCTCCCAATGATATTACTGATCCGTTCTCTAAAAGACCCAAACACCTTGCTGCCATTGCATTAATTGCAATGATATCTCCTCCGCTATAGATGCACTGCAAATCTGCCTTTACGATACCGCTGATACCATCAGAAGCAGTATCCAGATAATAGACATTTCCTCCGTCCGTAAGAACAAACCAGTCCGATATAAATACAGGTGTTTCCTCTTCCATTATAAAACGCTCATATTTTTCATCCTGATAAAGGATATCCCCATTTTCCAGCAACATCCTAAAGCTCGAAGAATTTAGACTTTCACTGATACAAATAATAGGTTCTTCCTCATCTAACTCTAATGCCATTTTTGTCATATGTAAATAATAGGCAGAAGTCAAGCGGCATTACTTCTTCTGACTCTAACTCTTCCCCATAATAGAGGCTACCGTCTGTATTCAAAACAAAGAGGGCTTCCCCCTTCACAATCTGCTTGGCCTCTCCTGCAAGCCCTAAATCTTTCCATACGCCATCCGTGCCGTATTCGTAGACTTTTCCATCTTTAATCATCGTGGGCCTGTTGTCAATCAAAGCAAACTGACCCGGCATAACTATTTCCCGCTGTTTATTAGGCCTCCAAATAAAAACCAAAATCCCAGCCGCTAGAATCATTACTATAATGAAAGCAAGCATCCACCACTTTCTAATATTCCCTTTTGTTTTCATGCTTTACTCCTGATTTAATTATTTTTTAAATTTCTCATTATATCTTTTTATCTTATTCATAATGCTCTTTGGAATAATCAATATCCCTGAAGCTATACCCATAGCATTGATTAATAAGATGCATACTTGCATTCCGATATACTTCCCCTGTTGCCTGATTAAGCTCGCTTCTCGTACTATTACCACTATATACCCGTTCATTGTCATTAGGCGGTAATTCATAATTATACATCCAATCCGTCAGAATAATATCATATCCACTATCGGCCATTTGATATACACTATCGGCATATTTTTCAATCGCCTCCTTATCTTCTTGATATTGGCATTTATCCAGCAACCATGAAATTAAACTTTCAAATTCAGCTTTCCAAACACCCCGATATGTATCCTGATGGCCTCTTAGCTCTGCTTGACATGATGCATTGTTCATACAAGGTAGATATGCAATATTTGATTCTACCAAATCCTGAAAGAAATGTGTGCCAAACGATACCTCCGGAACATAAGATTGTTTCTTTTTGGCTACTTCTATCAACATTGCAGTATTACATATATCCGCATATGTTACCCTGACGCCTAATTGAATATCCCCTCTGCTGCCCCATCGTCCGGGCCCCATGAGTAAATATTTTTTAAGTGGTAAATGCATGTTTAATTTTCCCACGGCTTCACCGACGGATAGCATTTCACTTTTGCTGGCCAGGTTACTGTATGCATCACCGTCCACATAAACAATATAACGAAGGTTCTCAATCTTTCCGTTTGAAACATAGCGGTTGGCAGTAAATAAAATATCGCTATCGGAAATGTCTTCAGGAATTGTGGCTGCTTCCTTGTAAAACCCTTGATTTAAAGTACGGCATTGTAATAATATCAAATCGCTTCCGTCATAAGCAAATTCAATATCTACCTGAATACCCATTTTTTCTTTTAACACCGTAAGGATACGACTTAGTTTTTTGGGAAAATCTGTATCCATCAAAATTCCGTCAAAAGTAATCACCATTTTATCTTTTTTAGGTGAGAGATCTATGAAATTCTTCTTTTGCATATATTCATCATGATAAACCGATACAAGTTTGCTTAACTTTGGTATTTCATGACCCCATGTTTTTAATAGATGCTCAACCTCTACTGTTTCAAATGCACTGCTTTCTAAATTCATTACATCAATATACTTTTGAGAATAATGCAATACATCATTTGGATTTTGATTAATTTTAAAACCGGGATTTTCAGGAGAAAACAAAAGCGAATAATCATTATTCACCCGATCAACCGCACGGGTTCCAAGACCCATAACCATACGAACCAAACCACTCTCCCGCCTAATTCTGGGTGACCAGCTGATAGCATTTTCTGAAAAGGCAACGCCTGCAAATAAAGGCATATAGTAAGGACCTATTTTGGTACCTACCACCTCTTGAATTAAAACACCCATTTTTTCAGATACATGCAAGAGATGTCTTTTTTCTCTATATTGAAAAGAGTCCGGATTATATTGAGAGGAATATACCTCTAAAATAGCATCTGCCAATGCATCTAACCGCTCTTTTTTTGTTCCTTGATTTGATAAATACAGGCTTTTATATTTACCGCTAAACGCAGATTGGCTTCTGTCTTCTAAAAGGGAAGACGATCTGACAATAATAGGTACTTGTTCTAAATCATCCAGTAATATTGTAAGTGTCTGCATAATATGAGGCGTAAGCCGTAAATTCTTTATTTTTGATACGATATCATCATAAGTCATTCTAATATAAGAAATGGAATTGTACTTGTACGCATTCAATTCTTCCATATTATTATATTTTAGAAATTCATCTAACTGATCTGTAGCTAAATACCAAGTTTTGGGAGTTTTAATACCATCAAGTAAAGGATCATTGATTGCCGCGCGTTTTAAAATCTGCTCCGCAATAAATAATCCTGCTCCTTTTCCTCCTATCCCGCCGCTTGTTTTTGAAGAACCGATATTTCTGGCAAGTAGAGGCTCAAAATCTTCTATCAGTAAATGATCAACAACCCGATCAATCAGTGTTTCATCCGTTGTTAAAAAACGATGTGACAGTTCTGCCAAAACCCATTTCTCCATAGGAGAATAGCTGCTCTTAGCATCCATCTGGTTTCTATAGCTTTGTATAATATCTAATATTTCACTGACTTCCGACTCTTTTCTACCTATCGTTTTTACTAGGGAAAAAAGCCGCTCTTCTTGAATCCACTTATTAATAAACTCATATATTTCACTATTAGACAGTAAATCAGATGCTCTGGCTACTAAGCTTTGACCAATCTCCATAAAATCGGGGATTTGTGATTTAGGAAGGGGCGCGTTTACCTCACCATGGGTCATCATCATAGTTTGAGGCATCTGTTTTTCTAAATCATTGATATATGCCTGTAGTTTATGACATACTTTTTCTAAAATATCCGGGCTGACTTTTTGCAGCATATCTAAGATTATGTTTAATTCCCGCTGTGAATTAAGGGCAAGTCCGGATATTCTGTCCGCAACAGCCGACATGATTTTTACTTCTGTTTGTAAAAGGTCGTACTGCTTTTCATTATCTGTAATCAGATATCTTGCTTCCAGACTCCCAACCGCCCTATCATTCAACAATATTGGAGTTTTATGAAGATATATTGCCTGCTTAAAATCTTCCAATAAAAAATGGACGCCATGCAATTCAATTTGAATCCTGCATGCCTCCGGTTGTGCAAACCCGGAGGGAAGTATTTTTACGATTTTATTCAGAGCCATCGGTAAAGATAATTGTCTGTCCTGCAATACTTCATCAATTAAATATATGCATTCCAGTTCCTTTTCCCGCTCAGTTAAAAGCCAAATACTTTTCTCGTCCATTATTTCACCATGCCTTTCGATTTATATTATGTATTATTTCCTATTTACATGGAAATTATTAAATCCAGCCACGTAATTCTGCAGCGTTTACTACTCTGTTAATCGCAATAACGTAAGCTGCATCTCTCATATATAAATCTTTTTCCTGTGCTAAATCGTATACCGCTTTAAAAGCTTTTGTCATAATGTATTTAAGCTTTTCGTTTACTTCTTCTTCGCCCCAGAAATAATTCATATTACATTGTACTTGTTCAAAATAGCTGCAAGTAACTCCGCCGGCATTCGTTAAGAAATCAGGTAATAAAACAATCCCTCTCTCTTGAATTAATTTATCGCAATCCGGTGTTGTGGGACCGTTTGCTGCTTCGCAAATTATCTTAACCTGCTTAGAAATATTAGGGAATACGGCAGGTGTAATTTGATTTTCCAATGCTGCCGGAATAATGATATCTACATCTTGAGCAAGCCAAGCATCACCCGCAAGAAGCTCAATACCCATCTCTTTTGCTTTTACCTTATCAATGCCTCCGAAAGAGTCCTTAATACCAGCCAGCTTCTCAATATCAAGTCCTTCTTCCTTGTAGAAGGTATATGCTTTTTTGTCTTCATTATCCCAACAAGATACAGCCTTTACCTTACCGCCGAGACTGGTATATAAACGAGCTGCATACTCAGCAACATTACCAAAGCCCTGAATACTTGCACTGGTCTGTGCAGGATCGAGATTTAATTCCTTTAAAAGACTTTCCAATACATAGACTACACCATAGCCTGTTGCCTGTGTACGGCCTATGGAGCCGCCCATACCTACCGGTTTCCCTGTAATCACACCGGGATATTTGCCTCCTGCCAATGTTTCGTATTCGTCCATCATCCAAATCATATGTTGTCCGTTTGTCATTACATCCGGAGCCGGAACATCAATATTGGGACCTAATTGATCAAATAATTGTCTCACATATCCACGGCATAATCTCTCCTGCTCGTTCAGTGAAAGGTTGTGGGGATCACATACAACTCCACCCTTTCCTCCTCCCAACGGAATATCTACAACCGCGCATTTCCATGTCATCCACAGAGAAAGAGCACGAACGGTATCCGCTGTCTCATGAGGATGGAAACGAATTCCTCCCTTTGCCGGACCTCTCGCGGTATTGTGCTTAATACGATATGCCTTAAATATTTGTGTGGTACCATCATCCATTTTAACAGGAATGGTAAAGTGCATTTCTTTCATCGGTTGGCGAAGCAACTCTCTTGCACCCTGATTAAGGTCTAAAATATCAGCTACCTTATCAAATTGAATCTGTGCATTTTCATATGGATTATAATTAGCCATAACTTCCTCCTCTATTGTTTTCTGTTTTTTGATTAATTAAGTATAGATAAATCACCTTACCTAATAGTCTTAATAATTATACTTGTGTTTTTTCATATAGTCAATAAAATGGAATAACAAATTTAGCCACTCGTTCATCCATATTTAAA
>CAZJAS010000014.1:0-33590 GCA_964544135.1 uncultured Clostridium sp. | reverse complement strand
TTTGTGTTGCCGACCTGAGGCAAAATGTTGGTTAGTGTGAAATAATGCATTTCACAATCCTGATTAATATGTCCGCTAAAGCTGACCGATGAGAGTTAGTGCTAATTAAATTAATTTTACTCTTGCAGAGTGGGTAGAACTATGTTAAGATATCTAAAATTGCATAAGAAGTAAAGCGATGAAGAGGAGTAGTAGCTGAAAACCGGAAAACAGAGAGCTGCCGTTTGGTGCAAGGCAGTCTGACGTGGACAGTGAACTGACCTTGGAGCAGCCGGCTGAAGGTTATTATTAACTGTGTAGGCGCGGACGGATATCCCGCCGTAAAAGGGGAAGGGTATGTCAGTGCCTGTGAGTGCATGGTTTTCCATGAAATAGAGTGGTACCGCGTAGATAATACGTCTCTATAAAAATGTGTTTCGCATTTTTATAGGGACTTTTTTATTGTATAGAAAAGTTTTATAAAATTTCTCCTATAAAAAAGCGATTTAAACTAAGGAGTCTGAAAGGAGTTTAAAATGAAAAGAGAAGCTAATGTCAGTGAAAAGTATGGAAAGCCTTATTTTATGCCACCGGTAGTTACCTATGACTGGGTAAAAAAGGAATGTATCGATAAGCCCCCGGTTTGGTGTAGTGTAGATTTACGGGATGGCAATCAGGCACTTATAGAGCCAATGAGCTTGGAAGAGAAACTGGCATTTTTCAAAATGCTTGTAGAGGTAGGGTTTAAGGAAATAGAAGTAGGATTTCCTGCGGCTTCAGAAACTGAATTTAATTTTATCAGAGAATTAATAGATAGAGATATGATTCCTGAGGATGTAACCATTCAGGTATTGACTCAGGCAAGGGAACATATTATAAAGAAGACATTTGAAGCCCTTAAGGGGGTTCCTCATGCAATCGTGCATCTTTATAATTCGGTGTCAGTTGCTCAAAGAGAGCAGGTTTTTAAAAAGAGTAAGGAAGAAGTTAAAAAACTGGCAGTGGACGGAGCAAAGCTGTTAAAGGAAATGGCAGAAGAAACCGAAGGCAGATTTACCTTTGAATACAGTCCCGAGAGTTTTCCCGGGACAGAAGTAGAATACGCATTGGAGGTATGTAATGCGGTGCTGGAGGTTTGGAAGCCTGATAAAGAGAATAAAGCGATTATTAATATTCCTACTACGGTGCAGGTTGCCATGCCCCATGTATTTGCCGCACAGGTGGAATATATACACAAGCAATTACATTACAGGGACGCCGTAGTGTTAAGTGTTCATCCCCATAATGACAGAGGCTGCGGTGTCAGTGATGCGGAATTCGGTATTTTAGCAGGAGCCGACCGTGTGGAAGGTACTCTTTTTGGAAACGGCGAAAGAACCGGAAATGTGGATATTATTACCTTGGCAATGAACATGAGCTGCCATGGTGTAGATTCTGGATTGGATTTTTCACATATTGCAAAGGTACGTGAGGAATATGAGCTTTTAACAGGTATGAAGGTATATGAAAGAACTCCCTATGCGGGTGACTTGGTATTTACTGCATTTTCAGGCTCTCACCAGGATGCTATTTCTAAAGGTATGGCATGGAGAAAAGAAGGAAGGAGCAAAAAAAGATGGGAGGTGCCCTATCTTCCCATAGATCCCGCTGATTTGGGCAGAGAATATGAATCCGATGTAATCCGAATTAACAGCCAGTCGGGAAAGGGTGGTATATCCTTTATCTTAAAGCAAAATTTCGGTATTCAGCTGCCCGATAAGATGAAGGAGGAGGTTGGTTATCTGGTTAAGAGCGTATCCGATAAGGAGCATAAAGAACTGACACCGAAGGACATTTATCAGATATTTGAGGATCATTATATTAATATTAAAAATATATTTGATATTCCGGTATGCCATTTTAAACAAATAGATGGGATTGCGGCAGAAGTTACAATTGAACATGATAAAAAAAGAAATGTGGTTAAAACCGGAGGCAACGGGCGTTTGGATGCCGTCAGCAATGCGGTAAAGGCATATTTTAAAATTGATTATGAATTGGGTGTGTTTGAAGAGCATGCGATTTCAGAGGGTACTTCCGCAAAGGCGGTAGCTTATGTGAGTCTAAGCAGCAAAGGCAAGACATACTGGGGTGTGGGCATCGATGAAGATATCATCAAGGGTTCTATTGCCGCACTGGTGGCAGCAGGCAATCAAGTTGTAAGAAGCACACAGATTGCCGGAAAATCTGCTGCAAAGTAGGGAATAAAAATTTCTCCTTCCTCAACTCCAGCAAGGGTTAATGATAGATTTGGATGGATATATTATGAAAAAATTATTTATTACAGTATTAAAAGGAATTATATTTTTTATTGGGTGGGCATTGTGTGCAGGTTTAATACCTGTACCCAATACCTCTGATCCTGTAATTTGGCGTTTGTGGGCAGAAATAATTCCGTTAGTAAGCAGAAATAATTCCGTTAGTAAGCATAATTGTGTTTACACTGGCTTTCTGGCTGCTTGATCAGAAAAAAGAAAAGTTGCAAATAATGAGTACACCTGTAAAAAGCAGTGTTATCGGAATTGTGACAGGAATTCTATGGCTTGGAATAACCGTTATTGTTTTATATGCAGCAGGTATTATACGAATAGAGAGCTTAAATCAAATCTCATGGATAGGGATTTGGATGGTATCGGTTTTTCTGAATACAGTTATGCAAGAAATGTTGGTGCGCGGTTATTTATATCGTATGATTGAAATGAATTATAATACGGTAAGCGCAGGAATTGCTACAACAGCATTGTTTACACTTTTGCATGGCGGGGCATTTGAAGCGGGGTTAATCCCTGTATTAAATGTTATTACCATGAGTATCTTTATGAATATAGTATTGGTATATACCAAATCACTGCTCGCTCCTATTTTGATTCATTTTATATGGAATGGCATAGGTGCAATTATTCTGGGAGGAGTTTCTTTGGCCAGTGATTATCCTCATTTGATCAATATGAAATTTAGCGAAAACGAGCTTCTGTCAGGTGGTTCATGTAAGATTGAGTAAAATAGATTCAGCAAAAAACCGTAGCTGTAATTCACAATTTGTGGGTTACAAGTTACGGTTTTTATTTTCAAATTGATTTCTGATATTCTTATCACGACGGATAACTTCTTTGGATGATTTCAATAAATCCACAAGTAGCCGAACCTCGTATTCATCACAGTCTTTGAATACTTCCTCTGCTTCACCTTCAAATATTGCTTTTGAAGCCAACACATTATCACATAAGAGATTGTCTACAGAAACAGATAGAGCGTTTGCAATAGCAATTAAAGTTGGCAAGCTTACTTTTGTTTTTCCGGTTTCAATATTGCTCATATGTGCTGGGGTAATATCTATGATATCTGCAACTGCTTCCTGTGTTGTGCCCATCTTTATCCTTGCTATTTTAATCCTTTGTCCAATTGCTTTATAATCAATTTCCAAAATTTCCATACTCCTTTCCTTTTTTATATTGTAACCATTCACAGAGTGTATTATAGTGGCCTGTATAAATGTATAATTTATACAGTATATATTTAATAAAAATTTTTACATAAAATAGAAATGAGGTATAAGTATGATTAGATTTATAAAAAAGGATGCAAAAAATCTGTTACAAGAGATTGCTCGTGTTCATGGAATTTCTGTTACAGAAGTAAGAAAAGAAATGGTAGCATCAATTAAAGAAGCACGGAACAATCCCGATCCAGAAAAGCAAGCAGAGTTTAAAAAATACTTTGGAGATAGGACCCCAACTCCAGAGGAGTTTATTTATATAATGAATAAGAAACTAAAAGGAATAAAAGCAGATTAAGCTTATTAAGATAAAATCCTACAAAAAAGTTGTTGACATCTAATGATGGTTAGCATATACTAACTATGCAAACAAGAATTTAAAGATAATAATAATTAATAATCCAGATTGCTTGGAGAAAGAGATGGTGCATATGCCTCTGTCAATGGTAAAAGAAGGAGAACCCAATATAATTCGCAGGATTGGCGGCAAGGAGGAAACCAGAAGATTTTTAGAGAACCTTGGTTTTGTTACAGGTGGAGAAGTAACCGTAGTATCTGAGATTGGAGGTAATATGATAGTAAATATTAAGGATTCCCGTGTAGCAATCGGGAGAGAGATGGCGAATAAGATCATAGTGTGAGAAGTGTGAGAAGACTTTCTAAGATGCCAAAATACGTCATCAAAGAATTACTAAGTCTCACACGGAATAAAGTATATTAGGTATTGTGAAATTCTCTAGTGGCTCTACTCTCCATATTACTTTGGAACGCCATCTTTTTCTATGGAAATGAGACCATAAGGGATTCCTAAAAGCAGGGAAGCCTTTGCTGAACATGCTTTTACACTTAGGGGCTCATTGGAGTGGTTAGAAAAACCGGCTGACAAAGTATTATGGAGAGTAGTGCCTTGGAAAGCTCTGCATGTTCAGACAATCCCACTGTTGACAAAGTATTATGGAGTAGAGCCCCCTTAGAATCAAGTTTCCCAAATGTCAAAAAAAGGAAAGGTATTAATATGAAAACATTAAAAGAGATTCCATGCGGTAAGACCGTGAAGGTAACAAAATTGACAGGAGAAGGTCCCATAAAAAGAAGGATTATGGATATGGGGATTACCAAAGGGATTGATATCTATGTCAGGAAGGTAGCACCTTTAGGAGATCCTATGGAGATTACCGTAAGGGGTTATGAATTGTCATTAAGGAAAGCCGATGCGGAAATGATAGTAGTGGAATAATTTTTTTGCCCAAAGGTTAGCCAAAACTAACAAAATGAAATAGCAAATAATACTGCTGAAAGATGAGGAAGGATATGTCTATTAAAATTGCATTAGCCGGTAATCCCAATAGCGGAAAAACTACGCTTTTTAATGCACTCACAGGGTCTAACCAATTTGTTGGAAACTGGCCGGGTGTGACAGTTGAAAAAAAAGAAGGTAAATGGAAAAAGAATAAAAATATTATAATAATGGATCTTCCCGGCATTTATTCTCTTTCTCCCTATACCTTAGAGGAAGTAATTACAAGAAACTATCTGATTGAAGAGAGGCCCGATGCCATCTTAAATATTATAGATGGAACGAATATCGAAAGAAATCTTTATCTGAGTACACAGCTTATGGAGTTGGGCATTCCGGTTGTAGTAGCTGTAAATATGATGGATATTGTAAAAAAGAGCGGCGATCAAATAAATATCCGCAAGCTAAGCAAACTGCTGGGCTGTGAGGTTGTGGAAATTTCCGCACTAAAGGGAATGGGGATCGAAGAAGCAGCAGAAAAAGCTCTCCATTTGGGGCAAGAGAAAAAAGCTTCCATTAATGTACATAAGTTTGATTCCATAGTGGAAGAAGCCATAGAATCCGTAATACTTAAGCTTTCTAAGGAAGTGCCCGAAGAGCAGAAGCGCTTTTTTGCTATTAAGCTATTAGAAAAAGATGAAAAGATAATAGCAAGGTTAAAGCATGTACCCGATGTATCCGCTGTATCCGCTGTGATAAAGCAATTAGAAGAAGAAATGGATGATGATACGGAAAGTATTATTACCAATGAAAGATATTTATATATTTCTTCTATAATAAAGGAATGTTATATTAGAAATAAAAAGGAAAAATTGACTGTTTCCGATAAAATTGATAAAATTGTTACAAACAGATGGTTGGCACTGCCTATTTTTGCATTGGTTATGTTCGTCGTATATTATGTATCTGTTACCACCGTGGGTACATGGGCAACCGATTGGGCGAATGATGGTTTATTCGGCGAGGGATGGAGTATGTTTGGTTTTACTATTCCCGGCATTCCCGTACTGATCGGAAATGCACTGGAAGCAATCGGCTGCGTAGCATGGCTTCAGGGACTGATTCTGGACGGTATCGTTGCCGGTGTGGGTGCGGTGCTTGGCTTTGTTCCACAGATGCTGGTACTTTTTATGTTTTTGGCATTTTTAGAAGCCTGCGGATATATGGCACGTGTAGCATTTATTATGGATAGGGTGTTCCGTAAATTCGGTCTTTCCGGTAAATCTTTTATTCCAATGCTAATCGGGACCGGCTGTGGAGTGCCGGGTATTATGGCGTCCCGTACCATCGAAAGTGACCGAGACCGTAAGATGACGATTATGACAACTACCTTTATTCCCTGTAGTGCAAAGCTTCCTATTATTGCACTGATTGCGGGTGCTTTATTCAACGAAGCATGGTGGGTGTCTCCCAGCGCTTACTTTATTGGGATTGCGGCAATCATCTGCTCCGGCATTATCTTAAAGAAAACGAAGATGTTTACCGGAGATCCGGCTCCCTTTATTATGGAGCTACCCGCATACCATTTTCCTACAGTAGGAAATGTACTAAGAAGTATGTGGGAGCGTGGCTGGTCCTTTATTAAAAAAGCGGGTACCATTATCCTGCTGTCAACCATTGTAATTTGGTTTACAACTTATTTTGGCTGGATAGACGGAAAGTTTCGGATGTTGGAGGATATGGAAATCGGATATAGTATATTAGCCCGCATCGGCAATGCTTTCAGTTGGATTTTTATTCCTCTGGGATGGGGAGACTGGAAATCCGCAGTTGCAGCCATTACCGGTCTGGTTGCAAAAGAAAATGTAGTAAGCACCTTTGGAATTCTCTATGGTTATGCACAAGTAGCGGAGGACGGGGCAGAGGTATGGAAAACCCTAGCAAGTAATATGACAGCGATAGCGGCATATTCCTTCCTGATATTTAACTTATTGTGTGCACCTTGCTTTGCGGCAATGGGAGCAATAAAGAGAGAAATGAATCATTCAAAGTGGTTCTGGTTTGCGATAGCTTATCAAACCTTGCTGGCCTATGCAGCGGCACTTTGTGTATATCAAATCGGAACAATGATAACCACGGGTGTATTTGGGTTATGGACAGTAATTGCATTTTTATTGATAATAGGATTTATCTATTTGATGTTTAGACCTCAAAGAGAAAAAGAAACTTATAGTAGGTAATTGCGAAACTCATATCTAGTGGCTCTACTCATTATATTACTTTGGAATGCCATCTTTTTCTATGGAGATGAGAAGGGCTCATTGGAATGGTTAGAAAAACCGGCTGACAAAGTATTATAATGAGTAGAGCCCCTTGGAAGCAAGTTTCGCAAATGCCTAGTATAGTTGTAGAAAGGAGTAATATGGGAACGATAGCGGTATTAGCCATATTGGCGGCAGTGGTAGGAGTGGTACTCAGAGGTATGATTCGGGATAAGAAGAAAGGCAAGTCCATACAATGCGGCTGTGATTGCAGTGAATGCGGAGGGCCTTGCGGAAAATAAATATTTACGCCTCTTAAGTAGATAAGGGTAAAACCAAAATCTACTTAGGAGGCCATTTTTATTTTATGTAGGCAATTTTATTGGGTTTTATCAGCTGGTTTTATTTTAGGGTTCTTTATCAAAAGGATTGCCATAATAATAGCGCATAAGAGGAAAGCAATTCCGCCTATAATCCCTGTAGGAGCAGGTCCTATAAAGGGATTGATATTAGTTCCGTCGGTAAAGAACAGGGGAGCGGCAGCAAAACCATTCAAACTTCCATGGGCTAGTACTGCGGGCAGGCAGCTTCCCGTCCTTATTGTAATATAGGAAAAAATAACCCCCATCACAATACAGAAAAGACACATTGCCATAATACCGGTAAAGGGATAGCCTTTGTATCCTCCTCCATAGTTATGTCCCATTATGGTAAGGGGTGCGTGCCAAAGCCCCCAAATAATGCCATTGATAAGCAAGGTTGGGATTATGCTGAATTTTTCCTGCATTTTAGGAAGAAGGTAACCTCTCCATCCCCATTCCTCTCCAAAACAGGTAAGAAAATTAAGAAGCGGTCCTAAAAGCAAAGCTGTAAGAATCTGAGATATTATAGTGATTTGCAATAATGCAGGAGTAGCCTCCGCACCATTAGCGGTTAAAACGGATGCCAAATAGGACATATCTCTATCAAATTTATTCGGGAAAATCAGAAAATAAACAGCAGCACCCGCTACAGTGAGTATTACGGGACCAAACCAGCCAAACAAGAAAAAGGGAATGCTTCGTTTACCGGTTTTAGGTACAATATAAGAATTTTTAAATCCTTCCTTTGTAAACAGTCTGGTAAGCAAAACACCCAGGGCGGGGATGAACATTACGCTGCCGGTCATTAATTGCATAATCACAGGATTAACCATAATTTTACCGGCGGCCATGGGTAGTATAAGGAAAATTTCCAGCAGATAAGTAATTAGAAAGGTAATACCAAGATAAATCAGGATTCTTTTTACGGTTCCATTCTTGTTTTCTAAAGTAGATTCATTCATATTAATCTCCTTTGCTAAAATGGTTACAATAATAAAAAGCTCTAATTCTTAAATATTCTTTAATTATTTGGTTTCATATTTAGTTTAATACCAAAATAGTGTAAAGTCAAAGTATAAAGAGTAGAGTCAGAAGTAGGGAATTGGGAAAGTAGGGCATTGGAATATGATAATTTATGAAATGGAACCGATACCATATAAAATATATAATAAATTATATATTAAAGATAATAAATATATTCGACAGTTACGGAAGAAATTAATTCTGATATGTATTTTAAGCCTTGTGGTTATTATGATGGGTCTCACGGGTATCATTGGAATTCAACGAGACGGTAAATGGATCGGAGCATTGATTGTAGGTATTGCTATGCTTCTATATGGCATATATATGTTTTTCTTTGGTACAATCAGACAAATAGAGAAAATAATGAATAAAAACAGAGTCATGATACATTCAAAAGGACGAATGTATACCTTTGGAGAAGATATTACTATTTTTGATGATGAAAAAGAAAACCGCCTATCCTGGGATATGATAGACAGTTTCGGTGAGCTGGAGCATTATTTATATTTGCGATATAGTAATCAATATATTTTGCTTAACAAAAAGAATTTGGAAGAGGATGAAATCCTAGAAATAAAGAGTTATCTAAGGATATAGGGAAATACTTCGATATTAGTAAAGCCCATATCCTTTAGTTTATTTACCGATTGATCCATATCCTCTTTTGTATTGTAATGAGGTATGAGGGGAACGCGCAGATGAATATGCTCGGGAGATACCCTCTCCTGAAGCAATACCAAATTGGTAAAGGCTTCGTCCACAGGCATACCGGTATAAGCCTCATAAATAGAAGGATTTAAGTCCTTAATATCCACAATGAAGTCATCTACCACATCCAGTATTTTCAGAAGTTGATTTCGCGAAACATGAAGGGAGGTTTCAACCGTAAGTGTCCATTCTGGACCACATACCTTCCGAAATTCCCGAATGAAATCCGCATGCAGAAGTGATTCTCCGCCACCAAAGGTAATACCGCCTCCGGAAGCAAGAAAATATAAATCATCTATTTTAACTTTCTCATATAATTCATCAGCGGTCATATGGGTGCATTTTTCCAAGGTTGCCGGGTTCCAGGCATGGGGATTGATGCAGTAACGACATTGGAGGGGACAACCATATGCGCCCACCAATGTAGATACGCCAACGCCATCTGTGATAAGCCGATGCCTGTTTATAGAAACAACAGGTAATACAGGGCAATTTGTGTCCATGTTTATTTCTCCTATTAAAACATGATAATAATAAGTAATTGTGAAACTTATTTCCAAGAGGGCTCTACTTATCATAATACTTTGTCAGCCGGTTTTTCTGACCATTCCAATGAGCCCCTAAGTGTAAAAGCATGTTCAGCAAAGGCTTTCATGCTTTTAGGAATCCCTTATGGTCTCATTTTCATAGAAAAAGATACTTCCAAAGTAATATGATAAGTAGAGCCCACTTGAAAAATCGAAGTTTCCAAAATATTAATAAAGAGGAATATTACCCAGTAAATCATCGGTATCAGGTACTATGGTTTCTTGAGGATCATACTCCTCCAAACCGCCTTGTATATCATCTTCATCATACACTTCCCTGTCGGGCGGTAAAGCGATATCACCGAATAGTTCATACCTACCGGCTAACTCCTCATTTCCATCATTTTCAAAACGTTCTATAAAATTTTTCACTGTGTTAATGGGAGAACATGCCGTAAGAGAGGTACATACTCCTGCGGAGATTCCCACTACAGCAATTGCTTTCCCCAGTCCCTGTCTGATAGCAAGCTCCCGCTCTAAGTATTTAAGCTCTGATTCACATCTCGGACAGGTTCCTCTGCAATCTCCTTGATGGGTACATTGAGATACGGCAAAGGGTATATCATTTTCTTTTGCTATTTGTTCCCTAATTTCTTTTAATGCCTTACATTTTTCTTTTCCTTTCATAATAAAACCCCTCTCTCACAAATAATTTAACGATATGATTATACTGTTTCTTCATTATACATCAGATACGGTTATAAGCATTTGTATTTATGGCATTCTTTTATAAATCTTAAGAAGTTCGCCCATAAGTCTTAATTTATATGGCATTCTAAATAAGAAAGCGGTGGAGGATGAGCAGATAATTTTGGTGATTGCTGAGGCATTGCCGGCATATTTAGATGGTAGCAACTCTTTAGAGGAGACGGTTACCAAAATAGAAAAGAACCTTAATATGTATCTAGCTGAATAATTATTACGTCTTACCCTTAATAAATTACCTGATACGCATACCCTATATACAAGATAGTTATTCCTGATATAATGAATTTGTGACAGGCAAAAGTACTAAAAATCGGGAAGATGGGAATGAAAATGAAGGTTAGGATTGAATTTACGGAAGCTTCCACAGAGGATGAGGTAATCATCAGATGCAGCAGCCTGAATGAAGATGTGCAGGCCGTTCAAAGAGCGGTAGCTGAGATTACTGCAAGGCATAAGCGTCTGGCTTTTTACAGGGGCGATACGGAGTATTATATCCCACTGGAAGAAGTATTGTTTTTTGAAACGGACGAACGCGATATCAATATGTATACCGCAGACAATGTATACCGGACTAAATATAAGCTATATGAACTGGAAGAGCTTTTACCGGGAAATTTTATGCGGGTGTCCAAATCAGCCATCCTGAATGTGAACCGAATTCATTCCATGACGCGAAGTCTTTCTACCTGTGAGGTGCAGTTTTTAAACACCTATAAAAAGGTATATGTATCAAGGTATTATTACAAACCATTAAAGGAAAAATTGGAAGAAAAGAGGGTAAGAATATGAAAAAGGAAAGAATTTTCTGGGGCATTTTCCTTATCTTTGGTGCTATATTTATATTGGCTGCCAAAATGGGATTTATGCAGGAAGTAGGTGTTTGGAGTTTGATATGGACGGTGCTCTTTGCAGCTATCCTGCTTAAGAGCATTATAAAGGTTAATTTCTTTGGGATTTTTATGTCCATAGCATTTTTTGCGATTATATATGCTAAGCCACTTCAGATAGAGATGATTACACCATGGCCGGTATTGGGTGCTGCAGTGCTGTTAAGCATAGGGTGCTCCATGATATTTCCCAAAATGCATTTTAGAAAATTTTGTAAGAAGCATAATATTCAATTTGTAAATGGAGGAAAAGAGCAGGTGATTAATGAAGAGGATGAAGGCAATTGTCATTGCAGTGTGAGCTTTGGATCATCCATCAAATACATTAATTCTGAGGCTTTTGAATCCGCCGGTTTTGAAGTAAGCTTTGGATCTTTACAGGTCTATTTTGACAATGCCATTATGAAGGGCAGTGAAGCATATATACATGTAGATAATAGCTTTGGAAGCACGGAATTGTATATCCCTAGGACATGGACTGTGGTGAGTGGAGTAGAGAGTGTTTTTGGAGGTGTGGAAAAAAAGGGTCGTGAAGAACCCAACGGTCTTCACAAGGTAATCCTGCAGGGCGATAATAGTTTCGGTTCCATATCTATTATATATGTTTAATATAGTATGATTTGCATTTCCCGGATTACTGTGATACACTTTCACAGTAATCTGGTTTTTTGCCGGTAATAAAGTGAATATAGGCGATTATAGGTGTCGGATAGGATGTTTAAATCCGGATCCGGTGAAAAGGGAAACAGGTGAAAGTCCTGTACGAACCCGTCGCTGTAATAAGGGAGTTGTGTTTTAGTAGGCCACTGAACAGATTGTTTGGGAAGGCAAAATACAATGAAGAACTTAAAGTCAGAAGACCTGCCTGTAAATCGGTACAAAAAGACCACGAGGAATTGGGCTTGTACGCACCTTTAGAGTAATGGAACCTGTTTATGTTCCGATACTATAATTGTGATGCAATAAAGTTCTCCAATCCCTTTTGCGTTTAGCTGCAAAGGGGATTTTTGTATCTATATATTCACAAAACACAAAAGGAGGATAAAATGTCAGAAAATCAAAGTAAGAAAACAAACAAGAAGGTAGTAATAATCGGTGCCATAGCACTGGCAGCATTGCTTGTGGTATTAGGAATCGTATCTTTTCTATTCAGGGAAAAGCCTGTAGAGGGAGCAAAGAGTATTACAATCGAGGTAATCGACAATGTGCAAGACAGCCAGATCTATGAGGTAAATACTGATGCCGAGTATCTCCGCCAAGCAATGGAAGAGGCCAAGGGACTGGAATTTTCCGGTACGGAAAGCAGCTATGGACTAATGATAGAAACTGTAAACGGCGTTACACCTGATTTTAATGTAGATAATGCCTTTTGGAAATTCATGGTAAACGGCGCAGACTGCATGTATGGAGTGGATACCCAGCCCGTTGAGGATGGTGATGCATTCGTAATTGTATATGAGGTATTTATAGCGGAATAAATGGAATAATCAGAATGATTTAGAATGGGGTAAACAGGATGACACAGAAAGAGAAAGCACCTAAGGTGAGTATACAGGACATGGCTTTAATCGGGATGATGACAGCGGTCATAGAGGTTAGCAAATTAGCGCTTACCTCCTTGCCGAATGTGGAGCTGCTGACCTTCTGGATTATTATGTTTACCCTATTTTTCGGACGAAAAACAATTTATGCGGTAATCGTATTTAATTTAATAGAAATATCCATATATGGTATTAATACCTGGGTGATTATGTATTTTTATATATGGCCCGCCTTGGTGCTGTTGGTTTGGCTGTTTAGAAAAATCGATTCTCTATGGTTGTTCAGCATACTTTCAGCAATTTTTGGGCTTTGCTTCGGTGCAATCTGCTCCCTTCCCTATATCGTAATCGGTACGGTGGGTGGGGATATCCGAAACGGCCTAATCATGGCCTTTAACTGGTGGGTAGCAGGTATCCGATTTGATATTATACATGGAATTGCTAATTTTGTCTTGATGATGACGCTATATACACCGGTAAAGCATCTTTTTAAAAAATTAAGCAGGGTTTCTACTCATCATCTTCATTAATATCAGAACAGGGCAGGGAAAATATAAATTCCGTTCCCACATCTTTGGTACTGATTACATTGATATGCTCTCCGTGGGAAGAAATGATTTCTTTTACGATGGATAGGCCAAGGCCGGTTCCTTTTTTGTCCTTACCACGGGAAGAATCCGATTTATAAAAACGCTCCCAGATGAATTTTAAATCTTCTTTAGGAATACCGATACCGCTGTCCTTTACGGAGATAAAAAGCTTATGCTTTTTTTCGGATGTCTCGATACGGATTACGGAATTATGGTGGCTGAATTTGATGGCATTCTCTAAAAGGTTGTAGAGCACTTGTTGGATTTTACCTATATCGGCCTTTACATACATGGTATCCTCTGTGAGAATGAGCTCAATGGCAATGGTTTTTTTACGACAGGTTCCTTCAAAGGAAGCGGCTGTATTACGGATTACTTGATTAATATCAAAATCCGTTCGATCTAAGAGCATGCCCCTGGTATTTAAGTTATTTAAGGTAAGCAGGCTGTTGGTCAGCTTAGTCAGGCGGTCCGTTTCATTTAGTACAATCTGTAAATATTTTTCATGCAGCTGGGGAGGTATGGTTCCGTCCAGCATGGCATCCAAGTATCCTCTGATAGAAGTAAGGGGAGAGCGGAAGTCATGAGAAATATTTGCAACAAATTTCTTTTGGTCATCTTCCGACCGGGCAATCTCACTTGCCATATAGCTTAGACATGCGGCCAAATAGCCTATTTCGTCTTCACTTTCCACTTGAAATTCATAATGCATATTACCGGAGGCATATTGCTCCGTTGCGTAAGTGATTTTGCGGAGCGGTACATAAACAATTTGTGTGAAAAAGATTAATATAATCAAGGATAGCAGGAATAAAATACACAGAGTAATATAGGAAATATTAAGCAAGCTGTTGCTGGATTTTTCTATACCTGTCATAGCGGTATGTATGACAACATACCCCTTTACCTTATATTCGGAGGTAATGGGCGCAATGATATTTAACATCTCATCCTCATAATAGTCGAAAAAAGTACTGACATTATAGTAGGAGCCCGCGGTAAAGGTGGGGTCAAAATTCTCAATAATAACCACATCCTCTACATTTATTGGGGAATCCGTGCTTAGGACCAGCCGCCCCGAGGGGTTGATAATCCAAATAATGGAGTTTAAATAAACGGAAAGGATGTCCAATTGTGTTTTCACGGCTTCCAGAGAAGTATCATTGGTATAAAGCCCCGATCCGTAAATATCTGCAATCAAAGTGGCTTCGGAATAAAGCGCATTTGCTTTTTCTCTGGTAAGCTGTTCTTTTGTCATACTGGGCACAAAGGTAGTTATAATAATAAATCCGAAGATTCCGAATATAACATAGGCCAGTACGAATTTAAGATACAGGGTTTTTCTCATGATTGAGTTCCTTTAACTTCAAATTTGTATCCGATACCCCAAATCGTGGAAATTTTCCAGGCATCGTGGTCTTTTATCTTTTCCCTCAAACGTTTGATATGAACGTCAACGGTACGGGTATCACCGATATATTCATAACCCCAAATCTGGTCTAAAAGCTGTTCTCTGGTAAATACATGGTTGGGTGAGGATGCCAGAAAATAAAGCAGCTCCAACTCCTTGGGAGGCATATCTACCGTATTGCCCATATAGATTACGGAGTAATTGGTTTGATTGATAATTAAATTGGGGTATTCCACCCGTTTGTCGGTGACCACGGGAGGGGCTGTTACCATCGGTTTATAGCGGCGCAGCACAGCCTTTACACGGGCAACCAGCTCTTTGGAATCAAAGGGCTTTTCCACGAAATCATCCGCTCCCAGCTCCAGTGCAAGGACTTTATCAAATACCTCTCCCTTTGCGGACAGAATGATAATAGGTGTTTGCTGTTTCGCTCTTACCTCCCTGCAGATTTGATAGCCGTCGATACCGGGAAGCATCAGGTCCAAAAGAATCAGATTGGGTGTAAAATCTTCCACAGCGGTCAATGCCGATTCTCCGTCGCCCACAATCATGGTCTCAAAGCATTCCTTGGTTAAATACAAAGAAATCAGTTCTGCTATATTTTCATCATCATCTACAATTAGAATTTTTTGTTTATTTACCATTGTTAATTCCTTTCTGCTACTTAAAGGTTACAACTGTGACACCGGCGTCACCTTCCCCGAATTCTCCCAAGCGGTACTCTTTGACATATTTTAATCTTTTCAAATGAGAATGAACGGCATTCCTCAGTGCTCCCGTACCCTTGCCATGAACCACGCGGACAGTGGGAAGATGCGATAGATAGGCATCATCTAAATATTTGTCCAAAGCGGCGGTGGCTTCGTCTCGCGTCATGCCCAAGAGATTAATTTCCGAAGAAATAGTCATGGATTTGGACATTTTCATTTTACCGCCGGAAGCTTTAGGTGATTTTGTAAGTGCCGATACATCATCATCCTGTAATAGGATTAAATCATTTACATGAACCGAGGTACGTATGATGCCGCATTGCACAAAGAGATTTCCTTTTGCATCCGGAAGTGTGCTTACGGTTCCTTTTAATCCCATGGAGAGAATCTTTACATAATCTCCCTTCTTTAGCTTTTTGGGATCGGGAGCTTTTTTGGCTTGTTCGGGAGATGTCTTCAATGCAAGCCTCTCGTTTTTATCATCAATCTGATTGCGTAGCTTCTGTCTTTTCTTCTCCAGTTCCCTGATATCTGTACCGGAATCGGCAGAGTTGAAGGTTCGGATGGTTTCATCCGCAACATCCTTTGCTTCCAGGAGAATAGTCCTTGCTTTTTCGTTGGCTTCTCTTAGAATCTTATCCCTTGCACTGTCTAATTTTTCATTCTTGGCCTTTAGCCTGCTTTCCAATGTCTTAATTCTTTCTTTGTATTCGGCAATTTCCTTATGCTCTTTTTCAATGGTCAGACGGCTTTGTTCCAAATCGGAAATAACATCTTCAAAGCTCATTTCATCATTACTGATTTGCTCTCTTGCAGCCTGTATAATGTGTTCGGGCAATCCCAGCTTATAGGAAATGGCAAAAGCATTACTCTTGCCGGGTATTCCGATTAAGAGTCTGTAGGTAGGCCTTAAGGATTCCACATCAAATTCGCAGCTTGCATTTTCTACCCGTGGTGTAGACAAGGCATAGAGCTTGAGCTCGCTGTAATGGGTGGTAGCCATGGTACGAATCCCCCTGTGATGCAGGTGATTTAATATGGAAATGGCAAGAGCGGCACCCTCCGTCGGGTCGGTACCGGCTCCCAGCTCGTCAAATAAGCAAAGAGAGTTTTCATTTGCTTGTGACAGTATTGTCACAATGGTTGTCATATGGGAAGAAAAAGTGGAAAGGCTTTGTTCGATGCTTTGTTCATCCCCGATATCCGCAAATACCTCATCAAAAACGGATAGCTCAGAGCGGTCCAGTGCCGGAATATGAAGCCCTGCCTGTCCCATAAGAGTAAGAAGCCCAACGGTCTTAAGGGAAACGGTTTTACCTCCGGTATTGGGACCGGTAATTACTAATAGGTCAAATTCTTTGCCCAAATGTATATCAATAGGGACCACCTTCTTTTTGTCTAAAAGAGGATGACGGCCTTTTCTGATATTGATATAATGTGAGGTGTTAAAAATAGGCATGGATGCATTTTGCTCCATTGCCAGCTTTGCCTTTGCAAATATAAAATCCAAATCCGTCATCAATCGCTGATTGGTGGCAATTTCAGTGATATGCTCGGATACCTGCACAGATAAATCCGCTAAAATCCGTTCGATTTCTTTCTGCTCCTGAATGCCCAGCTCCCTGATTTTGTTATTTAATTCCACCACGGCAGCAGGCTCAATAAATACCGTTGAACCGGTGGAGGATTGGTCATGTATCATACCGGGCACCTGACCTTTGTATTCAGCCTTAACGGGGATACAATAGCGCATATTACGCATGGTAATAACCGCATCCTGTAAATAGTTGCGATAGGAGCCGATTAGCATGGAATTTAACTGGCTGTGAATTTTCTCACCGGCAAGGTGAATGCTGCGGCGAATATGCTTTAACTCGGAGCTGGCATCATCCGCAACCTCTTCTTCGGACAAAAGGCATCTGCGAATCTCATTTGCTATAGGTGACAACGGTGTCAGGTCTTCAAAATAGGAAATCAGGGAATCTTCTTTTGCTTCGTCACGGTCATTTCGTCCATAAGCTTTGATTCGGGATACATTTTCTAAAAAACCAGCAATCTTTAATAGCTCGGATATGGAAAGCATACTGCCGATTTCCAAAGATTTCAGAGGAAATCCCAAATCTACAGTGCCGCCGAAAGAAGTGCTTCCGTATTGAAACAAACGGGATAAGGCATCTGCTGTTTCGGTCTGTGCCTTACGGATATCCGATAGTCCGGTATCCGGTAAAAGCGCACTGCATTTAATTTTACCGGGCAATGAATCCGCCATTTCCGCTAACTTATTTATTATTTTATCATATTCTAAAGTGTGTAATACTTTTTTATTCATGAGACTTCCTTTACAATATCGGTAATCAGCCCCATTATGGTTGCAATGGAATTAAGCTGAAGGCTCTGCTTCATGGTATCTATATACATTTGCCTGGAGCAATAAAGCTCCTGCACTTTTTCTAATAATAAATGCTCCGTCAGATCATCTTCATCTATAACAATGGAAAAACCCTGAGATTTAAAGGATTGTGCATTTAATAGCTGGTCCCCCCTGCTTTTGGCAGAGGGCAGCGGAATTAGAATATTAGGCTTGTGTAAGGCCAGCAGCTCACATATGGCATTGGCACCCGCACGGGATATTACCACATCAGCCATAGCAAAGATATCACGCAGCTCTGTTTTTAAGTATTCAAATTGCTTATAACCCTTCTCATTTAATAATAGGTTATCAATTTTGTCTTTACCGCATAAATGTACCACTTGAAAATCATCCAAGAGTTTGGGGAGAGCGGCTCTTACGGCTTTATTAACGCTTGCTGCTCCCTGGCTGCCCCCAATCACCATGACAACGGGTTTATTGGCAGTAAATCCGCACATATCAAGCCCCTTAATTTTATTGCCGGAGGATAATTCCTCTCTGATCGGGGAGCCTGTCAGCACTGCCTTGTCCTTCGGCAGCATATTAAGTGTTTCCGGAAAATTACAGCATATTTTGGTGGCAACGGGAATACAGAGTTTATTGGCTAAACCCGGTGTCATATCGGACTCATGGATTATGCATGGAATTTTTAGAGCGGAAGCTGCGCGTACCACAGGTACACTAACAAACCCGCCCTTAGAAAATACAATATCCGGTTTTATTTGCTTTAAGTATTTTTTTGCCTCGGAAAATCCTTTTACCACACGGAACGGATCCGTAAAGTTTTTGGGGTCCATATATCTTCTGAACTTGCCGGTTGAGATTCCGTAATAGGGAATATCAAAATCAGCAATCAGTTTTTTTTCTATTCCGTCATAGGATCCTATATAAGACACTTCAAACCCTGCATGCTTTAAATGAGGTAAAAGCGCTATATTAGGGGTTACATGACCGGCGGTACCTCCACCCGTTAATACTATCTTTTTCAATGATTACTCTCCTATCTGTAAATTATCTCATGGATTCCAGTGCTATAGCAAGCTGGTCGGGGCAGGATGTAGACCGATACCCGCATTTAATGCCTTTAAGCTTTGCAATCGCATCCTCCACCGGCATACCTTTTACCAGACGGCTGATACCTTGTAAATTACCGTTGCATCCCCCTATAAAATCTACGGATTCGATAATTCCCGCCGTTACTGTTATATCAATTGCCGATGAGCAAGTTCCTGAAGTCTGATATCTCATTAAACCTCCTATTATAACCTTTTTATCAATCATACCATACTATTAATTCTAAGGTAGAATTATAACAGAATCTAAGGTAGAATTATAACAGAAAAAGCGGTATTATTCCAGTCCTTACTTATATTTGAGCGTTCAGCACGTTAAATGGTATATACTCTAATCTTTTTGAGAATAACAATCCCATATTTTATAAAAAAACTGGGATTTTCTTTCTTGTAACATATCTTTTTGAAGTAATAATAATTCATAACTATTAACAGCCCTGCAAAGCTGCTCAGCTATATAATGATATGTATTATCACCTTCTGCTTTATATTGCTCAGGTAATTCGAATTTTAAATCATAGTATTTGAGGGAATCTTTGTAACCATATCTATGAAAATTAGTTTGATATTGGTCGTCTCTGGCTGCCATCTGCAATACCAATCCTTCCATTATTAACATATGAGTCAGATGATCCGCAATCAGGTAATCATGTCTGAGAAGCTTAGCCAATGCCTGAATAGCAATAAACCAAAAACTATTCTCTTGTAATTTTTCCTCGTCCCATTTTACTTCTTCATAAGAGATGACCTGTGCTTCAGGGCTTGAACGAACAAAACAGGTTAGATCCATCCGAAAACCACTTTTGAGTACGATTCGCATACCTTCTTTATCGTTTTTTTGCCCATTTCTACTTTGGAAAATAATACCGAATATTTTGTTTTCCAACTTAAGCCTTGAAAAAGCCGATTTATAAAAAGGTGATTGCCTATTATAATCTATAGGGTTTAAGCTAAGCCATATATTTAAGTCAACATCACTAAGCTTATCGTGATAACAAAGATCCAGTCCTTTATGAATGTTTTCTTCATCATGGGCAGATTGTATCACGATATCTTTTATAGAGAGTTTCTCTATTTCCGGAAGTAAAAAAAGTGTTTCAAGAAATGCTTATGTTTCTAGTTCCATTGTTTTTTTATTAATCTGCATATTTCTCCGATCTTTTATTTATCAATAAGTTATATTTTTACGATAGCGCTCATTATAAGAATAACATTTTTTGTTGATTATAGCATGTTATTTATTAGAAATCCTGAGCTTTTAATTTCGGTTGTTTGATTCACTGTTATAATAATCTTACCTCAGCACTTTATACCGCTTATTTTCTCTGATTCTGTAAAAAAAAGAAATAATACGTCGATGAATTTAACTTCATGTTGTATTGTTCCTTTTAAACATGTCCATTATAATAATAATTAACGAAAAAACAGAATCACCCGCATAAAAGGAGGAATCTATGTTTGCTGTTTTTTATGAAGAAAAGCTTATAACCACTCTTATGTTTCTATCCTTATTATTAAGCATGTTCAGTAGAATTATGATTGGGATACTATACCAAAATATGATAAAAGAGACGGAGAATATGTCTTCAACAAAGAATAAGATATTAAAGCAGTTTAAGTTAAAGTTTGCAAATTGTTACCAGCTCAACAGCGGTGTTGCCAATATTCCTATTTTTGTGGACAAGTTTATCAATAAGCTCAGGTTCGGACCCTTTTCCTTTCAGACCCTTTATCATCTCTCGGGTCAGCTGATGCTATTGTCTGTATTTTTTGCAGGAGTAGGAATATGTAAATGCATTATAGCCGGATTTAATGTGGGCGCTATCCTTCCATTCTATATCGCCAGCTTTCTGGGACTTTATCTGTATTTTTCCATATCGGCCATTGCTGATATCAAGGGCAGACAAAGAGCTCTAAAAACTAATATGGTAGACTATCTGGAAAATCATATGGTTAACCGCCTGGCAAGGTCTGATTATTTTGCGGAAGAAGAGTCCACAGGCAAGAAGAGTGTTCAAAAGGAGCAAAAGCCCGGTATTGAATTAATGCCTGTTCATGCAAATTTACGCGAACAAGCCGAACCGTTTAAAGATGCGGTGGAAAAACCCATTGATAGAAAAGGAAAAGTATTTACACTTTCCGAGGAAAAAGAATTAGAAGAATTGTTGAAAGAATTTCTCACATCCTAAGACCTTTTACCAAAGGTTTTTCTTGAATTTGCCATATAACTCTGCTAAACTGTATTTGATTAAGGGAAGAACCTTTGGGTTAAGAAAGGGAGCAGAGAAAATGAGTATAAAAGTTACGTTTGATTATTCTAAAACAAGTTCTTTTATTTCTGCAGAAGAAGTAGAGAAAATCAAAAAACAGACTCTGGAAGCAAAAGAGGTACTGGTTTCGGGTACAGGTGCAGGCAGCGATTTTTTAGGCTGGATTAACCTGCCTGTGGAATATGACAAGAAAGAGTTTGCCAGAATAAAAGCAGCAGCCAAAAAGATTCAGGAGGATTCTGAAGTATTACTTGTAATCGGAATCGGCGGTTCCTACTTGGGGGCCAGAGCGGCCATTGAGTTTTTGGGACATAGTTTTTACAATGTGGTGGATAAAAGTATCCGCAAGGCACCGGAAATTTATTATGTAGGCAATTCCATCAGCTCCACCTATATCAAGCATTTAATGGATGTGGTAGGAGACAGGGATTTTTCAGTTAATATGATTTCCAAATCCGGTACGACCACGGAGCCCGCCATTGCATTCCGCATATTTAAGGATATGCTGGAAAAGAAATATGGCAAGGAGGGTGCAGCAAAGAGGATCTACGCGACTACGGACAGGGAAAAGGGAGCATTGAAGCATGTTGCCGATGAGGAAGGCTATGAAACCTTTGTAGTGCCGGATGATGTAGGCGGACGCTTCTCCGTGTTGACCGCGGTAGGTCTTTTACCCATTGCGGCAAGCGGTGCAGACATTGATAAACTCATGGAGGGTGCTGCAAGCGGCAGAAAGTACGCACTTGAGAATGATTTTGAAGAAAATGACGCTTTAAAATATGCGGCGCTCAGAAATATTTTATTAAGAAAAGGTAAATCTATTGAGATTTTAGCCAATTACGAACCCTGTTTGCATTTTATAGCAGAGTGGTGGAAGCAGCTGTACGGAGAAAGCGAGGGCAAGGACCAGAAGGGTATATTCCCTGCAAGCGTGGACCTGACCACCGACCTACACTCCATGGGCCAGTATATTCAGGATGGTTCCCGTATCATATTTGAGACGGTGCTGAATGTGGAACAATCCCGTGAAGAGCTAATGATCGGTGAAGAGCCTGTTGATTTGGACGGTCTGAATTATCTGGCTGGCAAAACCGTTGATTATGTAAATAAAAGCGCTATGAATGGTACGATGCTTGCACATACGGACGGTCAGGTGCCTAATTTCTTAATCAATATACCTGAAGTCAATGAATTTTTCTTAGGAGAGTTATTCTATTTCTTTGAATTTGCCTGCGGTGTGAGCGGCTACTTAAACGGTGTCAATCCTTTTGACCAGCCCGGCGTGGAAAGCTACAAGAAGAATATGTTTGCCCTGCTTGGCAAGCCCGGCTATGAAGAACAGCAAAAGGAGCTGCTGAAGAGATTGTAGTTGACGGGGATGTAATCATGAAACATAAAGCAAATATTGTAATTTTAGAGAGAAACAGCGTGGGACCGGATATTCCGGTCTCCTGTTTTGAGACTCTGGGAAATGTAACATATTATCCTAACACAGTCACGGCAGAGGAAGTAAGGGAGCGAACCGGGGAAGCTGATATTATAATTGCAAATAAAGCACCCATGGGAGAAGCATCCCTTTATAATTCTCCTCATGTGAAACTGATTTGTGAGTTCGCCACAGGATATGATAACTGTGATTTGGATTACTGCAAGTCCAGAGGAATCAAGGTTGCCAATGTGGTGGATTATTCCACTCCCATGGTAGCACAGCATACCTTTACCTTAGCACTGGCACTTGTGCAAAAGCTGGCTTATTATGACAACTATGTTAAGTCAGGGGAATACAGTGCTCAGGACAGATTTTCTAATTTTGATATACCTTTCACAGAGCTTGCGGGTAAGACCTGGGGTATCGTGGGAATGGGTCATATCGGTAAGAGGGTGGCAAAGATAGCAGAGGCTTTCGGTTGCCGTGTGATAACCTATTCCATATCCGGCAATAATAAGGATACAACCTATGAGCAGGTGGAAAAGGAAGTCTTATTGCAGGAAAGTGATTTTTTATCCCTGCATTGCCCCTTAAGTGAGTTATCTAGGAATTTTATAAACAGGGCTGCTTTGCAGAAAATGAAACAATCAGCCATACTGATTAATGTAGCAAGAGGACCGGTAGTAAATAACAGGGATTTATATGAAGCCCTGATTAAGAAAGAAATTGCCGGGGTCGGTTTGGATGTACTGGAAAAAGAACCCTTGGAGCTTTCCAATCCGCTCAGCCTGTTAAAAGACAGCAGCCAAATTATTATTACACCGCATTTAGCTTGGGGCAGCGTGGAAGCAAGAACCCGTTGTGTTCAGGAAACATATAAAAATGTGGAAGCCTTTTTGAAAGGGGAATGCAGAAATTTTGTAAATCCATAATCACTTACTGCATATTTGTACGAAAGGACGCTTAGGTGTAACGGAAATAAAATGATAGACAAAATCAAAGGATTATTTGTGAAATATAGAGAGATTATAATTTATATTATTGTAGGCGGTCTTACGACCATAGTATCTTGGGGCGCCTGCTTTATCTGTAAATGGTGGTTCTTAAATCCGGAAATTTCGTGGCAGAATGATATAATCAATACCATAGGCTGGGCAGCGGGTGTGTTGTTTTCCTATCCGTTAAGCAGAAAGTGGGTATTTAAAAGTAAAAACTCAAATATTGCCAAGGAGTTTTTAAAATTTGCATCATCCCGATTATCAACCTGGATATTGGATATTATTATTATGAGAGTTACTGTGAATGTATTGGATATGAACTGGTGGGTTTCAAAGATTTTGATATCAGCAGTATTAGTTACGATTTTAAATTATGTGTTCAGTAAGCTGTTTATTTTTAAGAAACAGCCTGATGCAGACGATGGAATACAGGAAAAGATAGATTAAAAATATAATAGATTCAAATTTTATATACTATATTGTTAGCAAGAAGAGAAACAGCACATCTCATTATTTGATATTTAACCTGTCTGCTTGACAAGGGACATATCAAATTAGGGATGCGCTGTTTTTTTAATATTGTTTAGATTATCCTAATTCTGTTGGTTTAATAATGCCGTTTTATCAGTTATCAGTTATAGCGGCTTTTATAATACTTTAGTTTAAATCAATTCATCAAAACGCTTCATGGCTTCTATTGTATTTTCTCTGCTTCCGAAAGAGGATAGACGGAAGAAATACTTGCCGTTGTCACCAAATCCCGCACCGGGAGTACCTACCACCTGAATATTGTTTAAGAGGTAATCAAAGAAAGTCCATGAATCCATACCGCCCGGACACTCAAGCCAAATATAGGGGGAGTTGATACCGCCAAAATAGAGAATATTCTTTTTAGTAAGGCATTCGCCGATGATACGCGCATTTTCCTGGTAATACTTAATATTTTCATGGCATTGTGCCATACCCTCTTCACTAAAGACCTCTGCTGCACCCTTTTGTACAATATAGGATACGCCGTTGAATTTTGTGGACTGTCTGCGGCTCCACATAGCATTTAAGGACAGTTCTGAGCCGTTTGATGCAGTAAACTTTAATTCCTCGGGCACGATGGTATATCCGCAGCGTGTACCGGTAAAGCCGGCTGTTTTACTTAAGGAGCAGAATTCCACAGCACATTTCTTTGCACCCTCTATTGCAAAGATACTGCGGGGCAGGGTCTCATCGGTAATAAAGCATTCATATGCGGAATCATATAAGATTACAGCATCGTTAGCCAGTGCATAATCCACCCATTCCTTGAGCTGCTCATGATTGTAAGCGGCGCCGGTAGGATTATTAGGGGAGCAAATATAAATAATATCCGCATGTACACTTTTATCCGGCATGGGCAGGAAATTATTTTCCGCAGTTGCATTTACATAGGTTATTTTTCTGCCGTTCATGATATTGGTGTCCACATAAACAGGGTAAACGGGGTCGGGTATTAAAATTACATTATCCTGTGCAAATAAATCGGTAATATTACCGGTATCGCTTTTTGCCCCGTCTGAAATAAAAACTTCATTTAAGCTTATGGATACGCCATATCCCTTATAGTAATCTACGACTGCATTTCTTACAAAATCATATCCCGGATAGGGACCGTAACCCTGGAAGGTTTCCCTTGAAGCTTGGGCATCCACGCCTTCATGCAGAGCCTTGATTACGTTTTCACTGATGGGCAGGGTGACATCACCGATTCCCATACGGATAATTTTTTTCTCAGGATGGGCTTTTGCATAGGCAGCTGTCCGCTGCGCAATTTCTGAAAACAAATAGCTTTCTTTCAGATTTAGGTAATTTTCATTTAATTTTGGCATAATAGTTCCTCCTCGTTTATTGTGCTTTGCCATTTATAATAATGTGATCATATGCTCTACTAAGCGGGCAGAATGCTTGGCCGCCTCTTTTTCAAAGGAGGGATAGTCTGCTTCTGCCGAATCATCCGCTTTGTCCGAAATAGCACGAATAATAACAAAGGGAATCTTGTTCAGATATGCACTATGTGCAATAGCAGCTCCTTCCATTTCTGCGCAATCGCCGGCAAAGTTCTCAATCAACTTATTTTTGACTACATTACTGGAAATAAATTGATCGCCGCTCACCACTCTTCCGGTTCTGACATTAATGTCAGGGTTGACTTCCTTGCAAGAAACCATGGCAGCATTAATCATATCCGCACTTGCCTTAAATTCAAGAAAGCCGATCTGCGGAACCTCACCAAGCTGGTATCCCAGAGTAGTGACATCCATGTCATGATGGATTGCATCGATAGAAATAAGAATATCACCGATATCCAATGCAGGATTTAGAGAACCGGCCACACCGGTATTAATGATATGTGTTACCTTAAATAAATCGGCTAAGATCTGAACGCAAACTGCGGCATTCACTTTACCGATTCCGGAGCGGACAACAATTACATCAATATTATTAAGAGTTCCGATATAAAAATCCATAGAGGCTTTTTTAACAATTCGTTCCAGAGTCATTTTACTTTTTAATTGCTTCACTTCCAGTTCCATGGCACCGATTATTCCGATTCTTTTCATTTGTTTATTCCTTTCTGTATTATACTGTTTTAGGCATTTGCAAAACTTGCTTCCAAGGGAGCTCTACTCATTATAATACTTTGTCAGCCGGTTTTTCTAACCATTCCAATGAGCCCCAGATTTATTCCGGATAGATAAGGCGGCTGTCATCTATTTGATATAGTACTTGATTTAAATATTGTTTGGCCAGGTAATTTGCCATGGATAGATTCATATCCAGATAATTACCGCAGTCCTTAGGGGCAGCTCCCGGTACCTCTCCTTTATAGTCCCGAATAAATTCGTACATTTCAATCATAAGCGGAATGATGGCTTTAGATTCATAATCTCCTGCTAATAAAAGATAGAAGCCGGTGCGGCATCCCATGGGACCAAAATATATCACCTTTTCCTTATAATCGAGATGATTTCTTAAAAACGTAGCCGCCAGATGCTCAATGGTATGCATTTCAGCCGTATTCATAACAGGCTCCTCATTGGGGCTTGTCATCCGTAAATCGAAGGTGGTAATAATTGTATTGCCGGCTTTATCCTTCCGGGAAACATAAACTCCGGGCTGTAATTGATTGTGATCTATGGTAAAGCTTGTTATTTTTTCCATCCTGTAATCCATCCTTCCATATCAATCTATACAATTAATATTGTGTCTGATTTCACACTGTCGTGTCTATTTAGAGTAGCGGATTTAAATGGAAAAGTCAAGAAATTAGGGCTTATGGATCATATAAAAAGTTGTTAAGATTATAGTAAGATTGAAAAAATATATACTACATAAAAAATATACCTTGACAGGCGAGGTATGTTGGATTATAGCATAGCCAAGAAGGGAGGAGATAACATGTCAATTACATCCGACATTCTGAGGGGACATACCGAGTCCATTATTCTATCCCATCTTCTTGAGCATGATAGTTATGGTTATCAGATTAATAAGGATATAATGAAAAAGACGGACAATAAATATGAACTGAAGGAAGCGACCCTATATTCAGCATTTCGTCGATTGGAGCAATCCGGTTATATCCGTACCTACTGGGGAGATGAGACAGTGGGGGCCAGACGACGTTATTATGCTATTACGGAGGATGGCAGGCGTATTTATCAGAGCAATAAGAGGGACTGGGAAGAAGCTAAGAAGACAATCGACCTGCTTCTAAAGTAAAGTGAATAATAAAAAATAACATGGAGGATAATGTCATTGCCTCTATAGGAGATGTGACAGACTTATTCGAGAGCCTGGAGGACAAAAATCTTCTATATTTAACGGAAGAGCAAAGAAAGAAGCAATGATTACTGCTGTGGCAGTAGGGTTTTATATTTTTGCCGGAGTTGTCTTTTTCCTGGGCACTTTTTTAGAAGAATCCTTTTTCTGGAGCGGTAGTATGATCGATTATACATTATTGGGATTAATAATAGCGGGAGCTATTTGCATCCTTCCTACCTGTATGCTGGTGTATTCCGCAAATATGTATCCTGATTACAGTAAAAAGAAAAACCAAGACAGTATAGTGGAAAATTATAAAGAGACTGTTCACGAGCAAAATAAGAGTAAGGCCATTAAGAGCTCTATCAGTGTAATCATATGGACACTTACCCTTGTGGTTTATTTTCTAATCAGCTTTATTACGATGGCATGGTATGTTACATGGGTTATTTTCCTGATTGGCGCTTGTGTTCAGGCAATAGCGGAATGTGATTTTACAGTGGAGAAGAACTTTACTGCATCCAGTACCAGCGGGGATTTGTTTTTGCGTAACATAAGCGCAAGGAAAATAAATGCTTCCTCGGTGAGCGGAAGAATTTCTATTGATCACGCCATGGGAGAAGTATTGGTTAGCACCACCAGCGGTGATATTATGATGGAGCAGGCAGATGGAAAATTGGATGCATCCAGTACCAGCGGTGACATTATTATAGCAAGCGGAAAAGGTGACAGAAGTGTCAGCACTGTATCGGGATATATTAAGATAGAAGATATGGAAGGTAAATTTGATGTCGGTACTACCAGCGGATCGATTAGGATAGAGGGCAGTAGTGCAAGCGGAATGGTGGATACCATAAGCGGTGATATTGTTATATCATTGCAGGAGCTTACCGGCAATTTGGATGCGAATACGGTAAGCGGTGAGGTTTCATTAACGCTGCCGGGAGACAAGGGCTTTTCATTAGAATTTGACTCTGTCAGCGGAGATTGCAATACTTTCTTTGACGATCAGCTTTCCTTTAATAAAAGAAGAACAAATGCGAACGGTGATTATGAAGGCGGCGGAAACAGGATAACAGTATCAACCACCAGCGGAAGTCTGCGTATTTCAAAATACTAAGACCCTATAGTAAAAAGAATAGCGAAGAAGCATTAAACTGTACGGCTGAGCAGAAGGGCAAAATTCCTTTGCTTACTCGTACAGTTTTTTTGTTGCGCAATAATCCACTCAATTTTTAGTAGAAGTACAAGAAAATATGAAAGGAAGGTTGTGTTTTATTGCTAATTGTAATGTAAAATTTGAGATGTTATGCTTTAATCAGTAGATAAAATAAGATTAAGGGGAGATTGTTTGGAAGGGGAGCTCCATATGGAAGCTGTACAAATTAAAGAATTGCTCAGGGTATTGATTGTAGACGATGAGTATATCATGCGGCAGGGATTAAAATATATGATAAATTGGGAGAAAGAGGGCTATCAGGTTGTGGGGGAAGCAACCAACGGACAGGAAGCCCTTAAACTGGTTGAGGAGCTAAAGCCCCATATTATTATATGTGATATTGTAATGCCTATTTTGGACGGAGTAGATCTTGCCGAAGTAATCCATAAGACATATCCTCATATACAAACTATTATTTTAAGCGGCTATGATAATTTTGAGTATGTGAAGAACACACTGCAAAGCGGCGTGGTAGATTATGTATTAAAGCCAACGCTCAACCAAGCGGAACTTAAAAAAATACTGAAACATGCAGCACAGAAAATCCCCGGATATACACACAATCAGGACAGGGGAACCATAAGCTATGAGAGGATTATCGAAAGATATCTATTAGGGCATGACAAGGAACTGGCGATAGATGAATTTGCCGGTTATTTTACGTTTCCCCATTTTAGGATTTACGGCATCAATATCAAAAAGGAAAACAGTAACGGACAGGATATTTGCAGTGTTTTATATAAGAAGATAGAAAGGGAATACCGGATTTTCTCGGAGTACGAGAAAATAACTGTTCTTTTACGTGATGAATTGGTATGCATTATTTTCTGCTATCAACAGTCACAAAGCAGAAAACTGCTATATGATATAGAGGCCTTTAATAAAAAGCTGATTGTGATTTGTTCCAATTTGCTTGGTGTATGCAGCCGTAGCTTTACCGATTTAAAAGTACTACATACCGTTTATAGCCAGGATATTTTAAAAAATGTGGATCAGGCTTTTTACTATGAAGAGAATAAATTATTAATTCTTGAAAAGGAAGTAAAAAATGACTTTTCTATGGATTACTATAAATTTGACTTTTTTAAATATAATAGCTTCCTTGGAAGCAAGCAGTACAAGGAAGCTATTCAAATGCTGCGTGCGTATAATGAGATTGCACTGAAGATGCAGATGGATGAATATGGATTAAAGAACCAAATGAAAAATATGATTTACCTTTACCTTGATTATTTACAGATTTCGGATGATGAGAAAGAAAATTGCAGATACAATAGCTTTTACAAAATAGAGCATACGATTTTTGAGAAAGACTATCGATTATGTGTGGAAGATATTCTGGAAAAAGTAACGAGATTATCCGGTTACGATAAAACGCAAGGCGACAATCGGATGACTAAGATGCTTGAATACATACTCAGCAATTATCAGGAGGATTTAAAGCTGGAGGATTTGGCAGAAGAGTTTAGTTTCAATTATCATTACCTGTCAGCTTATTTTAATCAGCAGATGAAAGAGAGCTTCAGTGATTATCTCAACCGGCTGCGTATTGAGAAGGCTTGTGGTTTGCTAAATGAAGGCAATCTTTCCATTGCCCAAATCAGCGAAAGGGTGGGTTATTCGGAGCATAGCTATTTTAGCCGGGTGTTCAAGAAGATGACGGGAAAAACGCCCTCTATGTGGAGAAGAAGTTTAAACTATGAATAAGAAGAAAAACACACCGTGGAACAGCTTTTTTGGACGTATTATATTAATGGTCATGCTGGGAATCGGTTTAATTGCGGTTACGGTCAGCGTGGTCGTTCTCAGTATGTCTAAAAATGTTTTTACCCAAACATATGGAACCTCCTCAGAAAAAGTCTTTGGTCAAATTGATAAAGAAATCAATGATTTTCATGGTAATCTGCAGGAGGTAGTAGATGCTATTGATACAAGCTGGGCTTTCCGCCTGTACTTATACGGCGAAGAGGAATTGAATAATGTTCAGATATTTCAGAATATTTATCAGATGGAGCAGGATTTGGAGCAAAGCAAGACCTCGGATATGGAAAGATTGAATATTCTGGTTTTGGGAATGAACGGCAAGCATTATCTTTCCAGAACGGAAACAATTTCTATGAGCGATGAGGATATTATGGAAAGCCATGCGGTACAGCTTGCACTTGCCGAGCCGGAAGCCATGCATTACACATATTCCCGTGGTGCATATACCACAACAGCAAAGGATTCCGATGTCATTATTGTATCCAAAGCATTGTATTTTCAGGAGAGCCGAGAAATATATGCGATAGTCCTTGTTACCCTGACAATGGATGATATGAAAAAATATTATAATTATTTTATTACGGAGAGTACTTTTATATATTTGGTTGATGAAAATGATATTGTAATTTGCTCCAGCGACACGGATAAAATCGGAACAGTTATAGAGGAAGATTGGTATCGGGAGGCTCTTGTAACATCCGATGCAAGGTATGTAACCCGGACAGACGGGCATTCCCTTACGGTGATGCAGCGTGAGCTATCCTTTCTTGCATGTAATTTATATGGTGTGATTGATAATGATATGGCACTCAAGCATTTGTATAATATGCCCTTATTAATTATGCTATGTGCATTGATTGGCATATTGATTTTGTCTGCATGTCTAATTTTTGCACGTCAAACCATCAATCCCTTGTCCCAGCTGGTTCAGAAGATGTCAAAAAGCAGGGCGGGAAATTTTACCGAGTATATGCCGGTCAAAGGAACTGTAGAGGTGCAGGAGTTGGCTGAAACCTATAACTATATGTTGGAGGATTTGCAAAGCTATATTAAGGAATTGCTGGAAACACAAAAGGAACAAAGAAGGTCGGAAATCAAGGCTCTTCAGATGCAGATTAATCCTCATTATATTTATAATACCCTAGCCGGCATTAAGTGGCTTGTTTATCAAAACGACTCGGAGAAAACAATACAAACCATAGATGCCTTTATCAGTCTCTTACAAAATACCATCAGTAATACGGATGAATTTATTACCATAGAGCAGGAATTAACGAATCTGAATAATTATATTTTAATCAATCATACACGGTACGGAGAATCGGTTCAGGTAGAATTTTATGTGTCTCATAATTGCTATGACTGCTTGCTTCCCAAGCTGGTTTTGCAGCCTTTCCTAGAGAATGCTTTTTTCCATGCTTTTCCGTCTGCAAGAGTTGGGATTATCCAAATTTTTATTAAGCAAAAAGATAAAGATTTGGAGATTAAAATCGTAGACAACGGAATCGGTATGAACAGGGAGAAAGCGGAACAGGCTGTAAAACAGGATAAAAAAACAGAGCATTTTTCCGGTATCGGTATTCATAATGTACAGGATCGGCTGAAGCTCTTATACGGAGAAAATTATGGGATCCATATTCATAGCGTGGAGGAGAGGGGCACTACCATTACAGTAAAGCTGCCGGTCAGAAGAAAGAGGAATGATTATGAGGAGGAATAGAAAGAGAATTTATATAATATCCATTTTATTTCTTATATCCATCCTTTTATCAGGTTGTGCTTCCCATAAAGGTAATAGCAAAGCGCAGGAAGCACCCCAGGAAATTATTATTTGGGCATGGGATGAAACCTTTAATATCAAGGCAGCAAAAATGGCAGCCGAGGAGTATGAGCACTTGCATACAGATGTCCGCATTATAATAGAGACCAAAGAGAGAGAAGAAATAATGGCGGATGTAAAAAACATTCTATCGGCAAAGGTATATCAGAATCTGCCGGATATTATTATGATGGAGGATTATGATGTACAGGCGGTCTTGGCTTCCTATGATGACGAGTTTGTAGATTTAACGGATCGGATTGATTATGAACGGTTTGTGGATTATAAAAAACAATTATGCTCCCGTGACGGACGCATGTATGGAATTCCCTTTGACAGTGGAACGGCGGTTTTATTTTACCGGCTTGATATCTTGGAGCGTGCGGGTTATACGGAAGAGGATATGCAGAATCTTACATGGGACAGATATATAGAAATCGGAAAAGACGTTTATAGTAAAACCGGCATTCCCATGCTGACGCTGGATCCTACGGATCTTCCCCTGATTAGATTGATAATGCAAAGCAATGGGAAGTGGTATGTAAAGCAGGATGGAAGCACTCCCGATATTGTGGATAATATAGCCTTACATCAGGCTTTGGAAGTATATTTACAGCTTTTGCAAAATGATATCGGTAAGAGTGTAAACGGCTGGAATGAATTCATATCATCATTTCAGAAAGGTGAAGTGGCAACAATCCTTAGTGGAGGTTGGATTATTTCCAGTATTAAGGAAAATGAAGAGCAGACCGGTTTGTGGAGGGTGGCACCGATTCCGATTGTAGCGCAAAATCCCGATGCTGTAGCAGCATCCAATGTAGGAGGAAGCGCATGGTATGTTTTAAAAAATTCAGCTAATTCCCAAGCGGCAACGGATTTTGTGGTTACCATGTTTGGTGAAAACGATGCATTTTTAGATAAGCTCATAGAGGAGATCGGTATTATACCATCGGTAAAGGATCCTACGGTTTTTTATAATTATGAAGCAGAGGAACCCTTCTTCGGAGGTCAGCAAGTTACGAAAATTTTGACTCAGTTGGCAAATCGGATTCCTGCGGTAAATTATGGGAGTAAAACATACGAGATTGAGAATATCTTGGAAGCGGAATTTCAGAACAGTCTCAGAGACGGTGATATAAATCAATGTCTTGAAAGAGTGCAAATGAAAGCGGAGGCAGTGGCGAGGGAATAATCGTCACTGCTTTTTAAAATAATACTAATTTACTAAAATAATCACAATTATATTTCCCGATTCTTAAAATATTGAAAAT
>CAZJAS010000013.1:0-33707 GCA_964544135.1 uncultured Clostridium sp. | reverse complement strand
GCTGTGCCGGTATTGCCTGCCGCAGATGTATCCGTACCGGTATCCGTTCCCGATGGCACTGCACTATCGCCATCTACACTCACCAAGTCGGCACGAACAAACCCCAGCGTACTGGAATCCACAAACACCTTATACCACAATTGCCCGTCTGTGCCCGTTACTTCTTCTTTAATTGACAGCTTATCACCTTTCATCACACTTGCAAGCGGTGTACCGCTTGTATCGGCAGTGGCACGGATATTAGCAGAGGATGCCGTTACCGTTCCCTCGATCTGCGCAAAAACATCAGTCGCAGGCAGTAACAATGTAAGTATCATTGCACAAAGTATTCCTGCCAAAATACCTCCGGCTCTCTTTGTAATTTTCATAGCTTTTTCTTTGCTGTACCTCATAATCTCCTCCAATCTGTACTTTGCCGGCGTCTTATTTTTCCCATCGAAACCGTTTTTCACCGCTGGCACCTTCTTTGCCAAGTCCAAATCCTTGTTTTTTTGTTTTACGCTCCAGCCCCCTGTTTGCTTCCAAACATCTGTGGTGATCTATCTCGCATTCCTTACATAATCTTCCGTATCGTATTTTATTACCGCATAGCTCACAGTATAGAAATGCTTTGGAATCAGATGAAATCTCAAACCTTCCTTCTTTCAGCATATTTCTGATTGATCTTTGTTTTACTCCGATTGCCGCTTCTACTTCTGCCGCCGTTGCGCCTTTGTGCTTTTCAATATATAATCTTACCTTGCCATAATCGTCATACTCTAAAGCATTACAATCTTCACACTGATATTCACCTACCCCTTTAAATATCATAATCCCATTACATTCCTTGCAGTATTGTGGCCTATGATATTCATCCAGCTCTATCATCTTCTTTTTGCTTTTCATATGCACCGCCTTATTATAATATTAGGTTTCTTCTATTGCCTTTCCAATATCACGCCGCATATATTTGTTGGCAAAATCCACCCACCCTGTTGCTTCATAAGCTTTTGTACGGGCTTGCACTAAATCCGTTCCCTTGGCAGTAATGCCCAATACACGGCCGCCATTGGTTACAATACATTCTTTATCATCAAACTTGCTTCCTGCATGGAAACAATAATAATCTTCCTTTTCTTCAAACCTTTCAAGCCCGGTTATTTCAAAACCTTTTTCATAGGAAATCGGATATCCTTCCGAAGCCAATACCACACAAACCGCCGCATTGTCCTCAAAACGAAGGTCTATTTTATCTAATGTGCCGTCGATACATGCCTCCATCACATCACAAATATCATTTTCCATCCTGCAAAGTACTACCTGTGCCTCCGGATCCCCGAATCTTGCATTGTATTCCAATACCTTAGGACCTTCGGATGTCAGCATCAGCCCAAAAAAGATAACTCCCTTAAATACCCTGCCCTCCGCCGCCATGGCGTCCACTGTTTTTTGATAAACGTACTTACGGCAGAAATCATCCACTTCTTTTGTATAAAAGGGACTGGGAGAAAAAGTTCCCATCCCGCCGGTATTGAGCCCCCGGTCACCATCCTGCGCACGCTTATGATCCTGTGCTGAGGTCATTGTTTTAATTGTTTTTCCGTCCACAAAGGAAAGAACGGAAACCTCCCTGCCTGTTATAAACTCTTCTATCACCATGCGGTTCCCCGCATTTCCAAAATGCTTATCCAGCATAATTTCCTTTACGCCAAGCCTTGCTTCATCCAATGTATTACAAATCAATACGCCTTTACCCAGTGCTAACCCATCCGCTTTCAGTACAACGGGCATCCTGGCCGTCTCTAAATAGGTAAGTGCTTTCTGAGGATCATCAAAGGTCTCATAAGCTGCCGTGGGAATCTGATATTTCTTCATCAAATCCTTGGAAAAAGCCTTGCTGCCCTCCAGAAGGGCCGCCCTTTTATCGGGTCCGAAGACACGCAGACCTGCTTTTTGCAGTTCATCCACCAGACCGCCTACCAGGGGATCATCCGGTCCTACCACTACCAAATCCGCCTCTTTCTCCTTCGCAAACGCTGCTATTTTGTCAAATTCCATGACTCCGATGGAAGGTTCACACTCCGCAATCTGTGCAATCCCTGCATTACCGGGTACACAGTAAAGCTTATTAACCCTCTTACTCTTCCTCATACTGACTGCTATAGCATGCTCTCTGCCACCGCCGCCTACGATTACTACTTTCATGAATTTCCTCCCTATTGTATACTTTATGCGCACAGCCTTTATTTTAGGTATACATGACCGTCCTTTATCAAAAGACGTTTATTAGCTATATCGTCAATCGCCTTGGGAAGCAATACCCATTCGGCCTGCTCCATCACACGGCGCTGTAAAATCTCAGGTGTATCCCCATCCTCTACCATCACCGCCTTCTGCGCAATAATGGGCCCCTCGTCCATCCCTTCATTTACAAAATGAACCGTTGCCCCTGTTACTTTTACGCCTCGCCGGAGTGCCTCTTCATGCACCTTAAGCCCATAGCAGCCTACACCGCAAAAAGAAGGAATTAAGGATGGATGGATATTGACGATACGATTACTGAACTTTTCCGTCATAGCATAGGGGATTTTTACCAAGAATCCCGCCAGTACAATTAAATCCGGATTCAGTTCACAGATTTTTTCCGTAAATGCTTCATTATAGCTTTCCCTGTCGGTATAATTTTTGGGGGACATAAGGATACCGGGTATCTTATGTTCTTCTGCCCGCAGAAGTGCTTTTGCACCTGCATTGTTGCTGATAACCGCTATAATCTCCGTATTGGTAATGCTGCCGCTGTCTACGGCATCCAAAACCGCCTGCAGATTTGTGCCGCCTCCCGATACGCATATCACCACTCTTAACATAGAGTAACTCCCTTTTCTCCCGCTTTGCAGTACCCGATTTCATAAGCGGTCTCGCCTGCTGCCCGAAGTGCTGCAAGTGTTTTCTCTCCATCCTCTAAAGCAACGGCCAATATCATACCCAAGCCCATATTATATGTATTATACATCATATCTTCTTCAATATTTCCCGTTTTCTGCATGAGCCTGAAAATAGCGGGTACTTCATAGCTATCCTTTTTCACTACTGCGTGAACACCCTCGGGCAGCATCCTGGGAATGTTTTCATAGAAGCCTCCGCCCGTAATATGGCTGCAGCCTTTTATGGTAATGCCTTCATCTTTAACACTTCTTAATGCTTTTACATAAATTCTGGTAGGTTCGATCAATGCTTCTCCCAAGGTCTTCCCCAACTCATCATAATAAGTGTTTAAACTTTCCTTCGTCATATCAAAGACTTTGCGCACCAGAGAAAATCCATTGCTATGCACACCCGAAGATGCAATACCGATCAATACATCATCCTGCCGGATGGATAAGCCGGTAATTAAATTCTTCTCATCCACAATACCTACGGAAAAACCCGCTAAATCATATTCATCTTCAGGATAAAATCCGGGCATTTCAGCCGTTTCTCCACCTATCAGTGCCGCACCTGCCTGCTGACAACCGTTTGATACTCCTTTTACAATATCTGCAATTTTCTCGGGATGGTTCTTGCCGCATGCAATATAATCAAGAAAAAACAGGGGCTCTCCTCCCGCACATGCGATATCATTTACACACATTGCCACACAGTCAATACCCACCGTATCGTGCTTATCCAGCAAAAATGCCAGCTTTAGTTTTGTACCGACACCATCGGTGCCCGAAACCAATGTAGGCTTTTCCATATCCTTACATGCACTTATTGAAAAAGCACCGGAAAAACCACCGATTCCTCCAAGTACTTCAGGTCTCATAGTGGCCTTTATATGTTCTTTCATCAATTCTACGGATTTATACCCTGCTTCAATATCAACGCCTGCCTTCTTATAATCCATTTCTACTCTCCTTGTATTTCATGGGCATTGCTCCCATTATTTCTCCATATATTTTTTGTAGCCTATTTCCTGTAGCTTTGCATCCTTAGCCTGCACCTGTTCCTTCAGGTTTCTGCTATAAGACTTTAATTTATCTAAAAGTACCGTATCCGAGGTTGCCAGAATCTTTGCAGCCAAAAGCCCTGCGTTAACACCTCCGTTAATCGCTACGGTAGCAACCGGAATACCGGAGGGCATCTGTACGATTGAATACAGGGAATCCTGTCCTCCAAGCGAAGCCGTATGCATGGGGATACCGATAACGGGCATGGGAAATATAGCAGCGCACATACCGGGCAAATGTGCCGCCATGCCTGCGCCTGCAATGATTACTTTAAATCCTTTTTCCTCCGCATTCTTTGCATATTCAAAAAATACATCCGGCTCCCTATGTGCCGAAATAATTGTAATCTCATAAGAGATATCCAACTCCTCTAAAATTTCTGCGGCTTTTGCCATAATCGGCATATCCGAATCAGATCCCATAATTATTCCAACCTGTGCCATAATACTCCTTTCATACCTTGTATCCATTAGGTAATTATGAAACTTGTTTCGCAATTCCTACTTTATAACCATACCTTTAGTGTACTAAAAAATTGCTATAGGTGCAATCTGTTTTTCGAAAATATCTAAATATAGTGGTTTGCTTTATTACGATAAGTCCGAAAGAGGCTTGTTCAATTCTTCACATCCCGCAAGGACAAACCGCCCCTTGCTGATAATATTACATTTACTGCCGTCACTGCGTACTGCCGTCACCGCGCCCAGTTCATGATAGGGAATCGTAATGTCTGTATGGCAGTTAAAATAAGCCTTTGCCATATCCTTCTTTCTAAGCAGCGACACCTCATTTTCCCTTGCCACAATTTCCTTTCCATCCGGATTATATACCCTTACTTCCTCCGCATGGGAATAGCAGGTATCTCCAAGTGCAAAATGAGGTCCCATTTTCTCCGCAATCAATATGGGAAATTTTGCACCGATATTGTATTTTTCCGCCACCACATAGGCGGTGGTATTGGTACCTATTGCAAATTCACCCATGGGCAGAGATACATGATGGTTTAAGATATTTTCTTTGATATACCGCTTTCCCTCTTCCTGGTCGGAAAAATTAGCACATCCATATTCTGTTGTCATACCGTCTTTAAAAATAATTTCTAAATCTTTATATTCCAAATCCCTTAAGAACACCTTACTTACATGGAGAATGCCTTCCGTTCCCTTAAGCACAGGCGAGGTAAACACCTCTCCCACGGGAATATTTACATCAGCCACACAATTTTCAAACTTTGTTTCCTTTTGCACATTCTTGAGGGGATGAAGCATCACCTTCAGATTGGTTCGATTACCGCTCATTCCTTTTATCTCCACAAATTCCGCGGTATCCAAAACATCGATTATTGTCTGTTGGATATTCTGGTAAAGCTTATAATCCAAGGTATTGATTCGTATGATTTCTTCAAAAATCTCTTCAAACTCCTCCCCGATATCCGGTGTGGGAAAGGCAATAATCGTAAAGCTTCTCTCTTCTTCCTTAATATACTCCGCCTGAAGCTGTCTGAAATCAGACATATACTCTACCATTCGTTTCTGATAGGATTCATCCGGTTTTATTGCTTCTTCTTTGGATACAGGCACAAAGGGTGTTTCTCCGAATACCTCCATAACAGCCGGACCGCCGTACAGGCCTGCCGCCTCTTTTACTTGTTCATATGCATATTTTATAGTTTCCAGCTTGCGGTTACTATACTGCTTGTCAAAGAAAAGCACACTGTCATCCTTGTGGTCATAGAGATACTGCCTGTTGACCGGCGTACTTTGATAGCTGTCTCTATATATAATAGTATCCAATCCGATATTGGCAAAGTTTTCAACCGCTCTTCTGATTACTCTTTCAAAACCCAGATTATAATGTATACTCACACTTTTCTTGATACCTATCTCCTTATTGCCTACCGCAAATCCCATTCTGTACCCTTCGGTAAAGGTATCCGCCATAATGGCAATTTTTTCTTCCGGCAGAGAATTTAAAAATTCAGCCGTACGCAGTTCACATCGAGAAACATAGCAGCCATACCGGTATAGATAACGTAAATCCGTTAAATCACTTTCTATAACCAATTTTTTAATTGCATCCGTTCTGGGATTTACTTTTTCAAATATCTGTCTTTCAGATCGAATGTCAGCATAATCACTCATATACCAATAGAAACTCAGTCTGATTTCTTCATAGGGAGGAAGCTTTTTCTCTTCCGCCCACGAACCGGAAAACAGTCCCGCCAGTTCTAAGAACAATTCTGAAGCTGCCACAAACTCCTCGGTTCTTCCTTCATACACGGATCCGACTGCATTTCTTAACTCTCCGTACAATGCGGATAAAAAGGAACCGTATTGTGCTCCTAACCGCTCCGCAGAATAGGTGGGATTGGCATAGCTATTCATATAGTTTTGCTCCTGCAGCTCCCAATAATGCTCTTTATTTAACTCCTCTAATTGCGTAAGACTCATCTCATGGAAGGCACCGCTTTGTAAAAGTTCATATGTTTCATATAAATGAGACAGCCATTTTGCACCCGTATTAAAAAAATGGGTAAAGGCTGTATCCGAAATTTCCTCTTTTTCTATTTCTGCAATCCGATCTTTTGAAAGCTGATATCTTTCCTGTAATAATTCATCCATTTTTATATTACCCAATTGGCAAACAACCTTTCCTTTATTTTCCCTTATCTTAAAATATGTCCCCAGCGGGCAAAGGATCTATCGTATGTGATTTGCACGGCTCCTCATAACGATTCATAAATACAACCCCGCATAAACCACAAAACCGATCCCTGCAAGTGCAATCATATTAAACAGGATGCCCAGACATGGAAATAATTTATACCTATCCTTTTCCACCACTGTCACAATCCCCAGGATTAATCCCGTTACGGAAAAAATCGCCACAAGAAGACCGGTTACACCATAGCCCGCCGGTGCCTCCCCATCCTGAACATAGGTGAGATAAATAACCGCGGCAAGAGAAAGGGTACTGATTATGCCTAATATAGCAGACATCACCGCCCTGTTTGAATGTCTTTTGTTGGTAAAAATATAATTTGGTTTACGACCCATAAAAACTCTCCCGGATATGCCTGGTAAAGATAAAAGGGCACCTCCCCAGGAAATGCCCATCCGCCTCTAAAACAATATTTTGGACTTACGCGTCAGCAGCTTGGAGCCACAGATTATCAAAATAATGCCGCTGGTAATTCCTACTACCAAAGTGAGTATTCCTACCACAATATTGGCTGCGCCGGTTCTCCGCATGGTTTTATACAATTTTTCTTCCATTAGTTTAATCTCCTTATCCCTTTACACCATATTGCTCATAATATTTGTCGATTGCATTTTTAATAGTATCGTTTATATAAATTTGTCCTTTATAGGATTTATTATACAAATATTCCATCACTTCACTCATACTTACGATTGCATCGGTTTCAATACCATATCTTTCCTGTATTTCCGAAAGAGCACTTATTTTACCGGAGGGACCCACCTCCTCACGATTTAAGGAAACCATCAAGCCCTTTATTTCCACATCTGCCTGCGCTTTTATAATAGGAAACGTCTCATCAATAGATTTTCCTGAGGTCGTAACATCTTCGATGATGATTATTTTATCCCCGTCCACCAACTTGCTGCCTAAGAGTATCCCCACATCACCATGGTCTTTTACTTCTTTTCTGTTAGAGCAATAACGGATTTCCTTACCATAGATTTCGCTATAGGAAATAGCAGTTGCCACACTTAAGGGAATTCCCTTATAAGCAGGTCCGAATAATACATCAAAATCATCACCGTAGGTATTATGGATTGCCTGTGCATAAAATTGTCCCAATCTCTTTAGCTGTGCTCCTGTCACATAAGCACCTGCATTCATAAAAAACGGGCTTTTTCTACCGCTCTTTAAAGTAAAATCTCCAAACTTTAAAACCTTGCAGTCTATCATAAATTCGATAAATTCCTGCTTATACTGTTGCATACTGACCTCCTTAAAGAATCAAAGCCTCTCTCATAATAAGTAAAAAACTCGTAATTAATATTATAACATACTACGGGGAAATCTTTCAATAAATTTGCTATACTATCTTGCCGCTAAAGCATCTGCAATATCCTCACGCATCTCTATCACGGCAGCTCTTGCCGCATCCGCATAGCCCGTATCCCCAAAGGAAGCATATTTCTCCTGCTGATAGGCTGCAATAATGCCCCTGGATGAATTGATTATGGCACCCAATCCGTCTTCATTGAAGAAATGTACCAAATCGGCACCTTTTCCACCCTGTGCACCATAGCCGGGTACCAGAATAAAAGTCTTTGGCATAACTTTTCTTAATCGTCTTCCCTGCTCCGGGTAGGTAGCTCCTACCACCGCTCCCACATAGCTGTAGGAGTCGCCCATGCATTCCATGCCCCATTCGGCCACCTTTTCACCAACCAGCTCATATAAGGGCTTGCCGTCTATCAATCTGTCCTGAAACTCCCCGCTACTGGGATTTGATGTCTTTACAAGAATGAAGATGCCTTTTTTTTCTTCTCTGCAAACCTTAATAAACGGTTTAACACCATCGGAACCAAGGTATGGATTAACCGTTGCAAAATCTTCATTAAATCCATAAAATTGCTGATTACCAACCATTACTTTTCCTAAATGGCCTATGGCATAGGCTTCGGAGGTCGATCCGATGTCTCCACGCTTGATATCACCGATTACCACCAAGCCTTTTTCTTTACAGTAATCCACTGTTTTCTGAAAAGCCTTCATCCCCTCAATGCCAAACTGTTCATACATGGCAATCTGAGGTTTCACTGCCGGAATCAAATCATAAACCGCATCTACGATTCCTTTATTGTACTGCCAAACAGCCTCTGCCGCACCGGCTAAGGTTTCTCCCAATTCCGTAAATGCCTTTTTTTGAATATGCTCCGGTATAAAATGCAGCATAGGATCTAATCCTACAACAATAGGAGCATTCGTTCGCTTGATTTTCTCTATCAGCGTGTTTATCATTATCTGCCTCCTTCTTCCATTTTGCTGGAAGAATTGTACCATATTATACTTTATTGTGCAACATAGGAAAAACGGCAAACGACTCCTGCCGCATGCCGTTTTTCTATTAATTTTGGGTTAATACCACTTTACTTTCTGCATATTTTTTAATTACGGAAGCATTGATATATTTCTCGTAGCTGTCGCCGTTTACCACCACCAAAGTGGGTGCCTGCATAACTCCATAACGCTGTACCAGTTCCCTGTTCTCCTCCGCATCAATCACAAGATATTTCTCATCCTTTAAGTAGCTCTTGGCAAGCTTACAGTTCGGACAAGTTTTCGTTGTGAAAAGATACTTCACATCCTCAGGTGCTTCCATGGATACCTCAACATCTTTAGAATAATTAGATAGGGTTACCACTGTGTTAACAGGACGCTTCAATACGGAATTCTTTACATCATAGTTGGTACGGTTTGCATACTCTTGCAGCTTGCCGTCATTCCAATTCTGTACCGGTCTGTAATAGCCGGTAATACGGCTGTAAATCTCTGTAATCTGTCCGCATTGAGGACAGGTTTTTACTTCACCAGCCAGATATCCATGCTCCTTACAGATAGAATATGTGGGAGAAAGTGTATAATAAGGCAGTTTATAATTATTCGCAATGGTTTTTACAAGATTTGCCGCTGCCTTCCAGTCGGGCATTTTTTCTCCTAAAAAGGCATGGAATACGGTACCCGATGTATAAAGCGTCTGTAAATCATCCTGAATATCCAATGCATCGAATAAATCTTCCGTGTAACCAACCGGCAGATGGGAGGAATTGGTATAATAAGGCGTATCTTCCGGATTACCTGCTGTTTTAATTGCAGGCCAACGTTTCCTGTCATGCTTAGCCAATCGATAAGTAGTGCTTTCGGCAGGTGTTGCTTCTAAATTATATAAATCTCCATACTGCTCCTGATAATCGGAAAGCCTCTCCCGCATATGGTTCAATACTTCTTTTGAAAATTCCTGTGTACTCCGCTCCGTCATATCGGCTCTCAGCCAGTTGGCATTTAAGCCGGCTTCATTCATACCGATTAAGCCGATTGTAGAAAAATGATTGTCAAAATTACCTAAATAACGCTTGGTATACGGATACAGGCCTTCCTCTAAAAGCTTTGTTATAACACCGCGCTTTATTTTCAGGGAACGTGCCGCAATATCCATCATATGATTCAGGCGTGTATAAAACTCATCCTTATTAGCCGATAAATAGGCAATTCTGGGTATATTAATGGTAACCACACCCACGCTTCCTGTACTTTCACCGGAGCCGAAGAAACCGCCGGTTTTCTTGCGTAGCTCACGTAAATCCAAACGCAGGCGGCAACACATGCTTCGTACATCGGAAGGTTCCATATCGGAATTGATATAATTTGAAAAATACGGTGTGCCGTACTTTGCTGTCATTTCAAATAATAGCCTGTTATTTTCATTATCGGACCAGTCAAAATCCTTTGTTATAGAATAGGTGGGAATGGGATACTGAAAACCCCTTCCGTTGGAATCCCCTTCAATCATGGTTTCTATAAAAGCCTTATTGACCATATCCATTTCTTTTTTACAATCCTTATATTTAAAGTCCATTTCCTTGCCGCCAATAATAGCCGGAAGCTCCGCTAAATCGTTGGGCACGGTCCAATCCAATGTAATATTGGAAAAAGGAGCCTGAGTCCCCCAGCGGCTGGGTGTATTTACGCCGTAAATAAAAGCTTCTATCGCTTTCTTTACATCAAAATAGCTTAAATTATCCACCTTAACAAAAGGTGCCAAATAAGTATCAAAAGAAGAAAATGCCTGTGCACCGGCCCATTCATTTTGCATGATACCGAGGAAGTTTACCATCTGATTGCAGAGCACGGATAAATGCTTTGCGGGTGCAGATGTAATCTTGCCGGTAATGCCGCCTAAGCCTTCTTTAATAAGCTGCTGTAATGACCATCCCGCACAATATCCCGTGAGCATTGATAAATCATGAATGTGAATATCCGCATTACGGTGTGCGTCCCCAATTTCCTGGTCATAAATTTCGGAAAGCCAGTAGTTTGCCGTCACCGCACCCGAGTTACTTAAAATAAGACCGCCGACGGAATAAGTAACAGTGGAATTCTCTTTTACTCTCCAGTCCTCCACCTTTACATAGCTGTTTACCACGTCCTTATAATCCAAAATCGTAGATTTCATCGTACGCATTTTCTCACGCTGTTTACGATAAAGGATGTAAGCCTTTGCTACTTCCTCATAGCCTGCTTGTCCCAACACTTTTTCTACGCTGTCTTGAATATCTTCTACATAAACAGCGCTCTCTTTTACCTTATCCTGGAAATCAGCAGATACACGAAGCGCCAGCAAATCCACAATGTCATTACTGTACTGCATTTGTGTCGCTGTAAATGCCTTCATAATGGCATCATTAATCTTAGTCAGTGTAAAATCTACCTTATCCCCATTTCTTTTGATTACCTGAAGCAACAAAAATCCCTCCCTTTTTTTTACATTAAATTCAGTTTATCACCTTGAACATGGAAAGTCAACGCAAAACACTACATATTGTGTGTCAATCATTTTGCAAACGCAAAATGTGCAATTCGTGGAGGGCTCTGGTAGAAGCCACATACATCAATTTTGCTGCTTTTTGGCTCTTTATTTCCTCTATTAAGGGAGGATTCCATAAGATTACAACATCAAATTCAAGGCCCTTAGTCAAATGTACGGGCAGCACCGTTACTTCCTCTAACCATTTTTTAATCCATTCACATTCCTTATCTTCCCGGCAGATTACCGCTATGCCGGAATACTCTTTTTCCTTTGCCAAAAGGATTATTTCCTGTGCTCTATGATATAAAATCTCTTCTCTTTCCACGCTATATTCCTGTACGGGGATACCGTGTCTGATAACCGGTTTTATCTTATAGCGTCCGATGGATGCTTTTTCCAAAATCCTGCCGGCATACTCCGAAATCTCAATGGTATTCCGGTAACTTTGCTTGAGCAGTCTAAATACATCTTTTTCTCCGTCCAGAAACCACTTCCGTAGATCCTCCCAGTCATTCATACCGGTCTCATAATTGATATTCTGGGAAACATCACCCATAACGGTAAAATAACAGGCGGGTAATACTTTTTTCAGAACATAATAGGGAGCAACTCCAAAGTCCTGTGCCTCATCTATAAAAATCTGTCCGAACTCTTCATCCTCTTTCTTTTGCTTCACCCTATAATAGATAAGCACCATTGCTACAAGATCATATAAATCATATTTTCCCTCGGCAGCCCTTTTTTCATGTGCTGCAATATCTATACTGTCCGGAAATTCCTTATCAAACCGAGCAAGGAACTCCCTATATAAAGTATAAATGCTTTTTCCTGTGGCTTTACTTTTATAATATCCTTTGTATTTTCGGTATTGTTTCTGTAGATACTCCTTTTCCCCTTCGGGACTCAGAAACTTAATTCTGGTTCTCACCCTTTCATCCAAAGTCGTCAGCAATCTATAGATGCTATATTCCGGATTTTCTGCGCACAGCCGTTCTATGCTTGTTTGCGTCAGTATGGTTCCCAGCTCCGTATCTTTCAGCCCTATATCCGCAATCGTATCCTCACGCAAATGTAATAGATACAGCTCTAAATGCAGGCAAAAGTCAATTCGGCTCCTCACAGAGGCATCGGGCAGGGGTTCTGTTATTTTATATTTTTTTATCCATTCTTTTTTTAATAAATGGGAAAACATTGCGTCCATCCGCTTTTGCTTTACATTATGCACATCCAACTCCGGCAGCCCGCTTGTGATATAAGAAAGCAATAAGTCATTCCCGCCGATGATACAAAATTCATTGGAAGTAAACCTTTCCTTGTAATTATATAAAATATAGGAAATTCTGTGCATTGCCACGGTGGTCTTTCCGCTTCCGGCCACACCTTGCACTAAAATATTTTTAAATGGAGATTCTCTGATGATTTGATTCTGTTCCTTCTGGATGGTTGCAATAATATCTCCCAATACCGCTTCTTTATTTTTAGAGAGATATTGTATTAAGAGTGCATCATTCGAAGCAATATCACTGTCATAATACCCGTTTAAAACACCCTTGCCGATATCATAGGTTCTCTTTGCATATACATGAATCGGAAATTCTGTACCGTCGGGAAGGAAGTAATGTCCGTCACCGATTTCATTTTCATAATAGACACTGGAAATGGGGGCTCGCCAATCCGCAATCAGAACCTCCGTTTTATTGCGGAACACTCCGTTTTTGCCGATATATACCTTTGTTTCTTTTTCCGCTTCTTTATCAAGATATTCAATTCTCCCAAAATACGGACTGTCATAAGCAGCACGGTTTTTACGAAGCTGGTTTGCGGCATGCTCCTCTAAGCTCGCACTTGTCATCATTTGATTGTACAATTCCACATCACCGCCCTGCATGGCACGGAACAGCTCCTGCGTCTTATTATGCCTTTCATCAAATTCTATCTCGTATTTCTCCATATTACTCTTGATTAGCTGTCTGCACTCATCAAAATACTGTTTTTCTTCCGGCCAGTCCTTTTCCATCCGCGGTTCTCCTTATTATTTTGGAATCATATGTCAATTGTGATTTCCCAGTGGCTCTACTCTCATATTACTTTGGAACGCCATCTTTTTCTATGGAAATGAGACCCTAAGGGATTCCTAAAAGCATGGAAGCCTATGCTGAACATGCTTTTACACTTAGGGGCTCATTGGAATGGTTAGAAAAACCGGCTGACAAAGTATTATGGAGAGTAGAGCCACTGGAAAATCCCAATACCTAATGGGATAGTTAGGAGTATACAGGAAAACTAAATTAATACTAGACTTTTATTTTATAAAATGCTATGATAGTAGCATAAATGTGCCTGAAATTCTAAGTTGAATTTCAGGCACATTTATATGTTATAACATTTATTCCGTTTGTTAACGAGTTGATAGAAATCCGAATTCTCTTTGTGCCTCTATATCATCAGGATAAGTTTTCAGATAATTTTCTAATAGCACCGATGCCTGCATATATTCTCCCATATATTCATATGCAATAATTTCATTGAACTGCAAGGTCTGCATGATGCCATTGTCGGGTATCTGCATGGCATTATGAAACGCTGTCATAGCTGCGTCATAATCCTCCTGTTTCATATAGCAGAGTCCAAGCTGGTTATAAATACTGGCATCGCCTTCATTTTTATTTAAATAATTGGTATATACATTTGTAATGGCATAATTGTAATCTCCGGTAGCCTCATAGGACATTCCCAAATACAGATAAACCTCGGCTCCGCCGCCGCTTTTAGCCTCATCCAATAATAATTGTGCCTGTTCAAAATTTCCCAAATAATACTGAATACGCCCTTTATCAAAGGCATTCATTTTATCCGCTCTCTCCGTAAGTGCGGTTTCCAGATATTCTTGTCCCGGCTCCTTATAGCCATCCGCTAAAAGGACTTCATATACCTGAATCAAACGACTGTAATTATTGGGTTCCAGCTCCACTACCTGATCAAAATCTTCCTTAGCCGTCAAATATTGTCCTTGGGAGAGCTTGGCATTTCCCCGAAGATAATATGCATCCGTATCCGTTGGTCTGAGAGCTAAAATAGCATTATAAACTTCTTCTGCCTCACGATACCTACCTGCTTTTTGAAAAGCCGCAGCCAGATAATAATTTACATCATAGTCCAAATCGCAAATCATACCGTCACTCAAGGAAAGACATGCCATAAAGTTTTCTATCGCACTGTTATAATCGGTAAGTCCCATATAGGCAATGCCCATGCCGCGTGTGAGCAGCCGTTCATCCTCACCTTTTTCTCTTGCCGCCTCAAAGGAGGTAAGAGCAGCGTTGTAATCCATGGATATAATATGCTGCATCCCCTCTTCTATTCCGGTGCCACCGCCGCTATTCCCACAGCCTGAAAAGAATAAAAGCATTGCGCTGAATAAAAGGAGCTTTCCTTTTATGACAAGTTTTTGTTTTTTCATCTGTATATCACCTCTGACTAAAGTTTTCCCCTTATGTAAAATGCTAAACTAAATTATATTCTACCATAACTAAAATGATACTTCCACCATTAAAAAATCCGATATCCCTTGTAAAAGAGATACCGGATTTAATATTTAATTTTTATTCGCCAAATGCAGCCCTGTAATCGGCTTGGAATTTATCAATTCCGCTATCCGTTAAAGGATGTTTTGTCATTTGAACGATTACCTTATATGGAACCGTTGCTATTTCAGCACCTGCCAATGCACAATCCGTAACATGAACCGGATTGCGGACACTTGCTGCTATAATTTGTGTATCTAAATCCGTTACCGCAAAAATATCTGCAATTTCACGTATTAAATCCACACCTCTTATGCTGATATCATCCAGTCTGCCTAAAAATGGAGAAACATAGGTAGCGCCGGCTCTTGCGGCCAATAGTGCCTGATTAGCAGTAAAAATAAGGGTTACATTTGTCTTAATGCCTTCCGCCGAAAGCACCTTACAAGCTTTCAATCCTTCTACCGTCATGGGGATTTTCACCACCATATTGGGATGGATTGCCGCAATTGCGCGTCCTTCCAGAATCATTCCCTCGGCATCCACTGTAGTTGCCTTAACTTCACCGCTGATAGGACCGTCTACGATAGAAGCAATTTCCTTAATTACCTCTTCAAATACGCGACCCTCTTTTGCAATCAGGGAAGGATTGGTGGTAACGCCACAGATTACACCCATATCATTTGCTTTTTGAATGTCTTCAATGTTGGCCGTGTCAATAAAAAATCTCATGCTTACTTCTCCTCTCTCTACATATATATTTGAGATTATGTCTCTTCGTCTATTATATGTTAAAAAGTGGACAGATAACAAGCATATAATTGAATATTTTATATCTAATTTTTATATTTATATAAAAGCCACTGATATTATTGCTCTTTAAACGTTCCGCAAGCAGTTTCCCTACAGTCATCCGCGCCACAACCTCTGATATCAACATGGTCAGCTTGGCATTTATAATCTTCATTATAAACACATTTCGTTGCCTCACAGTCTATGCTGATCACACGGCTCGGATGCGATATAGAACTGACATATGCGCCTTCTCTTCTTTGGATAAAGCTTTCGCAGCAGGTGTCTTCTTCTCTACATGCCTGTTCTCCACCCACATTGATATCACCTTTACAGCATAATAATTGGTCATTATAGGTACAATTTTCTACACTGCAACATAATTCAGCCATTTTGGATCCTCCTTTTAAAATATATTATCAAAAATAGTATGACTTAAAAGTATCCTTCTTATGCGCGTGTATTTTAATTTCTTTTGTATCCTTTTTTATTGTTTTTTCTCTTCCGCTGCCTGCTCCTTGCGAATTGCCTTGGTTCTGATTTCTTCTAAAATTTCTTTTGTAAATAATTCTAAAGGCTTTGCTCCTTCATCCCCAAGAAACCGACTTCTGACTGAAACTATATTTTCTTCCTCTTCCTTTTGCCCTACCACCAGCATATACGGTACTTTTGCCAGCCTTGTCTCACGTATCTTATATCCGATTTTCTCGGAACGATTATCTACGGTTACTAAGACACCGCTCTTTTTCAATTCTGCTGCTACCTTTGCACCATATGCGGCATATTTTTCTGAAATCGGAAGCACACGTACCTGTTCCGGGCAGAGCCATGTGGGAAATTTACCTTCATATTTCTCGATCAGCCATGCCAGTGTTCTTTCATAGCAGCCCATAGAGGTTCTGTGAATGATATAGGGACGTTGCTTATCACCGTTCTGGTCAATATAGTACATATCAAACTGATCCGCCAGCACCGCATCCCATTGAATCGTAATCATGGTATCTTCCTTGCCGTAAACATTCTTTGCCTGAATATCTACTTTAGGACCATAGAAAGCTGCTTCACCTTCTTCTTCAATAAACGGAATTTCCAGCTCCAGAAGCACTTCCCTGATATCATTTTGTGTTGCCTCCCAAACTTCTTTATCCCCAATATATTTTTCTGTATTATTAGGATCCCATTTAGAGAGCCTATAGGTAACATCATCTCCTACTCCCAATGTATCCAGACAGTATTTTGCTTGCTTTAAGCAACCTTTAAACTCTTCCACCATCTGATCCGGTCTTACAATCAGATGCCCTTCTGAGATGGTAAACTGCCGCACTCGTGTCAGTCCGTGCATCTCACCGGAATCCTCGTTTCTAAAAAGTGTTGATGTTTCGCTATAACGGCAGGGCAGGTCACGATAAGATTTCTGGCTTGCCTTATACACATAATACTGGAATGGACAGGTCATAGGACGCAGGGCATATACCTCCTTATCCTTTTCCTCATCACCAAAAACAAACATCCCTTCTTTATAGTGGTCCCAATGTCCAGATATCTTATACAAATCACTCTTTGCCATAAGTGGTGTTTTGGTTCTCATATAGCCCCAGTTATTGTCTTCTTCATCCTCTATCCAACGTTGTAAAATCTGCAGCATTTTAGCGCCCTTAGGCATTAAAAGAGGGAGTCCCTGACCGATTACATCTACCGTCGTAAATAATTCCATTTCACGACCCAGCCTATTGTGATCCTTGTTTTTTATATTTTCCAAATATACCAAATATTCTTCCAGTTCTTCCTTTTTATTAAAAGCAGTGCCGTATATACGTTGCAGCATAGTGTTTTCAGATTTTCCCCTCCAATAAGCACCGGAGGAAGAGGTCAATTTAAAAGCTTTAATCCCTTTTGTGCTCATGAGATGAGGGCCGGCACATAAATCCACAAAATCACCCTGACTGTAAAAAGATATAATGGAATCTTCCGGCAAATCACGAATGAGCTCCACTTTATAAGGCTCATTTTTTTCTTCCATAAAAGCAATCGCTTCATTTCTGGGTAGTGTAAACTTCTCTAATTTATTGCCTTCTTTTATTATCTTTTTCATCTCTGCTTCCAGCTTGTCTAAATCTTCTCTGGTAAAAGGCTCATGCTCAAAATCATAATAATACCCTGTATCAATTGAAGGTCCGATTGCCAGCTTTGCCTCCGGAAATAGTCTTTGTACTGCCTCAGCCAATACATGGGAAGCGGTATGGCGTACCACCCGAAGCCCTTCCTTATCATTTGCAGTTAATATATTCAGTTCACAGTCTTTGTTTATAATTGTACGTAAATCCTCCACCTTGCCGTCTATTTCGGCGGCACAGGCAACCCTTGCCAAACCTTCACTGATATCTCTTGCAATATCATACACGGATATTGCCTGCTCGTATTCTCTTTGAGAACCATCCTTTAATGTAATCTTCATACTCTCTCCTCAACTTTCTTACCGCCACAGTGTGACCAACAGCGGAGTGTTTTTTATTTTATAGTGCACCTTCCTATAAATAAAAATCCCATGCATTATAATTATAATGCATGGGACGTAATATACGCGGTTCCACCCTGCTTGCCCTGTGTAAAAACACAAGACCGCTTCATTTGCCCATAACGCAGGCTTGCGGACTTTATTAGAGTCACTCAGAGACGGTCTTCAGATGATATTCGTATGGGTGCTTACACCACCGATTCTCGGGCACCCTTCTCTGCTACTTAGCTTCATCCTACTCTTCTCTTCCATGTTTTAAGATATATTCTTTATATAATATAGATATCATATCTCATTTATTTAAGTCTGTAAAGACTTTTTAAATTCCAATTATTATTGCTTTTTAAATTCTTCGGTAAATATTATATCCTCAATAATCTGTGCTGCCAAAGCAATCAGCCTGCCGCAGGGTCGTTTTTCATAAAAGTCTTTCGTTCTGACAGAGGGCGCCGCACTATCTTCTCTTCCATCTATTCCCAGAAGCTCTTTGCATATGATACTGCCGCTTTCTTCTTTAAAACAGTCCGCTATCTGCCTGGTTTTTGCATAAACATAAGCTTTGGCTTCCTGATCCGAAGGATCCGCATTTCCTTCCTTTAAGCCTAAGAGCATGGACATAGCCGTTACCGCGCCGCACACCTCACGCATACGACCTACGCCTGCACCCAAGGGGCAGGAGATCATTAATGCCTTTTCATGATCCATCCCTACTAAATCAGCATATGTTGTAAACACCGATTGGGCACAATTATAACCTGACTCAAACAATTTTACCGCCTGTAACACTCTGGTTTCCACTCAATCACCTCTACTGATTTTTACCGCAGCATTTTTTATGTTTTTTTCCGCTTCCGCAAGGGCAGGGATCGTTTGGATATATTTTGGTATCCTTACGGATAGTGGTAGAAGCCTTTTGTTCCTTATACAGAGCCTTTCTGGTTTCCTCATCAAAAATAGTATTCCACTCTTCCAAGCCATATAGCCAGTCTGCTTGAGCCGAAACCATATTTTTATATAGCAATTCCTTATCAAAGTCTAAGCTTACTACTGTATCCTCTTCCATTTCCTCAATGGGATTCTTTTCTGTTAAGCTGTCATTGATGCCATCCAAAAAGCCGGTCATGCTCATGATGCCTACATCAAATTTCTCAGCCAATTCCTTTACGGTGCCCTTTACCGCAGTGTCCGGATTTTTTAAAAGCTCGGCATAAATATTTTTCTCTTCTTCAAAATAAGCCGTCCACATTTGTTGAAGCGCTTGCTTGTCCTCTGTTTCGGAATATGCCGTTTTTCTCCACTGCTCTAATAATGCCATATGATTACCACCTTATAATTTGTTATTTAAATTTACTTTGACAGTATAATACAAAGTATTAAGAAAAACAATCCTTTTTGCACTCATACTATCATATCTGATACTATATTATTTTTCATTCTGTTTTGTTTTTTAAATTGGTTTATAGAAATTTTATAGAAAGTTAATAATTGGCTTGACAATAAACGACATATTTTGTATACTTTTGATATGAGTAATTCAAATAAAAATAAGGAGGAATTCATCATAATGGGTATAGCATCATTAGTGCTTGGTATCATTGCTGTTATTATTGGTTTGTTTTCAGCAGGCTCTCTCGGATGGTTAGGGGCAATCCTCGCTATCATCGGTATTGTATTAGGAGCTCTTGGTAGAAAAAACCTTGATAAGAAGGGAATTGCAACTGCAGGTTTGGTGTTGTCAATTATTGGATTGATTTTATGCATAATCCTTTATATTGCATGTATCGCATGTATAGGTACAGTAGCAACATTATAATTCTTTTAGCAAGAGTACATAAAGCTCCTATGATCAATTAGTCATAGGAGCTTTTTATGAGGTAAATTATGCATTTATACTTTAAATTAGGAAATTTTAGTATTCCTTCTTATGGACTATGTATTGTATTGGGAGTCATTTCAGCAAATCTTCTTGCAATCTATATGATTAAGAAAAATAAACTTGATGGTAATGATTTTATTATCCTGGAAGCCTATACCTTTTTAGGTGGGTTTATAGGAGCAAAAGCATTATTTCTTATTGTTTCCGGGGATTTGATTGAATGGGGCAGAATATTTGAATTTAATTATTTTAATGAATTAATGCAGGGTGGATTTGTGTTTTACGGCGGATTGATTCTGGGATTACTTTTTGCTTTTATTGCAGGGAAAATCCATAAAATAAATGCAGTACTTTATATTCGTACTTTTATCTATGCCATCCCCTGGATTCACTGCTTCGGAAGGATTGGATGTTATATGGCAGGATGTTGTTACGGGATTCCGTATACCGGTCCGGGAGCGGTTATTTTTCCGAAAGGTTCCTTAGCACCCTCTGATATATCACTTTTTCCGGTACAATTGGTAGAAGCCACAGGGCTTATGCTGATCGCTATCGTTATCCTTTTATTCCAAATTAAAATAAATTACAAATATACTTTGGAAACCTATTTGATTTTATATGCAATATTACGCTTTCTTCTGGAATATGTCAGATATGATGCGATCAGGGGAACCTTTTGGATGTTCTCAACATCACAATGGATCAGCATTGCATTCATAATAATCGCTATTGCTTTAATCGTTTGGGAGAAATCTAATCAAAACAAAATTAAATAAATCAAAATTCAATTACACTATATTTACTTTACCAACGATTTTTGTAATATCTGTAAATCTATAGGATATTATTCACTTTTCTTTTCAAATGTCCCATTCATCTGCTCCTTAATACCCTTGAGCTAAATTATTGTGCAATATATTACATACTATGAAATGAATTCATATAATAAAAACTTTAAAAATTTGTTATAATATTTGTTGTATTGTTAAATTTATTAAACTAAAAAAATAAATGACAAAGGATATATTATCTATTAAAAGATCAATAAAAGGAGAATAGATAAATGAAAGTTAAACGTAATATTTTACTAAATCCAGGACCATCTACCACTACTGATACAGTGAAAATGGCCCAAGTAGTTCCTGATATCTGTCCGCGTGAGAAGGAATTTGCTACTATGATGAAGGGAATGCGTGAAGATTTATTAAAGATTGTTCATGCTGATCCTAAAAAATATACTTCTATACTCTTTTGTGGTTCGGGCACTCTGAATATTGATGTATGTATTAATTCATTACTTCCTGCAGGGAAAAAAGTACTTATAATTAATAACGGAGTTTATAGTACTCGTGCTGCAGAGATTTGTGAATACTATGGATTACCTTATATTGATTTAAAATTTCCTTTTGATCAACTCCCTGATCTCAGTGTGGTGGAGGATACTTTGCAAAGGAATCCAGATATTGCATTAGTTCATACCACTCATAATGAAACCGGTACAGGTATATGCAACCCTATAAAAGATATTGGTGCATTAGTTCATAAATATAATGCGGTGTTTACAGTTGATACAACATCTACATATGCAATGCTTCCAATTAATATTGAAAGGGATAATATTGATTTCTGTATGGCGTCTGCTCAGAAAGGATTAATGTCAATGACTGGATTATCCTTTATTATAGGAAATAAGGCTATTATTGAAGCATCAAAGGAATATCCTAAACGCTCATACTACTGTAATTTATATTTGCAATATGAATATTTTGAAGCAACCGGAGAAATGCATTTCACACCTCCTGTTCAAACTATTTATGCTACTAAGCAAGCATTAAAGGAATACTTTGAAGAAGGTGAAGAAGCAAAATGGTCTAGGCATATTCGTGTATAGGGCACTTTAATAGGTGCGATAAGACATAAAGGTTATATTCCTTGGGATGACGATATAGATATTTGTATGCCTAGACCAGATTACAATAAATTTATGAAAACATTTAATTTGAGTGTTTCTCACCTAAAATTTATTTCACATGAAGTAGATCATCAATATCCATATACATTCGGAAAAGTAATTGATACTAGAACTCAATTACTTGAATACTCAACATTAAAATATCCTATAGGTATTAATATTGATGTATTTCCAATTGATGGGGTTGACAAAAAAGATAAAGTTCTTAGTGAACAAATATTTTTAAGAAAATTATTGGATATGAAAACTGTAAAATATTCTCCTAATAGAAAAATATATAAAAATTTTGTTTTGATGGCTTCTAAGCTACTTCTATTAGTTATACCTATAAATTTTTTAGTAAAAAATATGGTTAAAAATACGCATAAATATTCTTATGAAGATTCATCAAATGTTTGCTGTGTTGCAATGGGAACAAAATTAAATAAGCCGGTTCCTAAGGAGTATTTTAGCGATGGTATTTTAAAAGAATTTGAAGGCCGTAAATATTTTGTGCCAATAGGTTATGATGGCTACTTGAAAAGTATTTTTGGAGACTACATGAAGTTACCACCAGAGGATAAACGTAGCTCACATCATATATTTGAAGCATATTATAAGGAGGAAATGTAAATGCAAGCTATTATTTTAGCAGCAGGAATGGGAAAACGCCTAAAAGATTTAACGAACGATAATACAAAATGCATGGTAAAAGTTAACGGAGTTACCATGATTGAAAGAATGCTTTATCAGCTTGATAAGTTGAAGTTATCAAAAATTGTAATTGTAATTGGTTATAAAGGAAAAGAATTAATAGAATATATTTCAACTTTAGATATAAAGACACCTATAGTATATGTAACTAATGAAATATACTATAAAACTAACAATATATATTCACTATTCTTAGCAAGAGATCATTTGCTAAAAGAAGATACTATTTTGCTGGAATCTGATTTAATATTTGAAGATGCTGTATTGAAAAAAATAGTAGAAGATCCATATCCAAGCTTAGCATTAGTAGCAAAATATGAAAGTTGGATGGATGGAACAGTTGTTACCTTGGATGAGGATAATAATATTATAAATTTTCTAGAAAAAAAACACTTTAGGTTTGAAGATATTCAAAATTACTATAAGACGGTTAATATATATAAATTTAGCAAAGAGTTTTCAAATACACATTATGTGCCTTTCTTAGAAGCCTATAGTAAGGCACTTGGAGATAATGAGTATTACGAACAAGTATTAAAGGTTATAACATTATTAGACAAGCCAGAAATAAAAGCTACAGTTTTGCAAGATGAGTCTTGGTATGAAATAGATGATGTACAAGATTTAGATATTGCAGAGTCGATTTTTACAACTTCTATCGAAGACAAGCTAGAGAAAATACAAAGTAGATATGGGGGATATTGGAGATATCCAGGATTAATAGATTTTTGTTATCTAGTTAATCCTTTCTATCCTACACCAAAACTCTTAGATGAGATTAAATCAAATTTTGAAAGGTTAATACGAGAATATCCATCAGGAATGAATGTAAATAGTTTATTAGCAGCAAAATATTTTGGACTTAATAAAGAGCATATAGTTGTAGGAAATGGAGCAGCTGAGTTAATTAAATCTTTAATGGAAAAGCTGTCTGGTAAGATAGGTATAGCATTGCCTACATTTGAAGAATATCCTAATAGAAAAAATATAGAAGATATTGTTCCATATTACCCCGATAATGAAGATTATGCTTATACTGCAAATAATTTGATGGAATTCTATGATGATAGAGACATTTCAACTTTATTGTTAATTAATCCAGATAATCCTTCTGGGAACTATATTAAAAAAGAAGATGTACTTAAGATAGCTAAATGGACACAAGAAAAAGAAATTACTTTTATTGTAGATGAATCCTTTGTAGATTTTGTTGATATAGAAGAAACAGGAACTCTTTTAGAAGAAGAAATATTGAAAAATCATCCAAAAATGATAGTAGTAAAAAGTATATCGAAGTCTTTTGGAGTACCTGGACTTCGTTTAGGAGTTTTAGCTTGTTATGATAATGATTTAATTATTTTCTTGAAAAAGGATGTTGCTATTTGGAATATAAACTCTTTTGGAGAATTTTATATGCAAATTTTTGAAAAATACAAAAGTGATTATAAATATGCCATGGAGGAGTTTAAAAAGGTTAGAAAAAGTTATATTCAAAAACTTTCAACCATAAAAAAATTACATGTAATACCATCACAAGCAAACTATATAATGTGCGAAGTTTTGGAACCATATACATCTAGAGAATTAACAAAGGCCTTATTAGATCAGCATAATTTGCTTATAAAAGATTTATCTAATAAGAAGGGATTTAATGGACAATTTATTAGAGTAGCTGTTAAAAAGCCAGAAGAGAATGACAAATTGGTTGAGGCAATAAAAGAGATTTTAATTTAAAAAACATGAGGGGGGAATAAGAGTGAAAATTTTAACTCACAAAGATATTGTTAAATTGAATATAGAACCTATTAAGTGTTATGAATGGGTATCAGATATGCTTGAAACTAAAGACAAAGTGATTTTACCTGCTAAAATTAGCATGAAACCTACGGAAGAAATATTTTATAATGTTATGCCTTCTTTGCTACCTCAATACAATGGTGGAGGAGTAAAGGTTGTAACAAGATATCCATCAAGAAATCCAGCCTTAAATAGTCAAATTATGTTATATGATTATGATAGTGGGAATATCAAAGCATTAATGGATGGAAATTATATTACCACTATGCGTACAGGAGCAGTTGCAGCACATTCTATAAAACTTTTAGCAAAGAAGGCTTTTAAAAAAATTGCAATTATTGGCTTAGGTAATCAAGCTAGGGCTACAATGAAAATTCTACTTTCATTATTTCCAAATAAGAAAATAGTGTTAAAACTTATGAAATACAAAGATCAACACCTATTGTTTGAAGATTATATAAAAAAATTGCCTAATACGGAAAATATAGAATTTATTTTATGTGATTCATACCGAGAAACGGTAAAAGGAAGCGATGTTATTATATCATGTGTTACTTATTTTGATAAAGATATTTGCGAAGATGATTGTTTTGATGAAGGTTGTTTAGTAGTACTTATCCATACAAGAGGTTTTATGAACTGTGATTTATTTTTTGATAAGGTATATGCTGATGATACAAACCATGTAAAGGGATTTAAATACTTCAATGAATTTAAAAGTTTTGCTGAAGTTTCAGATATACTTCGTGGTGATGTTGAAGGAAGAAAGGATGACTTAGAAAGAATTCTTGTATATAATATAGGGCTTTCAATGCATGATGTATATTTTGCTGAAAAAATTTATCAAATAGCCCAAGCAAAACAAATAGGTCAAGAATTATATTTAGACTCTCCTAAGGATAAATTTTGGATATAGATTATATCAAAAACTATGTGTAAAAAACTAAGGTGGTGAATTAAGTATATGCAAATTAACATGCCTACCTAAAGTCGCATGATGCAATTATATTAAAAAATGTAATTGAGTCAACATATGGACAATCCGGATTGGAAGATTTATTTTGGGATGATGTTGTAAATAATAATCTTGATAAGCTTAAATTACATGTTCATCCAGTATTTGATAATCAGATTGTTGAGATTGATACTGTTTCGGAGTTGGATGCTATTAATAATCATCAATATAAATAAGTCTAGTAGTAATAATTTGTAAAAATCAATGACAATGGAGGAATTGTTTTGAAAGTTGAAACATTAGTGAAGATAATAGGTTCTGACTTTTATGCCGGAGTACCGGACTCCCAGCTAAAATCACTTTGCGATTATTTAATGGATACTTATGGAACCAATCCGAAACACCATATAATAGGGGCAAATGAAGGGAATTGTGCAACTCTTGCAGCAGGCTGTCATTTAGCAACCGGAAGGATTCCGGTTGTGTATATGCAAAACAGTGGTGAAGGTAATATTATTAATCCAGTCGCATCTTTATTGAATGATAAGGTGTATGCGATTCCAGTTATCTTTATTGTTGGCTGGAGGGGGGATCCAGGAGTTCCTGATGAACCTCAGCATGTTTTTCAAGGTGAAGTTACGATTAAATTATTAGAAGACATAAACATTACCCCATTTATTATAGGAAAAGAAACCACAGAGGACGAATTAATTGCTGCTATGGAGAGATTCAAAACTATTCTTGAAGCAGGGAAAAGTGTAGCCTTCGTGGTTCGTAAAGGCGCTATTTCCTATCATAAAAAGGTGGTATATACGAATGATAACGCTATGGTGCGAGAAAAAAATCATAAGGCATATTGTGAAAGCATCGGGAGAAGATCCAATTGTATCCACTACCGGTAAAGCTAGTCGCGAATTATTTGAGACTCGTGTAGCAAACGGACAAAGTCATAAATATGATTTTCTAACCGTAGGATCTATGGGACATAGTTCATCTATTGCACTTGGTATTGCTATTAACAAGCCAAATGTTAGAATATGGTGCGTGGACGGTGATGGTTCGGTCTTAATGCATATGGGTTCAATGGCAGTTATGGGAGCAAATAAGCCAAGAAATGTGATTCATGTTGTAATTAATAATGGAGCACATGAGACTGTTGGAGGTATGCCAACTGTAGCAAACCAAATCGATTTGGTGGCTGTTGCATTAGCTTGCGGATATCCAAAAGCTGTTAGCGTGAAATAAAGCATTTCACGATCTTGATTTGTATGTCCGCTAAAGCGGACAGATGGGAGTTAGTGTGGATAATTTTGAAGATTTAGATAAAGAATTGCAAGCTGCGAAAAAACTAAATGAATTATGCTTTGTGGAAGTAAAAAGCTCAATAGGATCTAGGGATGATTTAGGTAGACCGACTATCTCTGCTTTAGATAACAAACTTAATTTTGTAAATTATTTAAAAAATATATAGTTGATATTTTTAGTTCTTTTCAAATATATAAAGGGATATTTTATTGCTTTCCTCTTTTACAAGTGATATCGAAATCTCTGAATTTGAACTTTTATGGGATAATATTGATGGCATGTGGGATAACCCATACTATATAATAACTAAAAAATAAAGCAATAAAAATGATATTGTAAAATCCGCAAAGGTGGTTACACCTTTGCGGATTTATATTTTTATTGATATCTATGCAATAGTTGCTAGTCTATCTTTAATCTGTCTAAGTTGGTTTTCTAAAACATTCACGCGAAGAGCAAGCATTTCCTTTTCACTGTCGATTTCTAATGCTTCATTGAGTTTCCTTGATAAATCTAGGTGTCCTTCCGCAATACGCATAATATTACGGTTTGTCTCGTTTTCAAGGGTTAACTGTATGTTTCTAATTTCATTTTTTATAATATCGACAGAATTAGTAAGGTTAGCAATATTACTTTTCGTATCTGTCATATCGCTTTCAATTGGTTGTAGTTTTTCATCAAATAAATCCGACATAGCTTGTAATAAATCGTTGTCAGTCATTTGTTATGTACCTCCTTTAGCGGTTAATCCGTTTAATAATTGTAGCATAGCAATAGTGTAAAGTCTATTGTCAATGGATAACTAATTAGTTAATCATGTAGCGTTACAATAAATGTGATACCTAAGCACTATACAAAAAGCGATTGAGCCTTTAGAGTGTTAATCACCACAAAAAACGTTCATAAAGGAAAACCTCAATCGCACAGTTTAAGAATAAATAGACTGAATCTTATTAACTCATATCATTATTAGTGTATATAAAGGAGTATGAACCTACAACGGCAAACTATCCGCCAAGCATAAAGCCCCGAACCCAACTCTTTCATTCGGATAAAATTGTTCTCCGAATAAGGGGCGGGCACCCCTGCGGAGATATGCTTTTACCTTCTCCCCATATAAGAACGGATCATTTCCACGGATAATGCCCCACTGCATTAAGAGTGCGGATGATCCGGTTACAAAGGGAGTGGCGAAAGAAGTACCGGTAAACAACCCGTAGCCTCCTTGTGTATCAGGTGCTATAATATTGACACCCGGAGCGGCTAAATCAGGCTTTACCGCACCCGTAGCCAGTGGTCCCACTGTTCTTTCCGGATATATATATCCCCTGCCGGAAAAATCAGAATATGATTCATAAATACTGTCATAGGCTCCTACGGTAATAACCTTTTGTGCAGTGGAAGGAATCGTTAGTGTAACCTGTGGGCTGGGTGTAAAAAAACCAGTGTTTCTGTTTCTTGCGCTTTCGCTGGGAAGATAAAAATAATATTGTCCCGGATTGCCGTCCGTAGCCTCTATCCGAAAAGTCCATACACCGGGTGTTATATATAAATCCATGGGAATAAAATCAAAATAAATCTCTTGACTAACCGCATAGGGTGTTGGTTCTCCCGTATATATGAGAATATCCGTCCGCTCCATGCGCAGCGTGGTTTTTCCTGTTCTACCGACCGGTAATATCGTTTCTTCACCTCCCGGTGAACGCAGTATTACGGTGTAATTATCCACATAGTTTTTCCAAAGCTGAACGCTGAGTACCGATTCATAGGGGGCAACAGCCAATTCGATATAGGCTGTTCCCGATTCCGCCCTGCCCTGCACATGTCCTGCAGAAGCACCTTCATTACCGCTTCCCACACAGATTACCGCTCTGCCCACCTCCGCGGCGTTATCTAAAAATCTCTCTAATAATGATGTACCGTCATGAGCTCCGTAAGTATTACCGAAGCTTAGATTGATAGAAACCGGCATCCTAAGCTGTTGTGCCTTTCTCACCACATAAGTAACCGCTCGCATCAATTCCGTGGTTCTGGGAAAAGAAAGTACATTGGCCACTCCCAACTTTACTACAATCAAGCTGCTTGCAGGTGCAACACCACCGTAAGCACCTACTCTGGAACCGGCAGCAATTCCGGCAACCGCCGTGCCATGTCCGCTCACATCCCTGCTAGGCAACAGCCTGAATCTTTCTTCCATACTTCCTGCCTGCAAAGCCGCATCTATTCGTTCTTTATCGTATTCCGTTCCGATAGAATATCCCTCCGGCGGACTTCCCCCCATATTATTATTTGTACCGCCCCCGGGGATCGTTTGATCCCAAAGATATAAAATTCTTGTAGTTCCGTCCGGGTTCCTAAAATGTCTGCTCGTGTAGTCTATGCCCGAGTCGATAACAGCTACTATAACACCCTCACCATCCAAAAAAGGTGACCTAATCGTAACAGGAAGGATACAGGAGACTTCCTTACCGTTCTCCACTGCAAAAAATAACCTTTTAGGTTTTTCAACATATTCGATTTCAGGCATATCCGAAACTTCATCTATTAACTCTTCAGGTACCGTAAGTATGGCATAGCCTGCCAAAAGCTCTTCCACCTTTACCCCTCTTGCCGGAAGCTCTGATAAATCTCCGTTATATTTTACAATCAGCTCCCAAGTATTGTTGGCAGGTTCATATCCCACGTTCAAATTAAGAGATTTCTCCCGTACGGGCTCCGGAGTCTCCAATGCCAGATTCAAAAGGTTTTCTAATTTTTGATTTTCCATTTTCAATCCTGCTTAATTCTTGCCTTACGCTATTTTATGCGGCCGCTCTCCCGCTGTTCCGGCTATCAATGGAAAGCATTGATACATACTTCAAATGAGAGACCTTACTGAGCTTCTCTCTTCTTTAAATACATATCCTGATCAGCTTTTGAAATTACTTCATGAAGTTTATCCGTTTCTAATAAGTAGGACGCAACCCCTTTACTAAAGCTGATATAAATTTCTTCCCCCTCTACCTTTAGAATCGGTTTTTTAAAATCTTCATATATCTTGTTCCAAATATCATCCATCTTATTATCTACTGATGATTTCTCTATTGATACAACAATAAACTCATCTCCGCCCATGCGGGCAAAAATATGATTCTCATCCAAATGTAAACTGACCCTTCTGGAAAATTCCTTCAGAACATAATCTCCCGTATCATGACCATACATATCATTAATTTGCTTAAATTTATCTAAATCTAAATAGTATATGAGAAATTTTATATTGTTCTTTATTAATTCATTCAGCTTATTAAATAGACCCTGTCTATTTAATATTTTTGTTAAGGAATCATACTGCACAATAACTTCAAGTTCCTTTTTTACCAAGTTTAATTGAATGTTTTTTCTAACCATAAGGGCAACCGTAATACTAATTAGCAATGACAGAAGTAAATAAATCCACAATTCTATATATTGATACCATTTAGGAATCGGTGCCAATTTTAAGTACCATTCTGCATTTAATACATCGAATTTTCGTTCTACATAACTGTCCCTTTCTTTAATTTCACCATTTGATAAAATTATTTCATGCTCACCGGTATCCACATTTGTATGCCACAATTCATAAATATACCCTTGTTCGGAAAGTGAATCAAAATTTATACTATTCATTACTTCGGGATATTTAAGTGTAATAGATAGAATCCCCCACAAAAATGAGTTCCCCTCTTCATCTGTCAAAATGACCGGATAACGTCCGCTGATTGCTTTATCACCTACCACAGTAGTAAAAGGGCCCGCTAAAAGCAGCTCTTCTTCCTTTGCTGCCAGAATTGCTTCTTTATTTCCTTGCGATATATCCATATTATAATCCAATCCCAGTACATTCTTATTATCCTCTGTCATTGGAAATACTTTTGTAACAATACCATCCGGTGCAATAATTAGATTTCTGATATATTCATTATCAACTACTGTGTAAGCAAGATCTTCAATATATGTAATATCACCGTTATTTCGATTAATATAGGACGCAACTGTATAAAGCTGATTTACAGGAATAGAGATAGCTTCGCTTATTTCTTTACTCTTATCCGTAATAATATGTTCCAATCTGATTTTTTCTGTAATAGTTCAATTTCTAATTGCTGGAACAATAAATAACATGCAAATTAGTCCTCCTTTTTTGACTCTATATTACCAAATATTACTTTATTTATTACTTCTATGCAAATTTTAATTATTGTGAATCAGTAAGTACACCATATTATATTAGTAATAGTTAAATTACTCCGGCTTTACGGAAATCTTGCTATACTATTTTACGCTTGTCTGTCCAAGCAAATATGGACTATAATAGAATGAAGCAATACTTAGAGTGTAATCCCTGCTATTGTGTGAAAGACGAAAGAAGGATTTATGGAATGAATAAACAGCTGACATCGCCCTGCAATGAAAAAATGAAAATGGATGTTACAATAGAATCCTATGAATCAACCTATATCCCTATCCCCGTTGATGGCTTTGATTTCCCGGTGGGTGCCTATCACATTAACCTTTCTCAAATGTATATGCGCATGATTCGCTGGCACTGGCATGATGAGGTTGAGTTCATAATGATTTGCAGCGGCCATGCCATGCTAAAATTACCTGATGAGTCAATTATACTCTCTCCCGGAGAAGGCGTTTTTATAAACCAGAATAGAATTCATTCTATCCGGGTATGTAATAATGAAGATTGTTCCCTTTATGCCCTGAAGTTCCATCCCTCTTTTTTATTTGGCTATGGTCAAACCAATATGTCAACAAAATACCTAACACCCATATTATCCTCTCCCTCCCTCCATTATATTGTATTGCGGGAAGAAGACCGAGCAACTTTTGGGATACTGAAACTAGTGAAAAACACACTTTCCTACTATTTGGATAAACAATATGGCTATGAACTGATGGTGAAGAGTAATTTATGTAATATATGGAATCAATTGCTTCCGTTTACGAGGACTAAGATTGACAAAGCTTCACATGCCTCCTCCCAAGCCTCTATTGATGGTGTACGTATTAAACAGGCTCTGCTATATATTGAAAAGAAACATATGGAGCCCCTGACTTTAGATGAAATCGCAAATTCCATTCATGTCAGTAAAAGTGAATGCTGTCGTTGCTTTCAACGTTCTTTGGGCATAACACCCTTTGAATATCTTACTAAATTCAGAATATTTGAATCTACCAGAAAAATAATGCGCGGAGATGAAATAGCAGAATCCATCTCCACGCTGGCCGCTTCTGTAGGCTTTAACAGTACCAGCTACTACAATAAGCTATTTAAACGATATTTAAATTGCACACCAAATGAATATAAGAAATCTTTGCAGCAGGAAACATTTGAAAACCCAAGAAAACTTCTTTAATATCTTATTTACCGTAAAAAACAGAGAGAAGTTTAATGGCATCCGATGTATCTTTACTACCGGCTGTTTCCACTGCCGAATGCATAGCAAGCTGCGGCAGGCCTATATCCACGGAGGGAACGGATATATGGGCTGCTGAAATATTCCCAAGAGTGGAACCTCCGATTACATCCGAGCGGTTTGCATAGGTCTGCACCGGTACATTAGCCTCCTTGCATAATTCCTTTATCTCTGCCGCAGTAAAAGCATCTGTGGTATATTTCTGGCTGCCATGGTACTTTATCACAATTCCACCATTTAAAAACGGTCTGTTTGTAGGATCCGCTTTTTCAGGATGATTGGGATGAACCGCATGGGCATTATCTGCGGATACTAAAAAGCTGCTTGCAATTTTTTGTCTCAACCATGAATCTGTTTTACCGAAAGCGTCCTTTAACCTATAGATTACATCTGATAAAAAAGTGGAATCCGCTCCCTGTCTTGTGCCGCTTCCCACTTCTTCATTATCAAAAACCGCACAAATATTGATAAAAGACATAGGCTTACTTCTTACCATAGCCTTCATGGCAGAAAAAGCACATTGCAAATCATCCAATCTGGGAGATAAAATATACTCTCCATTTCCTCCTATGCTCCTTCCGCTATCACGTACATACAAAAACAAATCATGGGCTAAAATAGCATCTGCACTTACACCCGCCGCCTCTCCGATGATATCATAAAAGTTCTTTGTACCCAGAGATGAACCGAAAAGCGGCAGCATATCCACCTGTGCATTATATTCCATTCCTTTATTGATCTCATGATTCATATGAATTGACAGATTAGGTATCACCAATAGATCCCTATCTACATTAACAAGTATGCTCTTAATTTCTTCTCCGCATTTTACCATAATCCGTCCCGCAACCGAAAGGGGCCTATCCAGCCAGGTACTCATTATCATTCCGCCATATTTTTCGGTATTGAGCTTCACATATTGATCTTCCACCTTAATCTCCGGCTTTTCTTTTATTTTAAAGGTAGGTGAATCACTGTGCGCCGCAACAATATGAAATCCTTTTACATCTTCAATATCACAACTTCCTTCAGCCACATTCTCGGGTATGCTAAAAGCAGCTATGGATGAATCATTTCTTGATACAAAATACCTGCCTCCTAAATGAAGCTTCCATTCCTCCTCTTCCTTCAGCTCTTGATACCCTTCGGCATACGCCATTTCTTTTAAATTTTCCATTGCATGGAATACACTTGGACTTTTCTCTATAAAGGCTAAAAGCTCTTCATTACATTTTGTATACTCTTTCACACTAACCAACATTTTGCCTCAGGTCGGCAACACAAATCCCCATGAAG
>CAZJAS010000012.1:0-37577 GCA_964544135.1 uncultured Clostridium sp. | reverse complement strand
GAAATTAGTTGTTTACAAATCTACCACTATGTGGTAAGGTTAGTAGGTATGATTTAGCCGATACTCGGGTTCCGGACACTCCGACCATACCTTGGTATCAGGCGATTTAAAATAAGGAGGATTTAGAATGATTTCCAAAGAAAAGAAAACAGCAATTATTAATGAGTTTGCAAGAACAGAAGGCGATACAGGTTCACCTGAGGTGCAGATTGCGGTATTGACCGAAAGAATGAAAGAACTAACCGAGCATATGAAGCAAAACCCTAAGGATTTCCATTCCAATAGAGGATTGTTAAAGATGGTTGGACAAAGACGTGGTCTTCTCAAATATTTAAAAGAAAAAGATATTGAAAGATATCGTGAACTTATTGCTAAATTAGGTATCAGAAAATAACATTAAAAACCATAAAGCGGGGCGTGTCCGAGTATTTCTTCGGCCTCTCCGCTTTTGCAGTTAAAAAACAGGAGTGAAGTTGTAACTTATTCATTCTTCAGGTAAATAGTTACCCGAGACCGCTCAAAAGCATATTTATAAGAAATGTGTTTTTGAGTAGTTTCGGTGAATTACCTGAAGCACTATCCGTATTCACGGATTTCTTATAAGGAGAGATATATGTACAAAACTTTTTCAATGGATTTAGCCGGTCGTACACTGAGTGTAGATATCGGCAGAGTAGGTAAGCAGGCAAATGGATGTGCTTTAATGCATTATGGTGATACCACGGTATTGTCCTGTGCTACCGCTTCGGACAAGCCAAGAGATGGGATTGATTTCTTCCCACTCAGTGTAGAATACGAAGAAAAATTATATGCAGTGGGTAAAATGCCTGGCGGTTTTAACAAAAGAGAGGGCAGAGCAAGCGAAAATGCGATTCTGACCAGCCGTGTAATAGATAGACCCATGCGTCCGCTTTTTCCCAGCGATTACCGTAATGATGTTACTTTGAATAATATGGTTATGAGTGTTGATTCGGAATGTCGTCCGGAGTTGTTGGCTATGATTGGCTCTGCTATAGCAACCTGTATCTCTGATATCCCCTTTTATGGCTCCTGTGCAACAACACAGATCGGTATGATTGATGGCGAGTTGATTGTGAATCCTTCTCAAAATCAGTGGAAGGTGGGTGACTTAAACCTGACGGTTGCTTCCACCAATGAAAAGATTGTTATGATTGAAGCGGGAGCAAATGAAATTCCTGAAGCAAAAATGATTGAAGCGATTTATAAAGCGCATGAAATCAATCAGACCGTCATAGCATTTATAGATAAGATTGTAGCAGAAGTAGGAAAACCCAAGCATACCTACACAAGCTCTGCCATTCCTGCTGAAATGTTTGATGCAATTAAGGAAATCGTAACACCTACAGAGATGGAAGTTGCGGTATTTACGGATGACAAACAGACCAGAGAAGGCAATATTAAGGATATTACAGCTAAATTAGAGGAAGCCTTTGCTGATAAAGAGGATTGGCTTGCGGTACTTGGTGAAGCTGTTTATCAATATCAAAAAAATACAGTACGTAAAATGATTTTAAAAGATCAAAAGCGTCCGGACGGCCGAAAAATCGACCAAATTCGCCAGTTGTCCGGAGAAGTGGATTTAATCCCCCGTGTACACGGCTCAGCTATGTTTACAAGAGGCCAGACACAGATTTGCAGTATTTGTACCCTGGCACCTTTATCGGAGGCACAGAGGGTGGATGGTTTAGATGAGAATGAAACCTCTAAGAGATATATGCACCAGTACAATTTCCCTTCTTATTCCGTAGGTGAGACAAGAGTTTCCAGAGGACCGGGTAGAAGAGAAATCGGACACGGATCACTGGCAGAAAAAGCACTTATTCCGGTACTTCCTTCTGAAGAGGAATTCCCGTATGCAATCCGTATGGTATCGGAAACCTTTGAATCCAACGGTTCCACTTCTATGGCATCAACCTGTGCATCCTGCATGTCACTTATGGCTGCCGGAGTTCCGATTAAGAAGATGGTGGCAGGTATTTCCTGTGGATTGGTAACCGGAGATACGGATGATGAATTTGTACTTTTAACGGATATCCAGGGACTGGAAGATTTCTTCGGAGATATGGACTTTAAGGTAACCGGTACCACCGAGGGTATTACCGCTATCCAGATGGATATTAAGATACACGGTTTAACAAGAGCGATTGTAGAAGGCGCCATTGAAAGATGCTGTGAAGCAAGAAAGTTTATTATGGACAGCTGTATGAAGACAGCGATTGCAGCACCCAGACCGGAAGTTGGACTTTATGCACCCAAGATTATCTCTCTTCAGATCGATCCCGAGAAAATCGGAGATGTTGTAGGACAGAGAGGTAAGACAATTAATGAGATTATTGCCCGTACAGGCGTTAAGATTGATATTACGGATGACGGTAAAGTATCCGTATGCGGCACAGACAAGGAAATGATGGATGAGGCAGTAGAGATTATCAAAACCATTGTAACCGATTTTGCCGAAGGTCAGATCTTCCAAGGAAAGGTTATCAGTATTAAAGATTTTGGAGCATTCCTTGAATTTGCACCCGGTAAAGAAGGAATGGTACATATTTCTAAAATTGCCAAAGAAAGAATCAATCGCATAGAAGATGTTTTGACTTTGGGGGATGTAGTAACCGTAGTATGCCTTGGTAAGGATAAGATGGGCAGGATCAGTTTCTCGATGAAAGACGTGGCGCAGCAATAATCTAAAGAATATCTCATGCGGAGGAGGAAGTAGTAGATGAAAAGAGCACTAGCAATATTATTGGCATGCACAATGGTTTTGGGACTTACCGCTTGTTCCGGTTCTAAGAAGTGGACAGGTAAAGATTTTATATTTAATTCAGGTTCCGAACAAGTTGCGGTAAAAAAAGACCATGCATTCATTGTGTATGAAGGTATCAGCTATTTAACCCAATATTCAGATGGTTCTTATGAAGAGTATGCTTCGGAATATGAAACCAACAGAGGCCTTAAACTGGGCATGACACTTAATGATTACAAAAAACTTTACCCGGTAGTGAAAGGTTATGCTGTTTGGGAGCTGTATTCCGGTAGTGAAAACGAATATACAAGCTTTGCAGAGTATAATAACCAAAATCCCTCGGATATGTACGACGACAGCAATAATGTATGGCTGGATATCGGTTTTTGCAAAGAAGGCAACAACTGGAGAGCATTAAAAGACTTTGAAATACAAAACGTGTGGTTCTGTGATGCAGAATACAGTGAGTACGAAGAAGCAGTGGTGTTTGCTGTTAACTTTGACAAGTGGGGACAGGTAGTTGGTATCTCTCTTGAGTATTTTACATATGATGAAAGCTGGACTGAGTGGCAGGGCTGGGCTGATTAAATATATTTAGTCCAATAACCAAATAATAAAAAGGTGTGTATCGTTAGATGCACACCTTTTTTTAATGTTTTTTATGGAAAGCTGTAATAGATAGGTTAAAATGCTTCATGGAAGGTTCTGCTGATAACATCATTCTGCTGATCCGGAGTCAGTTTAATGAAATTAACCGCATAACCGGAAACCCGGATGGTAAGCTGGGGATAATTCTCAGGGTGTTTTTGTGCATCTAAAAGTGTATCTTTATTAAGCACATTAACATTTAAATGATGTCCGCCCTTATCTGTATAGCCATCCAAAAGTGCTACTAAATTATCAACTTGTTTTGTATTTGTTTCCATAATATGACCTCCTTTTCAATAATAGTAATTATTACTATTCTCTAATTAAATAATAGCACTCTCTATCATAAATTTCTATGTTTTAAAAAATATTTATTGTATTTTTTTCAATACAATAATAAGTAAATGTTTTCCTTTTCTTTTAGTAATATCTGGGACAACTTTACATATATTAGTTTAAACAGACAAAGGGAGGCGGATAAATGAATGGTAGAAACAATTTGCTATATATATTTCCTCAGTCTATACGAAAAATACTTGGACAGGCAGCCGAAGAATATAGAAATCTGGAAGAAATAAGGCTCCGTGTGGGAAAACCGGTCATAGTTAAATTACATAATAGGGAAACCTTTCTGGATGAAGAGGGAAGATTCACTCAATCAGAATCCGCTTCCTATCGGATTGACAATCAGGATTTGACGGCTATTTTAAATCAAGTTTGCCATGACTCTATTTATGCATATGAGGATGAGGTAAAGCAGGGGTTTTTAACGGTTCCGGGAGGACATAGAATCGGTATCGCAGGACAAGCGGTGGTGGAGCAGGACGGGCATGTAAGGACAATGAAGCATATAGCAAGCATGAATATAAGGATTGCACATGAAATCAAGGGTGCGGCAGACAAAATACTGCCATATTTGTATGAGGATGGTAAATTTTGTAATACCTTAATTATATCGCCGCCCGGGTGCGGAAAAACCACATTACTCAGAGATATCATCCGTCAGATTTCCAATGGAAGCCGTTACGGAAGGGGAATGACGGTGGGTGTAGTGGATGAAAGGTCTGAGATAGCAGGAAGTTATATGGGAGTACCGCAAAATGAGGTAGGTATTCGTACGGATGTATTGGATGCCTGTCCCAAAATATACGGCATGATGATGTTAATCCGCTCTATGGCACCGGAGGTGGTGGCCATTGATGAACTGGGCGGTACGGAAGATGCAGAAGCAATTAAAAGAGTGTCTGCATGCGGATGCAGGCTGGTTGCCACCATACATGGATACGGAATTTCTGAACTTAAGGAAAAGGACTATATGGCAGAGCTAATGAAAGAGAAAATGTTTTCTAGATATATTGTAATGGACAAAGAAGGAGGATGCCCCCGCGTGAGGAGTATCTATAAAAAGGAGTTGGAATTATGCTGCGGCTGATAGGAGCTGTTCTGATTATCGGAGGAAGTACGGGAATCGGATTTTGGTATAGGCAAAAATTTCATACGGCATTATGGCATTTGCGATATATGGTGCAGATACTGGAGCTTTTTATGAGCGAAATCAGATATGGTAAGGCAACCTTACCGGAGTGCTGCAGACAAATAGGTCAAAAGGCAGAGGAACCTTATAAAACAGCACTTATAAAGATACATAAGGCTATGGAGAGCAGAGAAGGCAGCTTTCCGGATCAATGGCAGGAATGGATGGGAGAAGCACTGGCCGAGATTCCGGTTTCTAAGAATGAGAAAGAAATCTTCTTGGAATTTTCAGGCGGTTGTAATCTTGCGGATAACCAAATGCAGATAAGGGCAATCGAGCAATATAGGGACATGCTTGCCGGTGCAGTAAGGAACCGTGAAAAAGAGATAGAAAAGCAGGGTCGGATGGCGGCCGGATTGGGAATTATGAGCGGGCTGTTGCTGGCAGTGATATTGGTATAGTAAAGAATGCCCTGCTAAGGAGGAGACATGGGAATTAGTCTGATATTTAAAATTGCAGCGGTTGGAATATTGGTAACTATTTTGAGTCAGGTGCTCAAGCATAGCGGACGTGAGGAACAATCATTCTTGGTCAGTTTGGCAGGTTTGATTCTGGTTCTGACCTGGATCGTTCCTTACATATTTGAGCTTTTTACAACGATTCAATCGTTATTTTCCATATAAACAGGAGGTTCCGATATGATGCAAGTCATTAAAATAGGGATGCTGGGGATAGTGGGTGTTTTGATTGCCCTGCAGTTTAAAAGCAGCAAGTCTGAATACACACTGTATATCGGTTTCGGAGCGGCTATCCTGATTTTTTATTATGCAGTTAATTGCCTGTATTCCCTTGTCTCAGAGCTGGGAGTGCTGCAAAAGTATATGGCCGGTGGGGAAGGTTATCTGGGAACGCTTCTTAAAATTGTGGGTATTACTTATATCTGTGAGTTTAGTGCGGGTATTTGTAAGGATGCCGGGTTTTCCTCCGTGGCAGGACAGATAGAGGTATTAGGGAAGCTGACTGTTATGTTTGCAGGCCTGCCGATTCTATTAGCCGTCATTGAGCAAATGCAAAGTTTTATGTAATCATTGAACAAATGCAAAGTTTTGTGTAAAGAAAGAGGAAATAAAATGTCAGTGGATATCTCAAAGATTTGGGAGGATTACCAGATAGGAGCGCTTGAGGATCAGCTTGCAAGCCTGTTTCCAACTAAAAATTTTCGTTTGGAGGATATGTTTACCCAAATCCTTTCGGGAGATATTTTAGGTGGTATTTTCAATGCAATAAAGACCGCAATCGGAGACATAGCTGCAGAGATAAATTCTATCAGAGAAATTTTTGTATGGATTGTGGTATTGGGGATTGTAGCGGCATTGATTGCACATTTTATTGAAATATTTGATAATCATCAGATTGCCGACATCGGCTTTTACTTTACCTATCTTTTGATGACAGTCATATTAATGAAAAGTTTTTTATCGGCAGCTGCGGTGGCATCAACAACAATACAAAATATAGTCTCTTTTATTCAAGCCTTTGTTCCCGCATATTTTTTATCCGTAGGTGTTGCAACCGGAAGCATGACTGCCATAACCGGATATCAGTTGATTATATTGATTATCTATATGGTTGAGCATGTGTTATTAACTTTTATCTTGCCCCTTATTTACAGCTATGTACTCCTGTCCCTGATTAATGGTTTATGGATCGAAGAACGGCTGGTGCTTCTCATAGAGGGAATGGAAAAGGCAATCAGCTTTCTCTTAAAGGTGTCCCTGGGATTGGTTACGGGAGCCAGTGTATTCCAATCAATGATAACACCTGCTATTGATTCTGTAAAAGCAACCACTTTGCAAAAAACCATTGCTGCAATTCCCGGAGTAGGGGATGTTGCGGATGGAGTGGTAGAGGTGGTGCTTGGATCTGCCGTAGTCATTAAAAACAGCATAGGATTAGTCATGCTTATTTTATTAATTATGATTGCGGTGGTACCTTTGATTAAAATACTGGTAATTGCATGCTTATTAAAACTGGCGGCGGCTTTTTTGGGAGTCATAAGCGATAAGAGAATTACGACCTGTACAGATAAAGTGGGAAACGGCAGCCAGCTATTGTTTAAGGCGGTGGGCACCTCGCTTCTTTTATTCATGATAACAATTTCGGTAGCGGCTTACACTACCAACAGAGGCTTTTAATAAGTATTGTTTATGTCCGCTAAAGCGGACGGATAGGGGTAGCGTATGGGGACAAGATTGTTAGAAATAATCAGGCAAGTAGGCATTTTTATGATATGCGCACAAATGCTTTTGCATTTTAAGCCTGCGGAAAGCTATGGAAAATATATTAAGCTATTAATGAGTATCATGGTATTGGTACAGATATTTGTTCCGGTAATGGAAATATTCGGAAAGAGCGGTCATGAGGCATTTCAGGGAAAAGTTCTTTTTTATGATGAAATCATGGAACAGAGCATGGATGAGATAAACATAACAAGTGTTACGGCAGAAGCACTGCTGGAAAAAATGACATTGGAAGAAGTTAAAACAAGAATTAACAATCAAGAGATTTTGGAAGAACAGGAATTACAGGATGAATCCATAGATATAGAAAGCGGTATGATACAAGAGCAAAATCAGGCAGAAGCCAACATACAAATAGACAGAATTGAGGTGACAGCCGGTGAGTGAAAAATTAAAAACATTTATGAAAAACAAAAATAATCTGGTAGTAATTGTATTAGCGGGAATATTACTTATGGTAATTGCACTTCCTATTGACAATTCTAAGAACAGTAAAAAAGATGAAAATAAAACCGCAAATATTGCGGAAGGAAATATAAATAATAGTTCCCAGGCAGCAGCCGATAATAATTTAGAAGCAAATTTTGGCGGTGAAATGGCAGAGACCGGGGAATATATTGCTGCATTGGAAAAAAAGGTGGAAGCAGTGCTGGAAAAAATGGAAGATGCAGGCAGGGTAAAAGTAATTATTACACTACGTTCTTCCATGGAAAGAATTGTGGAAAAGGATGAGCCGATTCTGCGTTCCAATACGGCGGAGGAGGATTCGGAAGGCGGTACAAGGACGGTCAATACCGTGGATGCCAAGGAAAGCACCGTATATTCCTCGGAAGGAGGCAATTCGGAGCCATATGTAGTCAAAATAATCAGTCCGGAGGTAGAGGGCGTAGTCGTGCTTGTAGAGGGTGCCGGCAACGGAACGGTCAATGCAAATATATCGGAAGCCATACAGGTTCTCTTTGGAATTGAGGCGCATAGAATAAAGGTGATTAAAATGAAAGTAACAAATTGAGCTTGGAATGCATAGGAGTGCTACATGGCTAATATAATAAAGTAGTAAAATGAAACTGGTAAGCAGCCAGCAAAGGGGAGAATGACGTGAAGAATATTCTTAAAAAGAACCAACTTATGATTACCGCACTGGCAATAATGATTGCTGTAGCAGGTTATTTACAGTTTACAGGTGCCAATTTGGACAAAGAAGAGTATCTGCCTGCGTCGGGGGAAGATGTACAGACACAGGCAGGGGTAGAAAATTTTACAGCAGATGGTGTAGTAAATGATTACTCTTTAGAAGGACTGATGGATCTGTCTGAGGAAGATCTGGCCTCAGCGCAGCTTACGGACATAGAAAGTCTTGATTCGGATGTGGATGTGCTGATGGAAGATTATCTTGATAGTGATATGGATGTGGCTTCCGGTGAGGTACAATCACCCGCTGAAGGGGAAATACCCGGAGAAGCGGTATTTACCGGTACATCAGCCGTAACCAGTCTCGCAGAAGCGAAAATGCTGAAGGAGCAGGTACGTGCTAAGAACAAAGAAACTTTGCTTGAAATCATTAACAGTGCAACCCTAAGCGACGAGCAGAAGCAAAACGCAGTAGATACCATGGTTGCAATGACGACCATAGCAGAGCAGGAAATGGGAGCAGAAATCCTGTTAGAAGCAAAGGGCTTTACCGATGTGGTAGTAAGCATCAGTGACAATAGTGTGGATGTAGTTGTTAATTCGTCAGATTTGACGGAAGCACAAAGAGCACAGATCGAAGATATCGTTAAAAGAAAGACGAATGTAGAAGCCGCAAATATCATAATTAGCACTGTTGTGCAGTGAGAAATTATATGATATAATGCGTATTTGTGAACAGGGGGAGAAAGAGGGACCAATTAGATGAAACGGATTTTTCTGATAGTTTTAGATAGCTTTGGTATCGGCGCAATGCCCGATGCAATAGATTTTGGAGATAAGGGAACAAACACACTGGGTACGGTAGCAAAAAGTCCTTATTTTTCCATGCCTAACATGAAAAAACTGGGACTTTTTAATATTGATGGGATTACCTGTAAAGAGAAGGAAGCAAGTCCTATGGCAGGATATGCCCGTATGACGGAGGCTTCCATGGGAAAAGATACTACAATAGGGCATTGGGAAATAGCGGGTGTCTGCTCCAGACAGCCGCTGCCTGTGTATCCGAATGGATTTCCCGAGGATGTACTGCATTTATTCTCACAAAAAACCGGAAGGGGCATTCTTTGTAATGCACCTTATTCCGGTACAGAGGTAATTAAGGAATACGGAGATGAGCATATACGGACCGGAAAGCTGATTGTCTATACTTCCGCAGACAGTGTATTTCAGATAGCGGCGCATGAAGCGGTGGTGAATGTGGAGGAATTGTATGATTATTGCAGAATAGCACGTGTTATTCTAACCGGAAAGCATGGTGTGGGCAGGGTAATTGCAAGGCCGTTTACGGGGGAGTCCGGTCATTATAAGCGAACCTCAAGACGGCATGATTTTTCTTTAGAGCCCCCTGCCACAACTATGTTAGATCAACTGAAGGAAGAAAATAAAACAGTAATCGGCGTAGGAAAAATTAATGATATTTACGCCGGTCGGGGCATTACAGAGCATGTGTATGCAAAAAACAATGCAGAAGGAATAGAGCAGATTCTGCATTATTTGGACAAGGAGTTTGAAGGTCTTTGCTTTGTTAATCTGGTGGACTTTGATATGCTTTACGGACACCGCAATGATATCGACGGGTATGCCAAGGCACTAACCGCATTTGATGAGAGGCTGCCTGAAATAATGGGAAAGATGAAGGATGAGGATATTCTTATGATTACGGCGGATCATGGCTGTGATCCTGGCCATACGGTATCCACCGACCATTCAAGAGAGTATACTCCCTTTTTGATGTATGGGAAAAAAGTGGTGCCCGGGAACATGGGAACCAGAGAAACCTTTGCGGACATAGGGGCTACTGTGTTACAATATTTTGAGATACCTCCTGTCATTGAAGGCAGCGGTATGCTTGATTTATACTAAGAAGCCGGAGGAGAAAGAAGTGGCAATAAACTACGCAGATGAGATAAAAAGAAGAAGGACTTTTGCAATTATATCCCACCCCGATGCAGGTAAGACAACCCTAACGGAAAAGTTCCTATTATATGGAGGTGCCATCAATCAGGCAGGAAGTGTAAAGGGAAAAGCAACAGCCAGACATGCGGTATCGGATTGGATGGAAATTGAAAAGGAAAGAGGTATTTCCGTTACTTCCTCCGTGTTACAATTTGAATATGACGGATTTTGCATTAATATTTTAGATACACCCGGGCATCAGGATTTCTCAGAGGATACCTACCGGACTTTGATGGCAGCCGATTCGGCAGTTATGGTTATTGATGCTTCAAAAGGTGTTGAGGTGCAGACCAGGAAGCTCTTTAAGGTATGTGTTATGCGTAAGATCCCAATTTTTACATTCATCAATAAAATGGACAGGGATGCCAATGATACCTTTGATTTGCTGGATGAAATCGAAAAGGAGCTGGGAATCGCTACTTGTCCGGTCAACTGGCCCATTGGCTCGGGAAAAGAGTTTAAAGGTGTATATGATAGGGATAAAAAAGCGGTGCTGACTTACGGTGATACCCAAAAGGGAACCAAAGAAGGAGAGAGTACAGAGATTTCTGTCAATGAGAAGGACAAGCTCTTATCAGTAATCGGAGAAGGGGCTGCGGATAAGCTCTTTGACGAAATTGAGCTTTTAGATGGTGCCAGCGCAGAGTTTGATTTAGATGAGGTGAGGAACGGTAATTTGACTCCTGTTTTTTTCGGCTCTGCTCTGACTAATTTCGGTGTGGAAATATTTTTACAGCATTTTCTGGAGATGACAACCACGCCCCTTGCCAGAAAATCCGATACAGGCTTGATTGATCCGGTTCAAAGTGATTTTTCGGCCTTTGTCTTTAAGATTCAGGCCAATATGAATAAAGCCCATAGGGACAGGATTGCATTTATGCGCATTTGCTCGGGTAAATTCGATGCAAGCATGGAGGTACGCCATGTACAAGGGAATAAAACCATGCGTCTTTCACAGCCTCAGCAGATTTTGGCGGATGAAAGAAAAATATTGTCCGAAGCCTATGCGGGGGATATTATCGGTGTATTCGATCCGGGTATTTTTTCTATAGGAGATACGGTTTGCTCGACTAAGGAGAAAATCTGTTACGAAGGCATTCCTACCTTTGCACCGGAGCATTTTGCAAGGGTGCGCCAGATGGATACCATGAAGAGAAAGCAGTTTATTAAGGGAGTTTCTCAGATAGCCCAGGAGGGTGCGATTCAGATTTTCCAGGAGTATCATACAGGTATGGAAGAAATCATAGTAGGTGTTGTGGGTGTACTGCAATTTGATGTCTTAAAATATCGGTTGGAAAATGAATATAATGTGGAGATTCGATTGGAGAATTTACCCTATGAGCATATCAGATGGATTGAAAACAGTGATATCGATATGAATAAGCTGACGGGAACCTCCGATATGAAAAAGATACAAGATCTCAAGGGGAATCCGCTTTTACTATTTACAAATGCATGGAGTGTGGGAATGACATTGGATAGAAATGAAGGCTTGGTTCTTTCTGAGTTTGGAAGGAACTGATTGTATCAAAGTATTGAGGGTAATTGTTTTGAAAGAATATAAGATGATAAAACAAAAGCATAATAAATGTAATCTCTTTATACTTGCACTATTTTGCCTATTGTATCTTAGCGGCTGTTCCCCCTTTTATGAAGAGAGCTTATATCAGGAGAATAGTTCCAAACCGGCAGATACAGCGGTTACATGGGAAACCGGTACCGACAGTATTGTGATACCCGTAGAGGAAAAGGCTGTAGTTTTGGGCGAAGAATCTGCAGTTCTTCATAAGGTGGATCATAGCGGCAGGTATTACTATGAGAGCCTGGGTGAAAATGAACAGATTTTGTATGAAGATATGTATGCCATAATGGAAGGCATGTATTCGGAAGTGATTTTATCTCCACAGGGAGTCCTGTCTGTGGATGAAGAGGATCTTAATAAGATATTTAATTGTGTGATGCACGATCACCCCGAATTGTTTTATGTAACCGGCTTTATCAGCAGACATTATACCTATGGGGATGAAACGGAGAAAATATCTTTTTCAGGCAAGTATACGATGGATCATGCGGAGAGGGAGAGGCAGCAGCTTCTTATTGATGCCGCTGTGGAGGAATGTCTGTCCCATATCAGCATGGAGGCTTCCGATTATGAAAAAGTAAAATATGTATATGAATATCTTATTTTAAATACGGAATATGATCAGGAGGCACCGGACAATCAAAATATATGCTCGGTTTTTATCGGCAGGCGTTCGGTTTGTCAGGGATATGCCAAAGCCACACAATATCTGTTGGAACGGCTGGATATTAAATCAGCATTGGTTACCGGCAGCACAGATAATGAAAATCATGCATGGAATTTAGTACGATTAGACGGTGACTACTACTATGTGGATACCACCTGGGGGGATGCGTCCTATCAGATTGTGGACGCAGCGGATGACATGAGTGAAGAGTTCCTTCCCGCTATTAATTATGATTATCTTTGTGTGACCACTAATCAGCTATTACAGACACATATTATAGAAAATGTAGTGCCTCTGCCAAGCTGTACTAAAATGGATGCCAATTATTATGTAATGGAGGGGGCTTATTTTACCGACTTTGATGAAGCACAGGTGGCTGCTTTCTTTGAAGCTGGTTATGAAGCAGGTAAAAAGGATATTACCTTAAAATGTTCCGATGCTCAAGTATATACTATATTTTTGGAGCAGCTAATCACCGAACAGAAAATATTTAATTATTTAAACAGTACTGACGGTAAGGTCGCTTATGCTGAAGACGCGGACAATCATTCACTGACTTTTTGGCTTGTGAATGAATAATTCGTGTGATATAATTAGTTTCAATGGTAACCGAAGGAGGTTTTCTGATATGGATGAAAAAAATACTTACTTATTACAGGAAGATGAAAATATTGGAGTGGTACAGATTGCCGATGATGTTGTGGCAATGATTGCTAGTCTTGCAACCAGAGAAGTGGACGGCATATCCGCCATGGCGGGAAATATGACCGGAGAGTTTATGAGCAAGGTGGGCGTAAAAAATATGACCAAAGGTGTTAAAGTGGATATCTTTGAGAAAAACGTTGATGTGGATTTGGCAGTTACCGTAGATTATGGTTATAATATTCCGGCTGTTTGCCAGAAGGTACAGGCCAAGGTAAAAACAGCGATTGAAAATATGACAGGACTCAATGTGGCAGATGTAAATATCCGCATTGCAGGTGTCAATATGCAAAAGAATAAATAGAAGCAGGATGAAAGTATATGGGTAGACGAGAACTGAGAGAACAAATTTTTCTTTTATTGTTCCGTATAGAATTTAATAATCTGTCGGATATGCCGGAACAGATTCAGATGTTTCTGGAAGATGATGAAGTAAAGCGGACTCCCCAAGAAGAGGAGTATATTACCGGCAAATACAATAAGATTATAGAAAAGCTGTCCATTATTGATGAGCTGCTTGATAAAAAAGCTGAAAATTGGAATATAGGGCGTATGGGCAAGGTTGAATTAACCGTGCTTCGGCTGGCTCTGTATGAAATACAGTATGACGAGGATATACCGGTGAGTGTAGCTATTAATGAAGCGGTAGAAGTTGCCAAAAAGTTTGGGCAGGAGAGCGCAGGCTCATTTGTGAATGCTGTTTTGGCTAAATTTGCATAAGGCTTGGTGATTGAAATACAAAATATTTATACAGTGGCACAAGTTAATGCGTATATTAAAAATATGTTCATGCAGGATTTTATGTTACAATCACTTCTGATCAGAGGAGAAGTAAGTAATTGTAAATATCATTCTTCTGGACATATTTATTTTACGTTAAAAGATGAAAAGGGAGTTTTGTCCTGTGTGATGTTTGCAGGTAATCGAAACGGCTTAAAATTCACACTGCGGGAGGGAATGCAGGTCGTGGTGGGCGGAGCTGTGGACGTCTATGAACGTGACGGCAGATATCAGATGTATGCAAGGCAGATTTTTCAGGATGGAGCAGGCTATCTTCATGAAAAATTTGAAGAACTGAAAATTAAATTAGAGGAATGCGGAATGTTTGCCGCCGAGTATAAACGTCCTGTATCAAAATATATAAAGACCCTGGGTGTGGTGACTGCACCTACGGGTGCCGCGGTAAGAGATATTATCCATGTGGCAAAGAGGCGCAATCCTTATATCAGGATTATTCTCTATCCCGCCATTGTGCAGGGAGAAATGGCAGCGCAAAGCATTGTAAACGGCATTAGGGCACTGGAAGAACAAAAGGTGGATACCATTATAGTAGGAAGGGGAGGAGGTTCCCTGGAGGATTTGTGGGCATTCAATGAAGAAATTGTGGCACAGGCAGTATTTGACTGTGAGGTTCCCATTATTTCTGCGGTAGGTCACGAGACCGATACTACGATTATAGATTTTGTGGCAGATCTCCGAGCGCCTACACCGTCTGCAGCGGCAGAGCTTGCGGTCTTTGATTATGGTCAATTTGCTTTTTCCATGAGTGAATATCAAGGAAAGCTCTTAAGGCAGATGCGTCTTAAGATACAGCAAAAGCGTGGTGAAGCGGAAAAAGAGCGCCTTCGATTACAATTCTTAAGTCCGGTTAACAGAATCAGAGAAAAGCGAACCCTTGCAATGAAATTAGAGGAAAAACTGACACATAAAATGGAAGGAATTCTCGTAGATAAGCATCATAGACTTGCTATTTTAGTGGAGCGGTTCAAAGGCTTATCTCCTCTTGCAAAATTAAATCAGGGTTATTCTTATGCAGAAACCAAAGCAGGTAAGGCAATTAAAAGAATAGCACAGGTACATCCAGGGGATGAAATAACAATCCATGTAACGGATGGTAGAGTTATGGCTAAGGTAACAGATAAAAAAAGCCTTTTGGCGTTAGAAAAGGAGAAAGATGATGTCTTTAGAGGAAAAATTTGCTAAACTGGAAGAGACGGTTATGAAACTGGAATCAGAGGACATTTCCCTGGAGGAGTCTTTTCGCATTTATAAAGAAGGCATGGAGCTGTTAAAGCAGTGTAATGCGGATATAGATAAGGTGGAAAAGCAGGTATTGCAGTTAAATGCCCAGGGGGAATTGGTTGAGTTTGAATAGGAGAAAAATAATGGACGGGGAAAAGAGAACGGCCATGGAGGCTGTTATCCATAAAAAAGCAAAAGAGATTGATGAAATCATAGAGTCGTTTCTGCCCAAGGAGGCGGGTTTTCAAAAAAAGGTTATAGAAGCTATGAATTACAGTGTTCTGGCAGGGGGTAAAAGATTGCGTCCTATGCTCATGTTTGAAACCTACCGTATGTGCGGGGGGCAGGAGCAGATCATAAATCCTTTTATGGCAGCCATAGAGATGATACATACCTATTCACTGGTACATGATGATTTACCTGCCATGGATAATGACGAATACAGAAGAGGAAGAAAAACTACACATAAGGTATTTGGGGAAGGTATGGCGGTACTTGCGGGCGATGCTCTTTTAAATTATGCTTTTGAAACGGCGCTATCGGCTTTCTCCTATTGTGAGAAGGATGGAGAGCCCATAGTGGAGCTTTACCCAATGGTATCAAGAGCACTTTCCATATTGAGCAGCAAGGCCGGAATCTATGGTATGATTGGAGGACAAACTGCAGATATCATGGCTGAAGGCGCCGATACAATAGAAAAAGAACAGCTTCTTTTTATTCATGAGAATAAGACTGCGGCATTGATACAGTCTTCTATGATGATAGGCGCGGTACTTGCGGGGGCCGATCAAAAAGCAGTGGAGGCCATGGAAAAATGTGCTTATAATATCGGTGTGGCATTCCAAATTCAGGATGATATTTTAGATATAACCGGAGAAGAAGCAGAGCTTGGAAAGGCTGTGGGCAGTGATGCAAAGAACCGCAAGCAAACCTATGTAACATTAGTGGGGATTTCTAAGGCTATGAAGGAAGTGGAACGTCTTTCCGGGGAAGCTGTGAGCATATTAAAAGAGTATAGGGGAGACAGCAGCTTTTTAAGAGAGTTTACAGAGTATTTGATTCATAGAAATAAATAATCGGGAGGAATGATTGTTTATGCTGTTTTAATGGCGGAAAGTAGAATAAAACCGAGGTGAATACATGCTTTTAGAGCAGATAGAAAAAGCGAATGATATAAAATTAATTAATAAAAACGATTATGGCCCTCTGGCTTCTGAAATCAGGGAGTTTCTGATTGATAAAATAAGTGTGACAGGTGGGCATTTGGGTTCTAATTTAGGTGCCGTAGAGCTGACTATGGCATTGCATTTAGCTTTAGATTTACCGGAAGATAAAATTATCTGGGATGTGGGGCATCAATCCTACACTCATAAGCTTTTGACCGGAAGGCGGAACGGCTTTGAGAAACTGCGCAAATATCATGGTATGAGCGGTTTTCCAAAGAGAAAGGAAAGCGATTGCGACTGCTTTGATACGGGACATAGCTCCACTTCTATTTCCGCGGGGCTTGGTTTGGTAAAAGCAAGGGATTTAGAAGGAGGGAAAAATACCATTGTATCCGTAATCGGGGATGGTTCTCTCACAGGGGGCATGGCCTATGAGGCACTCAATAATGCTTCCAGATTAGAAACTAATTTTATTATTATATTAAATGATAATAATATGTCTATTTCGGAAAATGTGGGGGGAGTTTCAAGGTATTTGAATAATGTCCGTACCACAAGCGGTTATCTGGATTTAAAGGAAGGAGTTTATAAAGCTCTGAGCGGGACCTCCAAAGGAGATTCCGTGATTGCAAAAATCCGTCAGATTAAAAGCAGTGTTAAGCAACTTGTTATTCCCGGAATGCTTTTTGAAAATATGGGAATCACCTCTCTGGGCCCTGTAAACGGGCATGATGTGGAATCTATGATTAAGGTGATCCACGAGGCACAGAGAGTTAAGGGTTCCGTACTGATTCATATTATGACAGAGAAAGGCAAAGGTTATGCACCCGCAGAACGTCATCCGGCAAGATTTCATGGTGCAGAGCCTTTTGAAATAGATACGGGGCTTCCTAAGAATCCCCGCAGAACGGCTAATTATACGGATATATTTTCCACTGTTATGTGTAAGCTTGGACAGAGGGATGAAAAGGTGGTGGCGATTACAGCGGCTATGCCTGACGGAACAGGACTAAAAAGATTCCGTAATATGTATCCTGATCGTTTTTTTGATGTGGGTATAGCGGAGGAGCATGCTGTGACCTTTGCGGCAGGATTGGCAGCAGGAGGTTATAAGCCTGTAGTGGCAATTTATTCCTCTTTTCTGCAACGCTCCTATGATCAGATACTGCATGATGTTTGTTTGCAGAACCTGCCTGTAATCTTTGCGATTGACAGGGCTGGACTGGTTGGCAGCGATGGGGAAACGCATCAGGGTATTTTTGATATCTCTTTTTTATCCAGTATACCGGGCATGCATATCATGGCGCCCAAAAATAAATGGGAATTGTCTGATATGTTAAAATTTGCGGTACAATTTGAAGGACCGATTGCAATACGTTACCCGAGGGGAGAGGCATATGCCGGAATGAAGGAATATCGGGCACCCGTGGAATTGGGTAAAAGCGAATGGATCTATGAAGAAGAAGAAATTGCGCTATTGGCATTGGGCAGTATGGTTAAGATAGCAAAAGAGGTCAGAGAGGGGCTTCTTCTTGCCGGGCATAAATGCAGCTTGGTAAATGCCCGTTTTGCAAAGCCCATCGATGAGGAGATGCTTCGAAAAGCTGCTTCGGGACATAAAATCTTGGTTACATTGGAAGAAAATGTGGCAAGCGGAGGCTTCGGAGAAAGGGCAAGAAGCTATTTAAACGAGCATGATATACCTGTGAAGGTACTTTCCGTCACATTGCCCGATGCCTATGTAGAGCATGGCAATGTAGATGTTTTAAAAAAGGAACTGGGTATGGATACAGAAAGCATTATAGAGCGTGTGGAAGCATGGCTGAACAGATAAAGGAATGGGATTCCCAAAACAGGAGTAAGGCTGCATGAAAGAAAGATTGGATGTGATTCTGGTTTCCCGGGGATATGCAGAATCCAGAGAAAAAGCAAAAGCAATTATCATGGCCGGAAATGTTTTTGTGGATGGACAACGGGAAGATAAAGCCGGCACTGCTTTTGATACAAATAAGGCTAGGATTGAAGTCAAGGGTGCTGCGTTGAAATATGTAAGCAGGGGCGGTCTTAAGCTGGAAAAGGCAATAAATGATTTTAATATTTCATTATCCGATAAAATCTGTATGGATATTGGGGCGTCCACGGGAGGCTTTACGGATTGCATGCTGCAAAACGGTGCGGCTTTGGTCTATGCGGTGGATGTAGGACATGGACAGTTGGCATGGAAGCTGCGCAATGACCCCCGGGTAATCTGCATGGAAAAAACGAATTTTCGATATATGGAAAGAGCCGATATTGCTTCGGAATTGGATTTTGCCACGGTGGATGTTTCTTTTATATCACTTACAAAGATTCTGCTTCCAGCAAGAAAATTGCTTAAAGACAAAGGACAGATGGTTTGTCTGATTAAGCCTCAATTTGAAGCCGGCAGGGAAAAGGTTGGGAAAAAAGGTGTTGTACGGGAACCTTCCGTTCATGAGGAAGTCATAGGCAAGGTACTGGATTTTGCATTCAGCCTTGGCTTTCAGATCCATAATATAGATTACTCGCCAATAAAAGGGCCCGAGGGTAATATAGAATATCTGGTATTTTTGGAGCATCACAAGGACAGCGGGAGCGAAAGCGAAGACTTTACGGAGCATGAAGCAGAGCAGAATTTAGTATTGCTAAGAAACAGTAACAGTGGTATATCCGCAGGAGAAGAGTGGCGGAAAAAGATTGCGGAAACGGTGGCGGCTGCACACGGAGATTTAGTATGAAACATTTTTGTATCTATACCAACCAGCAAAAGGATAAGGAACTGATAGTAACAAAGAAAATCTGCAAATATCTGCAGGGGAAGGGTAAGCTGTCCACCGTGAAGGTGAAGAATGAAGATACCATTTCCTCGGATGCGGATTGTGTTTTGGTGCTTGGCGGTGACGGAACCATGCTGCAGGCGGCAAGAGAATTGGGCGGAAGAAAGAGGGTACCCCTTTTGGGCATTAATCTGGGAACATTGGGTTATTTGACAGAGGTGGAGCCCGAAGGTCTTGAGGCGGCTTTAGAGCAGCTTTTAAGCGGAGATTATGAGCTGGAAAGCCGTATGATGTTAAACGGCAGTATTTATCATAAAGACGGCAGCAGGCAGGAGGTGTGGGCACTCAATGATATTGTGATCAACAGAGCAGGAACCCAGCAAATCCTAAACTTTAATCTCTATGTAAATAAAAAGCTTTTGAATAAATATTTGGCAGATGGTATGATTGTAACAACACCGACAGGATCTACGGGATATAATTTGTCTGCGGGCGGCCCCATAGTGGAACCGGGAGCAAGACTTTTGGTTCTGACACCGATTTGCCCCCATACGATGAACCAACGCAGCATTATTCTTTCTCCCGAGGATGAGGTGATAATAGAAATCCCGGCGGGAAAAGAGGGGCAGATACAGAATGCGGCGGTAAATTATGATAACCAGGCTATGGAACTAATGACGGGTGATAAGGTTCGTATTGTACAATCCGAAAGGACGACGGATTTTATTAAATTAAGCCAAGCAGGATTTTTAGAAGTGCTTCACAAGAAAATGAGTGATAATTAGTTTAATGCAAGAAGGGTGAAGGTTGAAAGAAATAAATCAATGAAAGGAATATGTGTGCTGCCCTTTTTTTCAACCATACGTATTTGGGCAGTATCGCAAGCTAGCTTGCGATATGCATGGGTATAAATATGAAAAAATTAAGGCATGGTAAAATTGTTGATATTATTGATAAGCACGATGTGGAAACACAGGAAGAATTAGCTTCTTATCTGAAGGAAGCGGGATATGAGGTGACACAGGCTACTATATCACGTGATATCAGGGAGTTAAAATTATCCAAGGTTCCTGTAGGAAACGGCAGACAAAAATATATTGTGATCCAGCAGGATGACAGTCATTTGGGAGACAAATATATCCGTGTTTTAAGAGATGGTTTCAACAGTATGGATATGGCACAAAATATACTGGTTATCAAAACGGTATCAGGAATGGCCATGGCGGTAGCGGCAGCTATCGATGCCTTAAAATTTAAAGAAATAGTAGGTTCCATTGCCGGGGATGATACCATTATGATGGCGGTTAGGACAGTGGAGGAAGCCCAGGTACTGATGGACAAGATACATGCCATGATCGAAAAATAGGAGTACCCAAGCTCTTTGCAGTAAGCGGGAGTTTTAAGAGAAGGTAGAAGGAGACCTATGTTACAGAGTTTACATGTGAAAAATCTGGCATTGATTGAAGAAACGGAGATGGAATTTACCCCCGGACTTAATATTTTAACAGGTGAGACCGGTGCAGGTAAATCGATTCTAATCGGTTCTATTAACTTGGCTCTGGGAGCTAAGGCCGATAAGGATTTAATCAGAAGAGGGGCGGAGTATGCGCTGGTAGAGCTTACTTTTTCGGTGGAAAATGACAGTATCAGAGAAAAGCTCACAGAGTTTGCGCTGCCCTGTGAGGATGAGGTTACGATTGCCCGTAAAGTAATGCAGGGCAGGAGTGTGAGCCGTGTTAACGGAGAAACCGTAAATGCCAGACAGTTAAAGGAAATTTCAGAGTTGCTTTTAGATATTTACGGTCAGCATGAGCATCAATCCCTTCTTCGTAAGAAAAAGCATCAGGAGATATTGGATGTTTATGCGGGAGATGCGCTTTTACCGGTGCTTGACAAAATAAAAGAGCTGTATCGGGAAAGAGAACGGATCGGGGATGAAATCGCAGCCGAGGAAATGGACGAAGGAACCAAAAAACGAGAATGGGAGCTTTTGCATTTTGAATTACAGGAAATAGAAGGTGCAGAGCTTGTTCCGGGTGAAGATGAAGAGTTAGAGAACCTTTACCGTAAAATGGTAAACAGCCAGAAAATCGGGGAAGCATTGGGAACTGCCTATGGATATGCAGGCGGTGAGGATGTAAGTGCGGCAAGTCTGATCGGCAGGGCACTCAGAGAAGTAAACAGTGTGGCTTCCTATGATGAGGAGCTTCCTACACTTTCCGGACAGTTGGCGGAAGTGGAAGCATTGTTACATGATTTTAACAGAGAGCTTTGGGATTATTTGGCCCGTATGGAATTTGACGGAGAGGATTTTGCAAGAATTGAAAAACGTCTGAATCAACTCAATCATCTAAAAGAAAAATATGGAAACACTATTTTTGAAGTAATGGAATACGGCAATATGCTTTTGGAAAAAATAGAAAAGATAAATGATTATGAAAATGCGATGGCAAAGCGAAAAGACAGATATAAAAAAGTGGAAAAGGAACTTTTACAGCAATGTGAAAATGCATCGGTTATACGTAAGGAACATGCAAAAAGCCTGACACAGACCTTGAAAAAAGCGTTGGAGGAGCTGAATTTCCTTACCGTAGAGTTTGCTGTTAAAATAGAGAATAAGCAAATGGCCGCGGATGGGTTTGATGATATCGAATTTATGATATCCACCAATCCGGGAGAGGAGCTTAAACCTCTTGGTATGGTAGCCAGCGGCGGTGAGCTTTCCAGAATTATGCTGGGTATCAAAACAGTACTTGCCGAAAAGGATGCAGTAATCACACTTATTTTTGATGAAATCGATGCAGGAATCAGCGGCAGAACCGCATGGAAGGTTTCGGAAAAACTGGGAGCTTTATCAAATGCCCATCAAGTGATCTGCATCACTCATCTTCCACAGATAGCAGCCATGGCAGATACTCATTTCTTAATAGAAAAGGAAACGGACGGCAACAGTACGGTAACAGGTATCCATAAACTGGATGATCCGGGAGTAAAGGAAGAGCTGGCAAGGCTTTTAGGTGCGGACGAATTATCCCGGGCAGCATTATCAAATGCAGAAGAAATAAAAAATCAAGCTGCCAAAATCAAGCAAAATTAAAAATGCGGTTTAAACAATAGAAAAATGACAACAATAAAAGGGTATCCTAAGTAGGATACTCTTTTTATTATATAGGAAATTATTCCTATCTAATATTAATGTTTGTTTTATTAGGAAGGACTGGTGTAAAAATTGAGAGGGACAGTAAAAAATATTGAGAAATATAGGAAAAGAAGAAAAATTTACAGAAGAAGCCTGATTTGTGCACTTGTTCTTACCTGTTTAACATTGGTAGGAGTATGGCTGGTATACACCTACGAACAGATTCCGGGAAGTATTAAATTGAGAATGGGAGAAGAGCAGGTGTTTGACATGGGATTGCCGGTGTCAGGTGAGATAATCAAGATGGAAGAGAGCGGAGAAGGAAATATGCAGGCGGTTACAGCAAACGGACAGGGAGGTTCTAATATCCCGGTAAGCTCCATTCATATTGATTTAAGTGATTCTGTAACAATGAAAGCAGATACATTAAGCAGTTATCAAATGGATTTAAAATTATTCGGATGGATCCCTTTTAAGCAGGTTAATATTGAAGTTATTAAGGATAAAACACTGACTCCGGTAGGGCTTCCTATTGGGATTTACTTAGAGACGGAAGGTGTGCTTATCATAGGGATCGGAGATTTTACTTCACAGGAGGGTACTACGGTTTCTCCCTCCCAATATTTATTAAAAACCGGAGATTATATATTAGAGGCCAACGGGGAAGAAGTGGAAAGTAAAAAATCCTTTATAGATATGGTAGAAGCTTCGGCAGGAAACCCAATTGTATTGATTATACGACGTAATGAAGAAGAATTTGAAGTAAAAGTGCAGCCGGTAAAAAATCAAAACGGCGAATACAAGCTGGGTATCTGGGTCAGGGATAATGCTCAGGGCGTGGGTACCATGACTTTTGTGGACAATGAAGGTAATTTCGGTGCATTGGGACACGGAATCAATGATGTGGATACCAGTATGGTAATGGACTTAGACAGCGGAACCCTGTATCGGACGGATATCATTGCCATTAAAAAGGGTACTAAGGGAGAGCCGGGTGAGATGACGGGAATGATCGAATACTCGGACAGAAATATATTGGGTGTTGTTACGGAAAATACGGCAAATGGTATATTCGGAATCTGTAATGATAAAATGCTGTCAAGAATAGAAACGGAGGCAATACCCATAGGTTTAAAGCAGGAGGTTGAGACCGGTGAAGCACAAATACTTTGCACGGTTAACGGTACTCCGGAGTATTACGATGTTATGATTAAGGAAATTTATCTGGATCATATCAATGTAAACAAAGGAATTATACTACAGATAACAGACCCGGAATTAATTGCCATAACAGGTGGTATTGTGCAGGGCATGAGCGGTGCTCCCATCATACAAAACGGAAAGCTGATAGGTGCGGTTACTCATGTTCTGGTAAATGATTCCACCAGCGGCTACGGAATATTTATTGAAGAAATGTTGGATCATTAAGTAATTTATCTCTTTAAATTAAGTAAAAATATCCTTATTTTCGACACATGAAACTGCCTTTTTTAAGCTTACGCTGATATTGTAGAATAATTGCGACGTTTATCTGTTGAAGTTGCAAACAATATCACATTATAATGAGCGTGATAGAGATTTGTAAAAAATGGAGGTTTTTTCATGGAACAACTAAATGTGTTGACTACGAAAGATAATGAAAAACTGTACAAAATAATCGGACAGTTGATGAGTACCGACAAAGAATTCCAGATTATGATTACAGTACCCTCCGGTAAAAAGGAGATTCAGGTAAAAAACAACGGGGAATTAACGAAAAAAACAGAAGAGAGAGATTTGGAACAGGATGTGACGAATATGATACATGAGATCGGCGTACCGGCACACATAAAAGGATATCAGTATTTACGGGAATCCATTATGATGGCTGTGGAGGATAACTCCATGCTCAGTTCCATCACCAAAATTCTCTACCCTACCATCGCAAAGAAATTCGATACCACACCGAGCCGTGTGGAAAGAGCAATCAGACATGCAATAGAAGTGGCATGGAACAGAGGGAGGATGGAAACACTGGATGCTTTGTTTGGTTATACAATCAATACGGGTAAGGGTAAACCTACAAACTCGGAATTTATAGCATTGATTGCAGACAGGATCCGATTGAAATACAGAAATTAGACCTTTTAAATAACCCTCCCATGATGTATAATAGAGAAAATATTGTTAGTTGTGGGAGGAAGTTTAATGAAGAAGGTTTTGTTTGTTGCATCTGAGGGTGTCCCATTTATTAAAACAGGCGGACTTGCTGATGTTGTCGGTTCCCTACCTAAGTGTTTGGATAAGGAATACTATGATGTAAGGGTTATACTTCCCAAATATTCTTGTATGAATGGGCAGATGCAGGAGAATCTGAAATATGTGACTCACTTTTATATGGATTATAACTGGCATGAGGAATATGTTGGGGTTCTGGAAGCAGAAGTGGATGGAATTAAATATTATTTTATAGATAATGAACATTATTTTACCGGATTTAAGCCCTACGGGGAAAATGCATTATTTGAAATTGAAAAATTTGCATACTTTTCTAAAGCAGCCCTTTCAGCATTACCGCTGATTGATTTTCAACCGGATGTGGTTCATTGCCATGACTGGCAGACGGGACTGATTCCCGTATACTTAAAGGAAAGATTTAAAGGCAATCCGTTTTTCTGGGGAATGAAATCTATTATGACCATTCATAATTTAAAATTCCAGGGTAAATGGAGTATCAAAGCCGTACAGGAGATCACCGGATTACCCGATTATTATTTTACATCCAATATGCTGGAGTCATATGGGGATGCGAATCTCTTAAAAGGGGGCTTGGTATTTGCGGATGCCATAACCACTGTGAGCAAGACCTATGCGGAAGAGATTAAAACGGATTTTTATGGTGAGGGCCTTAACGGTCTTTTAAATTTCAGAGCACGTGATTTGAGGGGAATTGTGAACGGGATTGATTATGAAGCATTCAATCCGGCAAAAGACAGCTACATAGAGTACCCTTATGATGCTGTTAATTTCCGAAAGGAGAAAATAAAAAATAAAAGGGCTTTGCAAAAGGAATTAAATCTGGAACGTGATGACAAGAAATTCATGATAGGAATCATTTCCAGACTCACGGACCAAAAGGGATTTGATTTGATTTCTTATGTTATGGATGAGCTTTGCCAGGATGATGTGCAAATTGTGGTGCTGGGAACCGGTGAGGAGCGTTATGAAAATATGTTCCGCCATTTTGATTGGAAGTACGGAGATAAAATTTCCGCAAATATATTTTATTCCGAGGATTTATCTCATAAAATATACGCTTCTTGCGATGCATTCCTGATGCCGTCTTTATTTGAACCATGCGGCTTGAGTCAGCTGATGTCATTGCGCTATGGTACTGTGCCTATTATCAGGGAAACAGGGGGGCTTAAGGATACGGTTGAACCCTATAACGAATATGAGAGTACAGGAACCGGTTTTTCCTTTACCAATTACAATGCACATGAGATGCTTCGGAGTATCCGGTATGCCGAGCATATATACTACGATAAGAAAAGAGAGTGGAACAAAATTATTGACCGGGGTATGGCAGCAGACTTCTCGTGGAAGGTATCGGCAGGTAAATATCAGGAGATGTATGATTGGCTAATCGGTTAAGTTCCGAGCAGGATGTAAAAATGGGTAAGGGCAGTAAAAAAGATAGTTTTATTATACAGGCCGGAATATTGGCGGCAGCCGGTATCATCTGCAAAATGATAGGACTCCTTTACAGGAGTCCTTTAACTGCTGTCATCGGTGATGAAGGAAACGGCTATTTTCAAATGGCTGTCAATGTCTATACTATCGTACTTTTAATATCTTCCTACAGTATTCCTTCGGCAATTTCCAAGGTTATAGCACAGCGGCTTTCCGTACGGGATTATAAAAATGCGCACCGCATCTTCAAGTGCTCTCTATGGTACGTGTTGGTAGTGGGCAGTTTAGCCAGTCTTGTACTTTTTTTGGGTGCCGGATTTTTGACAAAGGGACCTGCCGTGTCCGTACTGCGCATCTTTGCTCCCACCGTATTTTTATATGGTATATTGGGTGTGTTACGTGGTTATTTTCAGGCACACAGGACTATGGTGCAAACTTCTATCTCTCAAATTTTAGAGCAGATTATCAATGCGGTGGTGAGTATCGGTGCGGCTTATCTATTGATTATCATGATGCTTGCCGGGACAGACAAATATACTTTAAATGAGGATTATTCCGTCAGCTTCGGAGAAAAAGTGGTACAGGAGACAGCGGATACCGCAAAGGATGCGGAGGGAAATATTTTACTTGATGATAGCGGTAATCCGATTTATACACTCAGTGAAGAGCAAAAGGAGTGGAATACAGAGCGTGCCACCTATGGTGCCATGGGAAGTGCCATGGGTACCGGTGCGGGTGTGGCAGCTGCCCTGCTCTTTATGTGGGGTGTTTACGGACTGAACAAGAAAACCATTTATAAAAGAATCGCACGAGACAGACATGAAGAGCAGAAATATAAAAGTATTTTGAAAATAGTAAGCAATGCGGTGGTACCCTTTATCTTAAGCACCGCAATTTATAATCTGAGCACCTTTCTGAATCAGACGATTTACCTTAAAATCGGTACGATAACCAAGGGAATGACTAATGCCCAGGCCAGTACCGGATACGGTATTTTTTCGGGTAAAGCGGTAGTGATTGCCAATATACCCATTGCGCTTTCATCTGCCCTATCTTCCGCCATATTACCCAATATATCGGCTAAGGTGGGACTGCAGGATATGGATGGAGCCAGAGAGAAAACGGCACAGGCAATTAAGACAACTATGCTGATTGCCATTCCCGCCGCTGTAGGGATTGCCGTATTGTCCCGCCCCATTACCTGGCTTTTATTTACGCAGAAGGAATCCGTGGACTTGGCTTCCAGGCTGCTGACGGCACAGGCGGCTTCCATTATTTTCTATTCCTTATCCACCATTACGAATTCCGTGCTGCAAGGAATCGGTAAGGTAAAGGTACCGGTTCGCAATGCTGCCATATCACTTGTCATACAGACCAGTGTAGTCAGTGCATTATTGTATTTTACGGATCTTGATTTATATGCGCTTGTGATTGCCATGCTCTTATATTCGGGAACCATGTGCGTGCTGAATCAGCTTTCGCTTCACAAGCATATGAACTATAATCAGGAGGCATTCCGAACCTTCGTAACACCCTTTGTTTCCGCTGTATTTATGGGAGCGGCAGCTTTTGGTACCTATCAGGGAATGGCATATTTACTCGGTGCGGGAGAATATCCTTCCCGTCTAATCAATGGGGTTGCAATTTTTACGGCTGTGCTGGTAGGCTGTATCGTATATTTTGTTTTGGAAATTGTGTTAAAAGGTATCAGCCAGGCGGAACTTATGGCGCTTCCCAAGGGACATCTACTGGTGAAGCTGGCTAAAAAATGCCGTTTGATGTAAGAAAGGAAAACAACCATGGCTTTTGATGGTATCACGATAGCAAATATAGTAAAAGAGATGAGCGACAAGCTTATCGGAGGGCGTATTTACAAGATTGCACAACCGGAGCCGGACGAACTTTTGCTTACGATAAGAGCGGGAGAGCAATACCGTCTCTTTATTTCGGCAGGGGCTTCCCTGCCTCTTATTTATTTAACAAACAGTAATAAACAAAGTCCTATGACGGCACCCAATTTTTGTATGCTTTTAAGAAAGCATTTGCAGAACGGTCGGATTAAAAACATCAGTCAGCCGGGATTGGAGCGGATCATTCATATAGATATTGAGCATCTGGATGAAATGGGTGATTTATGCCAAAAAAAGCTGATCATAGAAATCATGGGAAAGTATAGCAATATTATTTTCTGTGATGATGAGGACATGGTGATAGACAGCATTAAGCATGTGTCGGGTCTTATCAGCTCGGTTCGTGAAATCTTGCCGGGAAAGCCTTATTTTGTAGCCGATACCCTGCATAAGAAGAATCCCTTGGAAACGGACGAAGGAGAATTTATAGATGTGGTCTTAAAGGCACCCATGCCTGCTTTTAAAGCAATCTATACCTCATATACAGGTATTTCCCCCATCATGGCGCAGGAGCTATGCTACAGAGCCGGATTGGACGGGGAACAGCCCACGGCGGCATTGACCAAGGGGGATATTAAAAGGCTGTATGGTGAATGGGACAGTATGAGGGATGCCATAAAAGCAGGAGCATTCAAACCCGGTATTGCTTATATGAAAAAAAAACCGGTGGAATTTGCGGCCTTTCCTCTTACAATATATGGGCGGGAGGTAGAAAATCCGGATCATGACGGGGATGGTATTAGATATTATGATTCCATGTCGGAGCTGCTTGAATTTTATTATGCCGAGAAAAATGCCATTACCCGAATCAGACAGAAATCTGCCGATTTGCGGAAGATTGTACAGACCGCATTGGAGCGGAATATTAAAAAATATGATTTACAGTGTCAGCAAATGAAGGATACTCAAAAAAAGGATACTTTCCGTATATACGGTGAATTGATTAACACTTATGGATATGGGGTAGAGGAAGGTGCTAATTCATTTGAGACATTAAATTATTATACCAATGAAATGATAACGATTCCATTGGATACCATGCTGTCCATCAGTGAAAATGCAAATAAATATTTCGATAAATATGCAAAATTAAAACGTACCTATGAAGCGTTAATTGAACTGACCGAGGAAGTCAAAAAGGAAATCGAGCATTTAAAATCAATCGGCGCAGCACTTGATATTGCAGTGGGTGAAGAGGATTTGGTGCAGATAAAAGAAGAACTGATTGAAAGCGGATATATAAAGCGTAAGGGCGGATCAAAAAAGGTAAAAATAACAAGTAAGCCTTTTCATTATATCAGTAAAGATGGTTATGATATTTATGTGGGAAAAAACAATTTCCAAAATGATGAGTTGACCTTTAAACTTGCCACGGGAAACGATTGGTGGTTTCATGCCAAGGGATGTCCGGGCTCCCATGTAGTGGTGAAAGGAAAAGGAAGTGGCGATATACCGGATACTACCTTTGAGGATGCGGCAAGACTGGCTGCTTATTATTCAGCCGGACGGCAGCAGGGAAAGGTGGAGGTGGATTATATTCAGAAAAAGCATGTGAAGAAGCCAAGCGGCGCAAAGCCCGGGTTTGTAGTTTACTACACTAATTTTTCCATGATTATTGATGCTGATATTTCCGGCATAGAAGAGGCATAAAAAGAAAGCCCGGGAGGAGGGAAGAAGTTGAAGGATAAAAACGCTTATGAAATGCGAAATCTAACCGATAAACAGATTTTAAATATTTATACCGATGTGGCAAAACAGCATTTTCCAAAAGCGGAGCTAAAACCGGTTGCCATTATAAACCGGTTGCTGGAGGACGGCGGCTATGAAGGGATAGGATTGTTTTCCCAGGATAAATTGGTGGGTTATGCTTTTTTCGTGAAGGTACCCCATAATGATGTTCTGTTACTTGATTATTATGCGGTATTGGAAGAGTTCCGTAACGGCGGGACCGGCAGTCTCTTTTTACAGAAAATGCAAGAGAGCTTTCGGCAAAGGGCTGCTATTATTTTGGAAACGGAAGAGCCTGATCAAGCTGAGGAACAAGATGAATATGATATCAGAGTACGCCGCAATTTATTTTATGAAAGAAACGGGGCCGTAAGAACGGATGTAAAAAGCCGTTTATATATTGTGGAATTTGGAATTTTCTATATTCCCCTGCTTAAAACATTTACCGACAGTCAGATATGTGAGCAGCTTGATTGCATCTATAAGTATATGTTTGACGAGGAAGATTATAGGAAATATGTTCATTTAAGAAGGGAAGAACAGGGAGGGTAAATTCGGCCTTGGAATACAGGAAAAAATAAGCCGGATTGATTGACTATAGTCCGGCTTTCTACTATAATAAAAATAATATGCGGCTTACATAATCAGGTTGGCGGCAAGAAAGAAAAGTTTAGATTAGTGTCTGCAAAACAGACGGATAGGAGCAGAATGATAAAAAGCATGACGGGGTTTGGCAGATGCGAGCTGATGGAAGGAGACCGTAAATTTACAGTGGAAATGAAATCTGTAAATCACCGGTATCTGGATATCAATATTAAGATGCCAAAGAAGCTAAACTACTTCGAATCCTCCATCAGAAATGAGCTGAAGCATTATATACAGCGCGGTAAGGTGGATGTATTTATTACATATGAAGATTTCTCGGAAAATGTAGGTTGTGTAAAATACAATAAGCAGATTGCTCAGGAATATCTTACTTTTTTAAGGCAGATGGCAGAGGACTTTGGCTTAGAAGATGATATTCGTGCGACCAATTTATCCCGTTATCCGGAGGTATTTACCTTAGAGGAGCAGGAAGAAGATACGGATGAAATCTGGAAAGAGCTTGAAAAGGCATTAAAGCGGGCAGCCGAGGATTTTGTAAAAACCCGTATTACGGAAGGTGAGAATCTGAGAAATGATTTGCTTTCCAAGCTGGATGCTATCCTTACCCATGTGGATTTTATCATTGATCATTCTCCAAAGATTGTAGCCGACTATAAGCAGAAGTTATATGAAAAGGTACAGGATTTGCTGCAGAATGCACAAGTGGAAGAGAACAGATTATTAATGGAGGTCACCCTGTTTGCGGATAAGGTTTGTGTAGATGAAGAGGTAGTCAGATTAAAAAGCCATATTGAAGCCACAAAGAAGACTCTGATTGACGGTGGCGGTGTAGGCAGGAAGCTGGATTTTATCGCACAGGAAATGAATAGGGAAGCCAATACTATTTTAAGTAAGACCAGTGATCTGGAGGTGTCTGCCCGAGCGATAGATTTAAAAACAGAGATTGAAAAGGTTAGGGAACAGATACAAAATATAGAATAAGAGGAAATGTGCAAGTATGAATAGATTGATTCATATCGGTTTTGGCAATATTGTTAATACAGGCAAAATCATCGCGATTGTCAGTCCGGATTCCGCACCTATAAAACGCATGGTGCAGAAGGCCAAGGAGGACGGGATGGCTATCGATGCCACTCAGGGGCGTAAGACCAAGGCAGTACTGGTAATGGAAAACAGTCAGATTGTATTGTCGGCGCTTTTACCCGAAACCATTGCCGGGAGGGCGCAGGCTCTTATGCCAAAGGATCAGTGCGAAGGACCGGGAGAAGATGGTGAGGAAGATGAATAGAGGAATATTGATTGTATTATCAGGATTTTCAGGTGTAGGTAAGGGTACGCTTATGAAGGAATTGATACGAAAGTATGATAATTATGCATTATCCGTATCCATGACTACCAGAGACCCCAGACCGGGAGAGGTTCATGGCAGGGAATATTTCTTTTCTACCAGGGAGAATTTTGAAGAAAAGATTGCACAAAACGGGTTAATAGAGTATGCTGAATATTGCGGTAATTATTACGGAACCCCCAAAGACTATGTGGAAAAGCAACTTTTTGCCGGCAAGGATGTTATTTTGGAGATTGAGATTCAGGGAATGCGAAAGGTAAAGAATATGTTTCCCGGGATGCTTCCCCTGTTTGTAACACCTCCGAGTGCCATAGAGTTAGAGCGTCGTCTGAAAGGACGGGGGACGGAAACGCAGGAAGTAATTTGCAAGAGAATGCAAAGAGCTGTGTTAGAGGCCGAAGGGATTGAAGATTATGAGTATTTGATAATCAATGACAATTTAAGTGACTGTGTGAAAGAGATTCATAACATTGTGCAGGCGGCTAAGAGAGTTCCCCGGCGGAATGAAGAATTTATCAATAATATCAGAGAAGAACTTAGTGTTCTGTCGAAAGGAGAATAATATGTTACATCCATCTTATACAGATTTGATGAAGGTTGTGAATGCGGATGTGGAGCCGGGTGAAGAGCCTGTGGTTAGCAGCAGGTACTCTATTGTTATGGCAACATCTAAAAGAGCCAGACAGATTATTGCGGGAGATGAACCGTTGGTGGAAGGTGCAGGCAAAAAACCTCTTTCTATCGCCGTGGAAGAATTAAGCGAAGGAAAAATAAAGATTTTAAATGACGAAGAAGAACAAGAGGTATAGTCATGTGAAAAAGAGAAAGACCGGGTTCGGGATTTCTCTTTCTTTCTCATACGGATATTAGGAATTTTCGATTTTCCGGGGGCTCTACTCATTATAGTACTTTGTCAGCCGGTTTTTCTAACCATTCCAATGAGCCCCTAAGTGTAAAAGCATGTTCAGCAAAGGCTTTCCATGCTTTTAGAGATCCCTTAGGGTCTCATTTCCATAGAAAAAGAAGGCATTCCAAAGTAATATAATGAGTAGAGCCACTAGAAATAGTTTCGAAAATTACCTATTATACGGATATAAATGAAAGGTCATAATTTATGAAGATAATGTTTGTTTCCTTAGGCTGTGACAAGAATCTGGTGGATACGGAAATGATGCTGGGACAGCTTTATGAAAAGGGATACGAATTTACGGATGATGAAACGAAAGCTGATATCGTAGTTGTAAACACCTGCTGCTTTATCGGTGACGCGAAAGAAGAGAGTATTAACACACTGTTGGAAATGGCTGAGCTTAGAAAGAGCGGACAGCTAAAGGCTTTGATAGCGGCAGGCTGTTTGGCAGAGCGTTACAAAGAGGAAATCCAGCAGGAAATCCCTGAAGTGGATGCGATTTTAGGTACCATGGCCATTGATGCAGTGACGGAAGCATTGGAAAAGGTGCTTGCCGGAGAAAGCAGTAATTATTTCCGTGATATCAATGATGTTCCCGTATACGGTAAAAAGAGAATTGTCACTACGGGCGGTCATTATGCATATTTGAAAATTGCAGAGGGATGTGATAAACATTGTACTTATTGTATCATTCCCAAGGTCAGAGGCGGTTACCGTTCCGTTCCCATGGAAAGTCTGGTAAAAGAGGCAGGGGAATTGGCAGAGAGCGGTATCAGGGAATTGATTTTGGTAGCACAGGAAACCACTCTATACGGAAAAGATTTGTATGGCAAAAAAAGTCTTCCCCTCTTACTTAAAAAATTAGCATCCATATCCGGTATTTACTGGATTCGTATCTTATACTGTTATCCGGAAGAGATTGACGACGAATTGATTGCAATTATAAAATCAGAAGACAAAATCTGTAATTATCTGGATATTCCCATTCAACATGCCTCTAACCCGATTTTAAAGAAAATGGGCAGGCATACCACAAAGAAAGATTTGACAGAAATCATCGGAAGGTTAAGGCAGGAGATTCCTGATATCTGCCTGCGTACCACTCTTATTACGGGATTTCCCGGAGAGACAAAAGCAGACCATGAGGAAATGCTTCGTTTTGTGGAGGAGATAAGGTTTGACAGATTGGGAGTGTTTCCTTATTCCCGGGAAGAGGATACACCTGCAGCGCTTATGGAGAATCAGATAGAGGAAGAGGTAAAGCTGGAATATCAGGCCGAGCTGATGGAGCTGCAGCAGGAAATTGCTTTTGAAAAAGCAGAGGATATGGTAGGCAAAATACTTACCGTAATGGTAGAAGGAAAAATAGCGGAAGAAGATGTTTATGTATCGCGTACCTATAAGGATGCGCCCGGTGTGGACGGCTATCTGTTTATTCATACGACCTCCAATCTTATGACAGGGGATTTTTTAAAGGTGCGGGTGACCGATTCCAACGAATATGATTTAATAGGAGAAATATATCATGAATTTACCGAATAAACTTACCATTTTTAGAATCATACTCATTATACCGTTTGTAATCTTGCTTCTGGGCGGTTTCTATGAGTGGAGCATTTTAGCCGCTGTTTTCGGCGGAGCCATGAAGTATATGGATTTTATTGCACTTGCTATTTTTATTATTGCAAGCTTAACCGATTTACTCGACGGTAAAATCGCAAGAAAATATAATCTGATAACCAATTTCGGAAAGTTTATGGACCCGTTGGCAGACAAGCTGCTTGTCTGTGCAGCTATGATATGTTTGGTGGAAATGGGGCGCATTCCCTCCTGGGTCGTGATTATAATTATCAGCAGGGAATTTATTATCAGCGGCTTCAGGCTGATTGCTTCCGACAAGGGAATTGTAATTGCCGCCAATTATTGGGGTAAGTTTAAAACTACTTTTCAAATCATCATGGTTTGTATGATGATTGCCAATATAGGAGCCATACAGATTTTAACGGACATTATTATGTGGATTGCTCTGGCACTGACTGTAATTTCTCTTGTTGACTATATAATTAAAAATAAAAGTGTTATGGCGGAGACAAAATAAATAGAATGAAATAAGGAAGAGGTTTTGAAATGACGGTTGAATTAATCTGCGTTGGAACAGAACTGCTCCTGGGTAATATTATTAATACAAATGCTGCATTCTTAGCGGAACAATGTGCCCGGATAGGTCTTTCCTGCTATTATCAAACGGTTGTGGGTGATAATAAGGAAAGACTGTTACAGACGGTGCAAACGGCATTGGGGCGTTGTGATATTATATTGTTATCCGGAGGGCTGGGACCTACCGGTGATGATTTAACAAAAGAAGCGGTGGCAGAGGCAATGGGACTAAAGCTGGTGGAGGATGAGGCATCCCGTAGATTAATTGCTGATTATTTTGAGATGCGAGGCAATATCCCTACTGAAAATAATTGGAAGCAGGCATTGATTCCGGAAGGTGCTAAAGCCATTAAAAATGAAAACGGAACGGCGCCGGGCGTTTTAGTTACGGTAAATGGTAAACATATCATATTGCTGCCGGGACCGCCGGGCGAATTGCAGCCCATGTTCCTTGACAGTGTATTACCGTATTTGCGTACACTGGATCAGGCTGTAATCGATTCTGTCACAGTAAAGGTGGCAGGGGTAGGGGAAAGCCGGGCAGAGACTATGGCAGCCGACATAATAAAAGCACAGACCAATCCCACCATTGCGCCCTATGCCAAATCCGGAGAAGTTCATTTTCGGGTAACGGCAAGAGCGGAAAGCGATAAGCAGGCAGAAGAACTGATTGCTCCCATAGTAGAGAAGCTGAAAAAGAGATTCGGAAGTGATGTATATACCACTGATGTGGATGTGACATTGGAAAAGACAGTAACGGATATGCTGCTCGAAAGAGGGTTGACTATGACTGTTGCGGAATCCTGTACAGGCGGTCTTTTGGCAGCCAGAATCATAAATGTTCCGGGTGCTTCCAAGGTATTTAAGGCAGGATTTATTACTTATGCAAATGAAGCAAAGAGTAGAATAATCGGCGTAAGGGAAGAAACACTTTCCCTCTACGGGGCGGTAAGCCCTCAGACGGCGGAAGAAATGGCAAAGGGCGCAGCCGCGGCTGCAGAAGCAGACATTGCCGTTTCTATAACCGGTATTGCCGGACCGGACGGTGGAACGAAAGTAAAGCCTGTAGGGCTTGTCTATATATGCTGTAACGTGCAGGGGAAGCTGCAGACTGAAGAGTATCATTTTGGGGGAAACCGAATGAAGATCAGGGAAAGTGTAACCGCAGCGGCATTGGTACAGCTGAGAAGATGCATGTTAAATGATTAGAATTGATAATTGTGAAACTCATTTCCAAAGTAATATGATGAGTAGAGCCATTAGAAATAAGTTTCGTAATTACCTGAAATGATCAGACAAATGAAGGGAGAATAAGATGGCAGATAATAGCAGATTTAATTTTGTCCTAAATGCGGGGCTATTTCCAGAGAAGGTGTGTGTACGAGCTGCGGATTTCAGACCCCGCAATTCGTAAAGCAAAAAGAACCTGCAGGACAAACACAGACGCCTAATCAGAGCATACAGGGAACCGGCGGACAGTCGCCTTATCAGGGAGTACAGCCGCCTAATCAGAGCGTGCAGGGCACCGCAGGCCAGCCGCCCTATCAGGGAGTGCAGCCGCCTAATCAGAGCGTGCAGGGCACCGCAGGCCAGCCGCCCTATCAGGGAGTGCAGCCGCCTAATCAGAGTGCACAGGGTACCGCAGGACAGCCGCCCTATCAGGGTATACAGTCCCCCTATCAGAACGGGCCGCCCTATCAGGGGCCGCCGGTACAGCATCAGGCATATACGCCATCCCCTACAATCGAAACACCCTCTGCCCAAAGTAAGCGGCGCATGACAATTATTTTCTTCGTGGCAATGGGCATTGTATTGGTTTCAATCGTGGCATTGTTGTTTCTTGGTATGAGTATTATACGGAAAAGTACTAATAGCAGCAACATAAGTGCAGGACAGGACAGACTACGGCAGGAAGATGTTATGCCGGAGAATCATGAAGATAAGATATCCGGAGTTGATGAAGGTATTTTGACCAATAATGATGCGGATGGTGAGTATTCGTATATACGTGAGGAAGTAACAGAGAGAAATTGGCAAGAGGAAGGGCAGGATCCATCATATCCTTATTATTCGGGTCCCTATAATGCTCTTAGGGATGATTTATCTTATAAAGTTTCCTTTACAGAGGAGTTATATTTTTCCAAAAATGACGACCTTGTATTTATTTCTGTGGAATATCCACAGATAACCGGAAAACTGAACAACATTGATTATATCAATACAATTATAAGTCTTGAATTTGAGTTTATGGTAGGAATATATGAATCTGATTTAAAGCCATATATGGGAGAAGATGATGTCTGCTATATCTATGTAGATTCTTTTGTTACCTATATGGATGAAAAGATACTGAGCGTTGTATTATATGAATCTGTATATTGCGAGCAGATACAAGAGCCTTACTCTATGATTAATTTTTATTGCTTAAATTTTGATTTAGAAACAGGAACTTTACTTAACAATATAGAACTTCTTCGTATAGACGATGATTTTGCGGTTGAGTTCAGGCATCGTGAAGTAGAAGAGAACGGCGATGAAATATTAACTTATTATACCGATCAGGAAATTTTAGAAATGCTCCAAAAAGATTATTTATTGGTTGCGTATTATACACCCATGGGAATGGAAATAGGATTAAATCTGGAACATGTAATAATATATGTTACGTATGCAGACTATGAACAATATTTAACTAGCTTTTAACTTTACCGGTAATGTTTAAAACTTTAGCATATATATAGATGAGATAATGTAATATTTAATAAAAATAAGAAATGTATCATATGCTTGAGTTTCCGTAAATTGCAACTTAAAAATGAATAAGTTCTACCAAAGTGCCA
>CAZJAS010000011.1:15984-41820 GCA_964544135.1 uncultured Clostridium sp. | reverse complement strand
TCAGCGGACATACAAATCAAGATCGTGAAATGCTTTATTTCACGCTAACTCCCATGCCGCATCAGCGGAATAAACAATACATGGGAAGAATGGCTCAAAGAGACATTCTTCGGTGTGGAACTTAGAAATTATTAGTCTTCGTACTTTGAAGACTTAGAATTTCTTTCCACACTACTATTTAAGAGAAATCTCAATTAGTTTTTCACAAAGCTCTTCATAGTTTATACCTGCCGCCGATGCCTCTTGGGGCAGTAGGGAAGTGGGTGTCATGCCCGGCAGGGTATTGGCCTCCAAGCAATAAATTTCTTCTTCTTGATTCATCATAAAATCCATGCGTGCATAATTTTTAAGTCTGAGTGCCATAAATGCTTTTTCTGCATAATGCTGCATCTCTAATGTCTTTTCCTCGGATAAATGGGCAGGACAGGTTTCTATGCTGCTGCCGGCCTGATATTTATTCTTGTAATCATAAAAACCCATTAAAGGCTCAATTTCAATCACAGGCAAGGCTTTGCCGTCTAAAACCCCCACAGAAAATTCCCGCCCAGCAATATACTGCTCTATGATGGCTTCCTCATCATACCGATAGCTTTCCGCTTTGGCTGCCTCATATTCCTCTGCATTCCTCGCAATACTTACTCCCACACTGGAGCCCCCGCAACAAGACTTTACAATACAGGGGAAGGGTACCGACATAGGATCTTTTTCACCTTTTTTTAAACGGATTCCCTTAGGAACAGGAATATCATACTGTGAAAAAATCTCCTTTGCAAGTCCTTTGTCCATACTCAGTGCTGAACTGATATAATCCGCTCCCGTATACTTGATACCCATCAGGTCAAAGCATGCCTGTATCTTTCCGTTTTCTCCGTTTTCTCCATGGAGTGCCATAAATACCAAATCCGCTTTCTGACATATGGCAATGACATTGGGTCCAAAGTAATTCTTTTTCCAATCAGGACGCCGTGCTTTTATCTCATCGATATCCGGGTTGGTCTCTTTTATTCCGGTTATCTGTGCTTCCCACTCCACCTCTGCATCAAATACAGAGTTAATATCCATATCCCTACAACCCAAAAATACATCCAGCAATACAGCCTTATGACCGTTTGCCTTTACCGCTCCATATATCATTTTACCCGAAATCAGAGAAACATCCCGCTCGGGGCTGATTCCGCCTGCAAGCACCACTATATTCATATTTAATTTTCTCCTCCTACCTATGACTCAATATTTCACTTAGCATCATTATATATCTTGCCGTATTTACACAGCTTTCACCGATAGGGGTATCCGCCGGGTCATCACTGCCCTTCTCTGAAATGTAACAGAGTGCATTTTCATTTTGTCCCGCTAAATAGTTTTGGTGATTTTCTATTATCGTGGCATATTCATGATTGGTAATAATATAATCAACCGAAGACAGCACTACCATATCCCAAAGAACTTCGTTGAGGCTTACTTCCTCCATGCCGCTTCCTACCATATATACTTTTTCTCTCGACAATTCCGCAATACTTTCTGCTCTTAAAAATAACACATCGGTTAACTTTGCACACAAATCCACATCAACTCTCCTGCGCGTGGCTGTGTACGTAAGTGTACCGAATACAAAGGCTTCCTCATTCACATTGATATCAAGATTTTGTCCCAGATTTTTTAACTCACTATGGTATTTATACTGCCCGGTTGCACGATACAGCTCGGTAGCCGCATAAAAAATCTCATCCAATATCTCTTCTGTATTTTTAGCAACATAAAGCCAGGCCCTATCCGCTGCCTGCAAACAAACAGTGGCATAAACACTGTCATATTTTTGATAGGTATAACTGAATTTTGCCAATACCGCCGAAAGCCAGGCCGTTTCTAATATCAGCGGTGTTTCACCATCCATTACGGCACCGGTCTCGGAATCCTGCCATGAAAGCAGCCAATTTATGCAATTCTTTATTTCTACCATAATAATAGATTCTTCTTTTTCTTTTAAACTGCTGTCATAAACCGGAGCATATAGCTCATAGGATAAAAGCAGCACAGAAATAGAGCGGCTGACCTCTATAATATCCTCTTTGGTAAAGCTCTCTCTTTTTTCTTCTATATATTGAAGTGAATTTTGTATGATTTCCGTATAAAGCATTTCTTTTATTTCAAAGGGATAGGATTGACCTACAATTTCACACTCAATATAGTACTCGCCTTCCCGGTTAAATTCCGAGAAGTCCCCATAACTAATATATTCCCCCGTTGCTTCATCGTACCCCTGCGCTTCCAAAGCGCCGGTATAAACCACTTCATTCGTATCGATATCCACTATTTGAAACTGCTTGGGAAGCTGCTTTCCACGAATGATTGCTTTTTTAATAGAATCAGGTTCATATCCGATTTGATTGACAAGAACCCCCGGAGAAACGGAGGGCAGCTCGTAGTTTAATTCAGGTGCTTCTTTTAGGCTGTTTGGCTCTGAGGGAGTATGAGCTTCCGATACATCGGTAGAACCGCAACCCATGAGCTGGAATACGATAAGAAAAAACGCTATTATTTTAATGATTCTCATTTGTCTTGGCACCTGGCTTACCGCCTCCGATTTTCCTTTTTTCATACCGCTCATGAAGCAGATTATGATACATTTAAAAACTACTTTCCTACGATATTCTATCACGAAAACCAAAATGGGTAAAGTGTCCCAAGGTATTCCACAGCTTTTGCCAATGAAAAAAGGAGCAGCGCACTTTTTGCACACTCTCCTTTTTAATTCTCTTCCTCTTTCCTGCTGTCATACACTATATTTCCGTCTATTATCGTAAACAGTGTTTTCGTAAATACCTCCATGGGGTTACCGTCAAAGATGGCGATATCCGCATCCTTTCCCGCCTTCAGGCTTCCCACTCTGTCAGCCACATTGCATATAATAGCAGGATTGATTGTAATGGCCTTAAGCCCCTCCTCTAAAGGAAGTCCGGCTTTGACCGCAAGCCCTGCACAAATGGGTAATGACTGGATTAGAGATACGGGGTGATCTGTTGTAATGGCAATCAGCACACCCGCCTTATTCAGGATACCTGCCGTTTTAAAAGCCATATTCTGAACTTCTATTTTGCTGCGGCTGGACAAATCAGGTCCCACAATAGCCGGAAACTTTTCCTTTGCTATCCTGTTTGCTATTAAATGCCCCTCACTGCAGTGATCCAATGTCATGGAAATCCCATACTCTTTAGCAATCCGAATGGCTGTGAAAATATCATCTGCTCTGTGCACATGTGCCTTTAACGGTATTTCTCCGTTTAATACGGGAATCCATGGTTCCATGCAAAAATCTTCCACAAAACCCGTTTCGTTTTTATCTTTTTCCTCTTTATATTGTTTTGCCAGAAAAAGCTCTTCCCTTAAAATAGATGCAATTGCCATTCTTGTTACCGGACTTTTGCTCTGTCCCGAAAAATTAACCTTGGGATTTTCACCAAAAGCCACCTTCATGGCTGCAGGCGCCTTCACAATAAGATCATCCACGCATCTGCCCTTTGTTTTAATAAAAGCAAATTGGCCGCCCACTACATTGGAACTGCCCGGTCCTGCCATAACAGAAGTGATACCGGCTCTTACCGCATCATCAAAGGCTGCATCCATGCTGTTAATGGCATCAATGGCACGAAGATAGGGCGTGGAGGGTTTGACATTTTCATTGCAATCATCCCCTTCCATTCCCTTTTTTTCTTCCGAGATTCCTATATGACAATGTGGTTCTATGATACCGGGCATAATCCATGCACCCTGTACATCCAGTATTTTTTTACCCTTACCTGTGGGCATATTTCCGATGGCACCTTCTCTGACGGATTTAATTTTACCATTTTCAATCTGAATGGTCCCGTTTTCATATACCTGACCTTCCATAGTCAGAATCCGTCCGCCTGTTATAAACATACTGCACATTTTACACCGCCATTATTCTTTTACTTACTGCAGTTCTCCCATAGGGTTAACCGGCTCTCCGTTTAGGGTAAGTGAAAAATATACATTGGTTCCTTCTACGCTGTAATACTTGGTAGGTGCTTCCACATATCCTATCATACCGCCTCTTTCCACAAAATTACCCTCTGTAACTGCGATATCCTTGAGCTGCCCGTAGGTGATTTCATAACCGTTACCGATATTTACGGTTACTGCATTGCCGATTTCCTCATCATAAAATATACTTGTAACCTTACCTGCTGCCGCTGCGGAAATAGGATCTCCTGCCGTTGCAGAAATAATGATTGCAGGATTATACTTATATTGCTCTAAAGTAGAAAAATAAACTGTCTTATCCATGCTGTAAGGAATCAATACACTGCCCGAAACCGGCCATACAAGCCTGTCGCCGGTTCTGAAATCTGCAACGGGTTCCTCCTGAACACTGTTATTTTGATCCGCATCCATTGCTTCCTGATCCTTGGAATTGTTAACTGCCGCTTCATCAGCGTCCGCATCCTCGACACCTTCATCGGCATCCTTACCTAAATTGGCAATATTATTTTCCATCTCCGCTATTTTTTCGTCACTGGGACCGCTAAGGCCGCCTGCACTGTTATCCGTTAAACCGGGGATTTCTACAATACCGGAATCCACCTGTTCCATGGGGGTGTAATCCAAATCATCCTCAGTAACCCCGGACAAATCCCCATCAATATAATTTTGTATCTCCTCATACTTATCATCCGCACTGTCTTCCAATAAACTGAAATCAATATTATAACCGTCATTTTTAGTTTTTTCACTATTATTTTTAACATATACGCCTGTCATGGTAAGTGCCGCCAATACAAATGCCGAGGAGGCTATCATAATAATGCGTTCTTTTTTTGCATTGCTCTTATTGTTGAATCTATTTTGCCTTTTCATAATTTATCATCCTTTCCTTACTGCCTTGTTATATGAATCTGTGGTATCCACAAATCGATTTTTTTCTGTAACAATAGTCTTGCCCCAAAATCAAGTTTTATTCGGAAAGGTAAAAAAAAACCATGCATTCACAGATTTTTCTGTGTTACATGGTTTTTAGAAAACTTTGACGATTCCATTGTGTTTTTAATATGAAGTTTTTAAAATTATTTTGCAACATCCACATGCTGCACGGTTCCTACATTTCCGTTCTCATACAGAAATATGCCTGTGCTTCGAATCAAGCCGTTTGTCTGATTGTCTGCATTATTTAATGCAAAATCAGTACGAGCATTTTGCAGGCAGATTGCACCCACTCCTTTTTCAGCCAGTGTATACAATGTATCCGTTCCATCTGGATTTTTGCTCCAGATTTTTAATTTGGACCAAATGGAATCATTTTCATCAATCCACCCATTTCCGTCCTCATCATAAGCTTCCAGGCTTGAAAACCCATTACCTGTATCGGGTCCGAACAATTCTTTCCCGCTGTTGATAATGCCGTCTTCATTTTTATCGAGAGCTAAATAACCGCTGCCGCTTCCTAACATGGAAATTTCATCCTCTTCTCCGTCTCCATCAATATCAAATAAAAACTTTTGATTTGTCAGCTCTGCGGCATTGCCGTCGAAATTAAGTACCAGAGGATCACAGGTATTAACCTGCATAATCTGCAGCTCTTCTTGGAAATACCGGGTAAATCTTCTGCTCATGGTAACATCCACATCAATTGAAATTTCTCTTCCATCCGCAGTACGAACAGTACCCTTCGTAGAAAATGAGGTACTCTCACTTTCCTGATAAAGCATCTCGGTACTCATTGTAAGCATTTGACCTCCGCCCGTTTCCATATAGGAAAAATCATTACCGCTTCCTCCCAAAAACCGGTTTGCCCTGCTTCCACCGAATAACATACTGAAGATAGAGCGAATGGTAGACTCCTTGAAGCTTTCCAACGCACTGGCTGTAGAGTTTCTGAATTCAAGGCGGGTATTTCTAAAACTCTCCACTCTTTCCCGCAGGTCTGTGATAGAATCCTTGGTCATACTCAAATCCTTCTGGGCATTTTCTTCCATACCGGAAAGCTCATCTCCCGAACCCGGATTTAATAAATTACCAAAATCATTCTTCATACCATTTGCAGTTCCCCTACTGTAATCCTTTACAAGAAAACGGCTGGATCTTGTTGTAGAAGATGTAAATCTTCTGGCGGACTCCATTCCTAACATACTAGAATCAATTCGCAAATAATGCCCCCTTCTTAGTCCCTTGCCTTTACTTCCCCTCCTTGTTTGACAAAAACAAAAAATGATATACCAAGAGTTGTCCGTTTCTCTTTGCATACCATCCGTGGCGACTTCATAATATAATACAAATGCTTTGGCCTTAAGCACCTGTATTATAGTTATCGGCAAATCATAGTAATAATTTAGGGGCAATCTCATTTTTTATATAAATGCGCTTTACTTATTATATGGATTTTGTTAAGATTCATAAAAAGGTATGAAAAACACATCTTTTTAATATAGTATAATATGAGCACTATGAAAGGTATAAAACTATTATGGATATTCAAAAAACTGAGCGTTTCTCTATTTCACGCTTTCTTATCAGAGTTGTACAGGGAGCACTCATTGGACTCGGCGCAGTTCTTCCGGGTATCTCCGGCGGCGTTTTAAGTGTAGTATTTGGTGTTTATAAGCCTATTATGGAATTTCTATCCAACCCCTTCCGCAAATTTAAAACACATGTCCCAAAGCTGATACCGGTATTTTTAGGCGGTGTGATCGGTTTTATGGGGATTGCCAATCTGCTTGCTTTTGTACTTGACAGATATCCCGCTCCGTCAGTTTGTCTCTTTGTGGGATTAATCGCGGGTATGTTGCCCTCTCTTTTTAGGGAAGCCGGAGAAAAAGGGAGAAACAAAACCTCATACATAGCTATGGGAATAGCCATGGTGATTGTTTTTGCTTTACTCATCGGATTAAGCATTGCTTCCGTACAGATAATACCAAACTTTTTCTGGTATCTCTTCTGTGGGTTCTGCCTTGCACTCAGTGTAATTGCACCGGGAATGAGCTTTTCCACCCTGCTTATGCCCCTTGGTTTATATACACCCTTTGTGGATGGAATCGGATCTCTTAACTTTGGAGTCTTGGTGCCGGGCGGCATCGGTGCCCTTGTTACGGTTATCTTATTTGCCAAGGCTGTAAATTCTCTGTTTGAGCATCATTATTCCGTTGCATTCCATTCCATCATCGGAATTGTAATTGCAGCCACCATTATGATTATCCCATATGAAAGCTTTACGGTTTCCACCAGAAGCTGCCTTATTAATATTTTCTTCTTGGCAGCAGGAGTTGTGGCTGCAAGCCTATTAGATCGTTTTAACAGCCGAATCACTGTGGAAAAATAAATAGAAATATAATAATAAATAAAAAATTGGCAGGTATGGATATCCACACCTGCCTTTTTATATTTTTTATGCTCTGTTATAATTAATCAAACATCCTTTTAAAATAATCTGTCTTTCCTCATCGGTCAATTCTCCCAAACGCAGCTCAAACTCTTGCAAGCCTTCTTTTGATACCACATATGATTTGATGATATCCGCCTTTTCTTCCACTGCCTTTTTAATACCCGGAATAAATAAATAGTCCAGATTCTGAAAGGGAAGGTCCCCATCTTTAATCAGAAAAGGAAGCATACCCCAGTTAATGAGGTTAGAGCGGTAACGCTTGGTCGCATACTCATTGGCTATATTGGCCCAGCCTCCAAGCATCTTCTGACAGGAAGCCGCCTGCTCACGTGCAGAACCATCACCCGGCTTAACCGCAAAAATTGTGGAGCCGAAGCCTGTATTGGTATGATCGGCATCTGCAAATGTATCCTTGACAACACCCATGACATCCTTTAATCCCGGAATAACCTTGCAGGGATTTCCTCCCGCCATTCTCTCCGTCTCCGCCTTTTGTATCTCTTTCGCACGATTTACATACAGCGGATCCTTACGGCTTAAGGTAAATTCCGCCAATCCTAAGGGATTGGAGCGGTAGGAGGATGTTTCACCGGATGGAATCAGTTCATCCGTGGTTGTAACCGGATCATGAATTTCTGCCACCACCTGCAATACCATATTCTCAGGAAGCGCACCCATAGCCGGCCAGTCCTTAATATTGGGACCGAACTGTATTTCCACATCCGGGTCCGCAACACCTTTAGAATCAAACACACGGTTTGCGTATATATTACCGTCAAAATGATATTTATATCTATTTAAATCACCATCAAATTCCGTTGCCGGTGTAAGTATGCCCTTATTTGCTGCCGTAGCGGCAATAGAACGTGCATCCATAAGCGCAACGGAAGCAATCTGTCCGTCCTGCAATTTAGAGCCTTCCCTATTGGGGAAGTTTCTGGTAGAGTGACGGATACTGAATGCATTATTGGCGGGAGTATCTCCTGCGCCAAAACAGGGACCGCAGAACGCAGTCTTCATCACCGCACCTGTTTCCAAAACTGTTGCTGCACAACCATTCTTAATCAACTCCATGTAAATAGGCGTGGATGCCGGATATACACTTAAGGTAAATCCGTCGGAGCCGATATAGCTGCCCTTTAAAATATCAGCTGCCGCACAGATATTTTCAAATCCGCCGCCTGCACAGCCTGCGATAATACCCTGATCCACATAGAGCTTTCCGTCCCTGACTTTATCTTTTAAGGAAAACTCTACCGCTCCGTCTAAGCTGACAATTGCTCTTTTTTCCGTTTCATCCAAAATATCCAATAAGTTAGCATTCAAATCTTCTATGGTATAGGTATTGCTGGGGTGAAAGGGCATAGCAATCATAGGGCGTATTTTGCTAAGATCCACCATAATCATGCCGTCATAGTACGCTGTATCGCCCGGTGAAAGTGCTTTATAATCGTCTTTTCTTCCATGGATTTCATAGAAATCCTTTATCTCATCATCCGTCTGCCAAATTGAGGAGAGGCAGGTGGTCTCCGTAGTCATTACATCAATTCCGATACGGAAATCCGCACTCAGAGAGCTGATTCCCGGTCCCACAAACTCCATTATCTTATTTTTGACAAAGCCGTTTTTAAATACCGCACCGATAATAGCCAATGCCACGTCCTGAGGACCCACACCCTTTACCGGAGCACCCGTCATATATACACCCACCACCTCGGGCATATTAATATCATAGGTCTGATTTAAAAGCTGCTTTACTAATTCCGGTCCGCCTTCACCCATTGCCATGGTACCCAGCGCACCATATCTTGTATGGGAATCCGAGCCTAAAATCATATTGCCGCCGCATGCCATCATCTCTCTTGCATACTGATGAATCACAGCCTGGTGAGGAGGCACATAAATACCGCCGTATTTTTTAGCTGCCGTAAGTCCGTACATATGGTCATCTTCATTAATGGTTCCGCCTACCGCACAAAGTGAATTGTGGCAGTTTGTAAGTACATACGGTACCGGAAATTCAGTTAAGCCCGATGCACGCGCCGTTTGTATTATTCCTACAAATGTAATATCATGACTTGCCAATTTATCAAATTTTACTTTTAATTGCTCCATACTGCCTGAGGTATTATGACTCTTTAAAATATCATAAGATATGGTTTGCTTTGCCGCTTCTTCTTTCGTTACCGCCCTGCCGGTCTTATTTTGAATCGCTTGCGCCACATCTTTATCATCGGCAAAAAGTTCCGTACCGTTTACCAGATAAGTGCCGCTCGTGAGTAATTTTATCATGCTTATCCTCCTGTTTATGAATTGCTATACTTGTAAAACACACCTTTTATTATATAGGAAAGCCTATTCTTATGCAATGATAAGTTAGTCCTCCGAAATAGTACCAAACACCTGCTCCCATACTTCTTCTAAATAGGAAACACTGAAATTCCTGTCCCTTCTAACCGTAACGCTGCTTTCAGCCATCTCGTCGGTAAACAGTTCCATGGGATAGGTTGTTACTGTTTTTTTATCATTCGATACATAGGTTACAAGCGGTTCTGCTCCATAATCCTTAATATATACATCACCTTCCTCATCGCGGGAAATGGTTACCTTAGCCATTGCACCAAGCATCCTGACACACATATTATTATCATCAGAGATTGTGGCATTGATATAATTACCCAAGGAATAATATACCAGCATCTCATTGCCGTTTTCATCCTTCAACAACTCAACCGGCTCCACCACATGGGGATGGGTTCCGATTACCAAATCCACACCGCATTCCATAAAAAATTCTGCCCATAATCGTTGATATTTGGATTCCATAAGCATATATTCCGTGCCCCAATGAGGACATAGAACTATAAAATCCGCAACTTCTTTTGCCCTTGCCACATCTTCCGCTATCTTATTTTCATCCATAAAGTTTACAATATAGGGCATGTCCGCCGGTAATGGCAACCCATTGGTTCCATAGGTATAATTTAAAATAGCAATGCGGATACCCTCCTGCTCATACACAAAAATCTCATCCTGCTCTTCCTGACTGTCCTGAATTCCCAAAACCGCTATGTCCGGATACTTATTCTCCCAAAAAGAGAGGCAATTTTCCACGCCCTCCCGGCCCCGGTCAAGAGTATGATTGGTTGCATGGAGTATAACATCAAAGCCTGCATTTACTAAAGCATCCCCGACTTCATAATAGGTATTGAATTTGGGATAACCGGATATACCAAGCTCTTTACCGCCCAGCATGACCTCTTGGTTCACAATGGCAATATCCGCTTCCTGAATCATATCCTTGGTATAAGTGAACATATGATCAAAGTTCATACTCCCATCTTCCATTTTGCCACTGTTGTTTACCGGCATATGCATGAGCATATCCCCTACCATAATCAATGTAACTTCCGGGACTGCCAGCTCTTTCGTTTGGGTACTGAGCTCAAACATGATTTGCTCTGCTTCTTCTACCTGTTTGTATACAAAATCCATTGTATCATGAATAAAACTTTCCGGTGCAAAAGCACTATCTACCGGACCGGTAGACTCTGATATTTCCAAAAGCGCAGTAATATCCGTACCGCATCCCCCAAGCAGCATGCCGCAAAGTAAATATATTATTAACATTAGAAAACTTTTCTTTTTCATATTCTTACCTATACATATCGCAAGCCAACTTGCGATACTGCCTAAATCCCTTTCCTTCCTTTACTTATTCCCAGACATTTGAAAATCTTTTAGTGGCTCTACTCATCATATTACTTTGGAATGATTAGAAAAACCGGCTGACAAAGTATTATGGGAAGCCACTAGAATGAATTTTCCAAATACCTACTTTTTTAGATAATACGGGATACCCGGAAACTCCGGATATCCCGCTTATCTGCTATTATAATACAATTTTGCCGGATTGCCAAATTTATTTCTGAGTTCCGTTCACCGAGTTCAACACACAGGATATGCTGCTTGAATTGATGCTATGATTTATTGTGCATAAATACTAAGATTAAACTTGCGGAAATCCCTTTATATAGTTATAATTTACAAATAATTAAGGATATTTATAGCTTTGTGAAGTTTATGATATACCATTATGTGGAAACCGAAATAACAATGTTAATAGGAGGACAATTATGTTTGAGAAGTTTATTTCTTTTGTTCAGGATGAAAAAGTAAAAGACATTAACAGTACGGAAGAATTTTTAAAAGAAATGTCCGGTAGAAGTTTTGTGAACGGTCTGTATCGAATTTTTTCAGTTGATACCATAAGGGAATCCTAAAAGCGTGGAAGCCTTTGCTGAACATGCTTTTACACTTAGGGGCTCATTGGAATGGTTAGAAAAACCGGCTGACAAAGTATTATAATAAGTAGAGCACCCTTGGTGAAAGTTTTGTAAATGCTTAAATCAATCAGTTGATAGGGGTAAAGAAATTATGTCAAATATTATCGCAATAATGAATAACCTTCCTGAATTGAGACCTTCATTACCTGCCAGCGAAGCAGAGATAACAAATGCAGAAAAAGAATTAAACTTAGAATTTGCTGACGAGTATAGAGAATATTTACTAGCTTTTGGATCTGTTTGGTCTGATATTATAGCAATCTCCGGAATAAGTGACGATGAGGATTATGAAGTGGTTGCACTGACAAAAAAGCTTCGAGGATTTAATCCCCATATTCCGTTAACTTTTTATGCTATTGAAGATGTTGGTATTGACGGCTTGGTAATTTGGCAAGATAAAACCGGTGCGGTATATCAATCTATACCAAATCAGGAACCTGTAAAAATTTTCGATCATCTATCTGATTTTCTAAAGCATCAAATGGTTGATTAATTATCAAAATACTTTTATAGTATGCACTAATAATAAATATTTTATAGTAACAGAAATAGTTAAGATAATAAGATAACCTTTAAAATTGAATTCATGAAGGAGTGCGGCTATGAGAAATTATAGATATTTTGAAAATGCAGAGGAGAATGCATATTTTACAGATACTCCATGCTCATTTTGCAAGAGCGAGCAATTTTGTCTTGATGGAGTGTTTTTTAAAAATTTTGATGGTATTGAGTCAATCTGTTTGGACTGTTTTGATGAAAAGAAGATAAGTGTTAAAATTCCTGATTATATTAAAGCAAAGATAAGCAGCGACATAGATAATAAGGCTGATATATTACAGTTTAATCCTCCTGTTCCCTGGATACAAGATAATGATTGGCCGGTTTGTTGTGATGATTTTATGATATATATTGGCGAGTGGGAACAGGATGATTTTAACAAACATTCCGATCATAATAACGGGATAGAGCTTCTTAAAAAACTAATAGATCCGGAAATTTCAAGCAGGGTAGATAGTTTTGAAGTACTATGGGATCAGCTTGGAGATTGGGCTGCAGCATTTACATTCAGATGTCCACATTGCGGGAAAAAAATTGTGATTATTCAGGACTATTAAAATCCGGAGGAAAATTTATGGCTGTTACTGATAGTAATGTACCAGTCAACAAGATAAAAACAAAAGTAAATGTATAGTAAAAATTTAAACGGAGGTTAAACATGAAAATATCAGATATGAATTTATCAGAAATCGGAAAAAAGCTGACTCAGGAAGATTTATCCGAATTAGAAAGCAAACTGAATATAATTTTGTCTTCTGACTATAAAGTATTTCTGCTGCAGAATAATGGGGGCACACCTGATAAAATGATCGGACTTGATTTTATAGAAATTGACCCTAATACAAATAAATCCTTTGATCAAGGCACGGATGTTCAGTATTTTTATGATATAGATTTAGTGATTACAGCATACGGAAATCTGATTGCAGAAGAATTAATTCCAGAAAAATATATTTCATTTGCTTGTGATTCATGCGGTAATGAGATTTTATTATGCTCTGACGCAAGTGAGAATAATGGGAAGGTTTATTTTGCAAATCATGGACTTTATAATCAAACAACAGGTGCTTGGGTTATAACTGAAATAGCAAGTTCATTTGATGAATTTATCGGTAAGCTGGAAATAGAGATTTGATTCCGTTATTAAGTACTTATATGCGGTTGTGAACCTGCATTTTTTATACCATGGAGGTTTTTCATGATACAATCTCTTCACTGACCTCCCATAGGCGGAAAAAACAGAATAGCCTTTCCTTAGGGGTATATTATTAAAATCTATCTTACCTATTTTATGGGCACCCGAACCAACCACCACAATACGGGCATTTCCGGCAGTCTGAATCAGCGGTAAAAGGCTTGTAGTCAGTAAAAAGTGCCCGATATGATTCACGCCGAATTGCAGTTCAAGTTCATCCTTTGTCTCACGGCGGTCCAGCGTAATCACTCCGGCATTACATACCAAAATATCCAACTTACTATATTTATCCCTAAATTCATTGCAAAACCTCTTGATATCTTCCATGTCTGCCAGATTGCAAAGCATCAGAGAAACTTTCCCCCCTGCTCTCTGCCAGCACTTCACGCAATGCCGTTTCACCTCTTTCTTTGCTACGGCACAGCATAATCACATCCATACCCATATTTGCAAAAGCTGTTGCCGTTGCCTTACCCATACCGGAATTTGCTCCGGTTATCAAAGCTATTTTTTGACTCATATTGTTTTTTCCGCCTTTCCACCTTGCCGCATCTGTAGTATAGGCAACAAGTAGTGTGAAATAAAGCAATTCAGAATAGCAACTTAGAAAATCTTCTCATGTGAAACAATACGGGATACCCGGAAAAACCGGATATCCCGCTTTGCGAGATTCTTTCTTGTTATAATACTATTTTACCTAAATGCCAAATATCATTTACATACTCCATAATGGTTCTGTCCGAAGTAAACTTTCCGGAGCTTGCCATATTTAAAATAGCACTTTTTGCCCAGCCCTTTTCATCTCTATATGCTGCTTCAACCCTTCTTTGTGCTTCCGCATAAGAGTCGAAGTCCTTTAGGATAAAATAGGGATCTGCCTTTGCACTGCTTTGTGTGTTCAGCAGGGAATTATATAATGGTCTGAATAACTCGGTATCACCCGGCGCATAGGTGCCGTTAATTAACTGCATAAGCACTTTTCTGATACTTTCATTATTATTAAAAATATCCATGGGATTATAGCCGCCGTAATTTTCAAACCGTATAACCTCGTCAGAAGACAGTCCGAAAATAAATGCATTTTCTTCTCCCACTTCTTCTACGATTTCCACATTGGCACCATCCATTGTACCGATGGTAAGTGCTCCGTTAAGCATAAACTTCATATTACCCGTACCGGAAGCTTCCTTGCTGGCAGTAGAAATCTGTTCTGACACATCGGCTGCCGCAAAAATGATTTCTGCATTGGAAACCCTGTAATTTTCAATAAACACTACCTTCATCTTTCCTCCGATGGAAGCATCATTATTGATTACATCAGCAACGGAATTAATCAGCTTTATGGTTAACTTTGCATTACGATAACCTGCCGCTGCCTTGGCACCGAAGATAAAGGTCCGGGGATAAAAATCCTTTTCGGGATGATCTTTTAATTCATTATACAAATACATTACATGTAAGATATTAAGAAGCTGCCTCTTGTATTCGTGCAGACGCTTTACCTGGATATCGAAGATGGATCTGGGATCCACCGCTACTCCATTATGTTCTAAAATATAGTCTGCCAGACGTACCTTGTTACGGTATTTTATATTCATGAATTCCTGCTGGGCTTTTTCATCCTCTGCATATATCTTCATCTTGGAGATGGTAGCCAAGTCTGTAATCCATTCAGAACCGATATGCTCCGTTACCCAGTCTGCAAGCAGGGGGTTGGCATGAAGCAGAAATCTTCTTTGTGTAATACCATTGGTTTTATTATTAAACTTCTCCGGCATCATCTCATAGAATTCTTTTAATTCCTGGCTCTTTAAAATCTCGGTATGCAGCCTTGCCACACCGTTTACGGAATAACCTGCCACTATCGCCAAATGTGCCATACGTATCTGTCCGTCATAAATGATTGCCATTTTACGGATTTTTTCTTGGTTGCCGGGATAGGCTGCCGTAATTTGTGCTATAAAACGGCGGTTGATTTCCTCAACTATCTGATATACACGGGGTAATAAACGGGAAAATAACTCAATGGGCCATTTTTCCAAGGCCTCCGACATAATGGTATGGTTGGTATAAGCACAGGTTTTTGTTGTGATTTCCCATGCTTCATCCCATTCTAAATCATGGTCATCCATCAATATACGCATGAGCTCTGCGATAGCCACAGTAGGATGTGTATCATTGAGCTGGAAGGTTACCTTTTCATAAAATTTCTTAATATCCCCATGCTTTCTTTTATATTTTTCCAACGCCTCTTGTACGGACGCAGAGATAAAGAAATATTGCTGTTTTAAACGAAGCTCTTTTCCTGCATAGTGATTATCATTGGGATAAAGCACTTCCACTATATTTCTTGCCAAATTCTGCTGTTCCACGGCCTTCTGGTAATCTCCCTTATCAAAGGAATCCAACTGAAAGCATTCTATCGGCTCCGCATCCCAAATGCGAAGGGTGTTAACAACATCATTGCCATAGCCTACAATCGGCATATCAAAAGGTATCGCCCTTACCGACTGATAACCTTCCTGACTGAAATGATTCTTACCCTTTTCATCCGTATGGATATTCACATATCCGCCGAATTTAACGATTTTAGCTAATTCCGGACGACGCAGCTCAAAGGGATTACCGTTTTCTAACCATACATCGGGTACTTCCACTTGATAACCGTCCCTGATTTCCTGCTTGAACATACCATAACGATAGCGTATACCGCAGCCGTACCCGGGATATCCCAAGGTTGCCAGAGAGTCTAAAAAGCAAGCCGCCAAACGGCCCAAACCGCCGTTTCCCAATGCTGCATCCGGCTCTACATCCTCTATTACATTCAAATCAAGGCCCAGCTCCGAAAGAGCATCCTTTACCGGCTTATATGCCTGCATATTAATCAGGTTATTTCCCAATGCCCTTCCCATCAAAAATTCCATGGAAAGATAATAGACCATTTTGGGATCCTGTTCCTCATATGCCCTTTGGGTATCCATCCATTTATCTACAATAACATCCTTTGTAGCGTAGCATACAGCCTGAAATATCTGCTGCGGAGTTGCTTCCGCCAATGTTTTTCTATATAATGTTTTTACATTATACAAAACACTTCTTTTAAACAACTCTTTATCAAATAATTTATTTTGCTTTTTTAGCATGGTCCGTCCTCCTCTGACTTCTGCCCATTTTAACTTCCTTTTTTAATTATACTCTCTGATTTAAACTCTTTCTACAGATATCGTGACATTTTCACCATTTACATTCCATTCTTTGCTAATGATGAAGCTTTCTCCCGTTACCATAGCATCTGCCAACACTTTATTTGCAATTGTTTCCTGATTCTTCATGGCAATACCCGCCAATTTTTCATTTCCTGCAAAAGCCACCTTGATGTGGTCAATTACCTCAAAGCCGGAATCCTTTCTCATTGCCTGAATCTTACTGATTATTTCCAGTACAAAGCCTTCTTCCAGCAATTCCTCTGTCAGATTGGTATCCAGCACCACAGTCATATAAAGGTCGGTTTCAGTAATATAGCCTTCCTTCTGTGTCATCTCAATTAGCAAGTCCTCTTCGGCTAGAGAGACTTCCGTATCTCCTGCCATAAATTTCAAGACACCTTCTGCCTTTAATTCTTCCATTGCGGCATTTCCATCAAGAGAAGAGAGCATTTCCTTGATACTACCAAGCTGCTTACCGTATTTAGGACCAACCGTCCGAAGCTGAGGCTTAAAGGTATAGGAAGTAAATTCCCGTACATCATCTGTAAATACAATATTCTTTACATTCAGCTCTTCCGCAATGATCTCTTTATAGAAATCAGTCAAATCATGGGCTGCTTTTACAAACATGGTGCTGATCGGCTGACGGTTCTTGATACTTGCTGTATTCCTGCAAGCACGACCCATAACCACGGCCTTAAGCACTATCTTCATAGACTCTTCCAGCTCTTTATCCGTAAAGGTCTCATCAACAACAGGAAAATCACATAAATGGATACTTTCCGGTGCTTCCTTATTAGTGCTCTTCACCAAATTCTGATAAATATCTTCTGTAATAAACGGAACCATGGGTGCCGCTGCTTTGCAGATTGTAACCAAAGCGGTATACAATGTCATATAGGCACTGATCTTATCCTGCTCCATACCCTTTGCCCAAAAACGTTCACGGCTTCTTCTTACGTACCAGTTGCTCATTTCCTCCACAAACTCTTGCAATGCCCTGGCTGCCTCCGGAATACGGTATAAATTCAGATTATGATCTACCTCGGTTACAACGGAGTTCAATCTTGATAAAAGCCATTTATCCATTACAGTAAGTTTATCATATTCCAGCATGTACTGTGAAGCATCAAATTGATCAATATTGGCATACAGCACAAAGAATGCATAGGTATTCCAAAGGGTGCTCATAAACTTACGCTGTCCCTCCTGCACAGCCTTTCCATGAAAACGATTGGGCAGCCAGGGGGCGGAGTTCACATAGAAATACCAGCGGATCGCATCAGCACCATAGGTCTGTAATGCAGCAAAGGGGTCTACCGCATTGCCCTTGCTTTTACTCATCTTTTGTCCGTTTTCATCCTGCACATGCCCTAATACAATTACATTCTCATAAGCCGGCTTATTAAACAGCAGTGTGGATTCTGCCAACAGAGAATAAAACCATCCCCTGGTCTGATCCACAGCTTCCGAAATAAACTGTGCGGGAAACTGCTCTTCAAAAAGCTCTTTATTTTCAAACGGATAATGATGCTGTGCAAAGGGCATTGCTCCCGAATCAAACCAGCAATCCACCACTTCAGGCACACGATGCATCTTGCCACCGCATTTGGGACATTGAATGGTTACTTCATCTATATAAGGTCTATGCAGCTCCACCTTGGCATCTTCGGGATTACCGCTCATCTTTGCAAGTTCTGCCCTGCTGCCCACGCAATGCTGGTTGCCGCATTCACATTCCCAAATATTGAGAGGCGTTCCCCAATAACGGTTACGGGAAATAGCCCAATCCTGTACATTTTCAATCCAGTCACCAAAACGTCCCTTGCCGATGGACTCGGGAATCCAGTTGATGGTATTGTTGTTGCGGATTAAATCCTCCTTAACCGCCGTCATTTCGATATACCATGATTCACGCGCGTAATAGAGCAGCGGTGTGTCACATCTCCAGCAATGGGGATAACTGTGCTCAAACTTAGGGGCATCATAAAGAAGTCCCTTTTCTTCTAAATCCTTCAAGATCATGGGATCCGCTTTTTTTACAAAAACTCCGGCATAAGGAGTTTCCTCCGTCATATTTCCCTTACTATCTACAAGCTGCACAAAGGGCAGGTTATATTCACGTCCCATTCTGGCATCATCTTCACCGAAAGCAGGCGCCATATGAACCACGCCGGTACCGTCCGTGAGCGTTACAAAGTCTCCACAGGTTATATAGTATGCCTTTTTATGCTGTTTTTCACACAAGCTCACGGTATAATCAAACAAAGGTTCATATTCTTTGTATTCCAGTGCCTTTCCTTCCATGGTTTCCAACACTTCATAAGCAGCCACACCCTTTTCTTCATCCGCAAGCTTTCCAAGCACCGTATCTAAAAGAGCCTCAGCCATATAATAAGTATAGCCGTCCGCTGCCTTTACCTTTGCGTAAACCTCCTTGGGATTCACACAAAGTGCCACATTAGAGGGCAGGGTCCAAGGTGTGGTGGTCCATACTAAAATATAGGCATCCTCGTCTTTTAGTTGAAAGCGCACAATCGCAGAACGTTCTTTTACCTCTTTATAGCCCTGTGCTACTTCCTGTGCGGACAGAGGTGTTCCGCAGCGTGGACAATAGGGCACAATTTTAAAGCCCTTGTAGAGCAGCTTTTTATTCCATATTTCTTTTAATGCCCACCATTCAGACTCGATATAATCATCATGATAGGTTACATAGGGATCGTCCATATCCGCCCAGAAACCTACCGTACTTGAGAAATCCTCCCACATACCTTTATATTTCCAGACACTTTCCTTACATTTTGTAATGAAAGGCTCCAATCCGTATTCTTCTATCTGTTCCTTACCATCTAAGCCTAATAGTTTTTCCACCTCGATTTCCACCGGGAGACCGTGGGTATCCCAACCCGCTTTTCTGGGCACCATATAGCCTTTCATTGTACGGTACCTAGGTATCATATCCTTAATCACGCGAGTCAGCACATGTCCGATATGGGGCTGCCCGTTTGCGGTCGGCGGTCCGTCATAAAAAGTATAGGTAGGTCCATCCTTCCTATTTTCCAGACTCTTTTTAAAAATATTTTCTTTCTTCCAAAAGGCCTCAACCTGTTTTTCTCTTTCTACAAAATTTAAATCAGTTGATACTTTCTGATACATAACTATCATCCTTTCCCATAACTTAATTTAATGCAAATAAAAAACCCCGCCCGTAAAAGGACAAGGTCAAAGATACCTGTGTTACCACCTATTACAGCATACTTCCCATTGGGGATAATATGTTTCCCGATAACGGCGGGGTGCCGTCTCAAACTACTTGGGTCAAGCCTTTGGTCTGGGCAACTCGAAAGTGATATTCAGTGATTCATTACTCATACCGGTCTTGCACCCTCACCGGCTCGCTGTAATTTTTATAAATCACTTACTGTCTTCGTCATAGTCTTTTCATTGATTAATTTTCATTATAAGATGACGCAGCCTTCATTGTCAATAGGAAGCCCATTATTTTGCCTTTCCCTATCCATACTTTATCTAAACTACCATATGTAGTACTTGTAGAAGTAAAAAAATAGCAGTATAATGAAAAGTATTAAACGGAGGGTGTTATATGAATTCGAATAAACAAAAAGGACATCTATATCGTTCTATGCAGGCGATTAGTATCATTCCCCTGCTTATTTTGGGTCTCATTATTACTATTTTCAATTATCAAACAGTGGAAACAGCTATGCATTCCGAAGTCCAAGCCGAATTAAAGAATATCACCAGTGCCGTTATTTTAACCTATGATATGCTCTATCCCGGAGATTATCAGCTTGTGGGCACCAATTCCTATGATCTTCTAAAGGGAGATTTTGTTATCACTTCCGATTACTCTATCATAGATCGTTTGCAGGCAGAAACCCAGATTGATATTACTGTTTTTTATCAGGATACCCGTATTTTGACTACCTTACGGGATTCCGACAATGTACGCATTGTGGGTACAGGTGTAAATAAACGTGTGGTTAAAGATGTATTACTTACGGGGCAGCCCCATTTCTATACCAACACCCTTATTGATGATGTGTCATATTTTGCTTATTATACACCGCTGCGCAATTCTGACGGCAGTATTGTGGGAATGGTTTATGCCGGCAAACCCCGCGCACAGGTGAATGCCGCTGTAAAGCAGGCCGTGCTTCCCATCATTGTGATTTCACTATGCGGCATGGTAATTGTCAGCTTGATTACCTACGTCTATACCCATAAGCTTATTGCATCTCTCCAAAAAATACGCTCTTTCCTGTCAAAGGTATCAACAGGCAATTTATGGGAGGAATTAGATGCCGAAGTTCTCCAACGCAAGGATGAGCTGAGCGAAATGGGCTATTCCGCTCTTTATATGCAGCGCTCCCTGCGCAATCTGGTGGAGCAAGATACACTGACCGAATTAAACAACCGGCGATTTGCGGACAAACGGTTAAAACAAACTCAGATGCAGGCCAATATCCATGGCACACATTTTGTGGTTATGATTGGAGATATCGATTTGTTTAAGTCGATAAATGATACATATGGACACGAATGCGGTGATTTGGTATTAAAACGCGTCTCCTCCGTACTAAAAAAGAATATGGTGGGAAAAGGCTTCGTTGCCCGCTGGGGCGGAGAAGAATTTCTCTTTCTATATGATAATGCCGATATTGAAACAGCTTATGTAGAGGTAGAAAAGCTATTAAATGATATACGTAATATGTCTGTCAATTATGATGATCAGAATATTAAGATTACTATGACCTTTGGTATGGCAGAGGGCGGTGTTAACAGTAATATCAAGGAATTACTGCAGGAAGCGGATTCCAAGCTATATAAGGGGAAACATGAAGGAAGAAACCAAATTGTAATCTGACATGTCTTGACTACCGCTTTAAAAAAGCGTATGATAATCACAGTTTTTACAACTGTCAAGACAGTGGAAAGGAATTACAAAGATGGATAAACAAAACCTTACCCTGCTAACCGATCTCTATGAGTTAACTATGATGCAGGGCTATTTTAAAAATAAGGATAATAACAAAACAGTTATTTTCGATGCATTTTACCGCAATAACCCCAATGACGGCGGCTATGCCATTGCTGCCGGCTTAAATCAGGTTATTGATTACATTAAAAATCTGCGTTTTTCTGATGAAGACATTGCTTACCTTGCAAGTCTTCATATTTTTGAGCAGGATTTTTTAGAATATCTCAAAAACTTTAGGTTTACCGGTGATATCTACGCGATTCCTGAGGGTACCGTAATTTTTCCCAGAGAGCCTCTGGTTAAAGTAATCGCACCCATTATGCAAGCGCAGCTTGTGGAAACAGCTATATTAACCATGATCAATCACCAAAGCCTGATTGCAACCAAAGCTTCCAGAGTGTGCTATGCAGCGAAAGGAGACGGTATCATGGAGTTCGGACTGCGTCGCGCGCAGGGACCGGACGCGGGTATTTATGGTGCACGCGCTGCCATGATCGGCGGTTGTGTTGCAACCAGCAATGTACTGGCAGGCCGGCTATTTGATGTACCGGTAAAAGGCACGCATGCCCATAGCTGGATTATGAGCTTTCCCGATGAATACACCGCTTTTAAAACTTACGCTGATATATATCCCAGTGCCTGTATCCTTCTGGTTGATACCTATGACACCTTAAAATCCGGTGTACCCAATGCCATTCGGGTATTTGAGGAAATGAGAAGGGAAGGCATTCCCTTGACCTCATATGGTATCCGTTTGGATAGCGGCGACCTTTCCTATCTTTCCAAAAAAGCCCGTAAGATGTTAGACGCGGCAGGTTTTAAAGATGCAATTATCTCCGCATCCAACGATTTGGATGAATTTTTAATAGATAGCTTAAAAATGCAGGGGGCTGCCATTACCTCATGGGGCGTGGGCACCAATCTGATTACCTCCAAGGACTGTCCTTCCTTTGGCGGCGTTTACAAGCTTGCTGCACTCAAAGACACAGACGGAGAATTTGTCCCCAAAATAAAACTATCTGAAAACAGTGAAAAGGTAACCAATCCGGGCAATAAGACCATATATCGTATTTATGATAAGGAGAGTAATAAAATAAAAGCAGACTTAATCTGTTTGGTGGACGAGCATTTTGATGCTTCCCAACCTATGAAGCTCTTCGATCCCATTGAACCTTGGAAAAAGACCAAGCTGGAAGGCGGAAGCTATACGCTTCGCGAGCTCATGGTTCCTATTTTTAAGGAGGGCAAATGCTGTTATACTTCACCCACGGTCATGGAAATCCGCGAAATCTGCAGGAAAGAATTAGACACCCTATGGGATGAAACAAGACGACTTGTAAATCCTCATAAGGTGTATGTGGATTTATCCAAAAAGCTCTATGATACTAAAATCAGTCTCTTAAATGAGATAAGCGATAAATAATAATAGATAACTAAAAGGCAAGTCCCGTCTGACACGAAGACTTGCCTTTTTTTATTGCTCCATCTGTCTGCCTAAAAAACCTGATGCTGACATAATTAATTTGTTTTCTACTTCTCCGAACTTTGTTTTACTGTCATTTTCCAAAAGAACCACCGCACCGATCACATCCCCTTCACAGATAATAGGTGTCATTGCCATCTGCTGGTACTCATCACTGCCTTCTTCCGTTACCGGTATGAATTTTTTGTCACCTCTTGATGCTATGATTGTTTCCCGCTCTGCAATTTTTTCTTCCACCAGCTTGCTGATGCTTTTACCTAAAAACTGCTTATATCCACCGCTTACCGCTATAAACTGGTCCCTGTCGGCAATGAGTGCGGCATGACCCGATACTTGAGATAAGCTTTCCGCATATTGCTTGGCAAAGGTTGTCATCTCTCCTATGGGGGAGTATTTTTTTAAAATTATTTCACCCTCACGGTCTGTAAATATTTCTAAGGGATCCGATTCCCTGATTCTTAAGGTCCTGCGGATTTCCTTCGGTATGACTATTCGACCCAAATCGTCTATTCTTCTTACAATTCCTGTTGCTTTCATTTTATTTCCTCCATTTGCAAATATGAATTTGTGATACTATTATCTGTAAATAGTGGCATTTTATACCTTGATAAAATACAAAGTCATCCAGATTTGTAAAATTCTATCTAAAAGCAGGTTTTATGTTATCTCATTTAAATTTAATAAACTTTAATAAAAAAGTCAATAAAAAACAGACCCAAACCGGCATATACCACTTCAGCTCTGTTCTTATTATCCTTATTTGTCAGCCCTGTGCTCGTTTTACTGCAGAAGTTCCGTCTCTACGCACATCATCGGTTAACAGATTGAATTGTCTTCTTCCTCTTCCCGCATCCGTATCACTGCGTTTCCCATAGGTATTCTTTTTAAACCCTTCATCCCTACTCGTGCGTGTCCGTTTCGGATCCTCATCCCTGCGGAAGGTTCTCCCCTTACGGTCATCCCTGCTGCGGCCTTCTGTGCTTCGGCTGTCGCTTCTACCGTTTCGGCTGTATCTGCGGCCTTCATCTCTGCCGGCATAACCGCCGCCATAGCTTCTTCTGCCCGATATACCGCTTCTTTTGCGGGGGGCGTCCATTACGATATCCTTTATTTCTTCACCCACCTGCATCTTTACCATCGCAGCCAAAATTTCCATCGGATCTAAATTTAATTCGGTGAGTTTTTCTTCCAAAAGCTCCTGCAACTGAGTTAAGTTTTGTTTTTCAGCTTTTTCTGACGCACCCTTAATTAGTTTATTGATTTTGATTTCCATGATTTTTGATGCACCGGGCACCTTCATTTCCATCATTTTGGTTTTACAAACCCTTTCAATATCCCGTATGCGGTATAATTCACGTCCATAGGCAAAGGTAAATGCCATACCCTCTTTCCCGGCACGTCCGGTACGTCCGATACGATGTACATAATACTCAATATCCTGAGGCACATCATAATTAAATACCGCCTCTAAATCATCTACATCAATACCTCTGGCTGCCACATCCGTTGCAATCAAGATTCCCAAATTACCGCTTTTGAAACGGCTCATCACAAAATCTCGTTGCTTCTGTGTCATATCCCCGTGCAATCCTTCTGCCTGATATCCCCTGCGCTTTAAATTTTCCGAGAGCTCATCCACCATACGTTTGGTATTACAGAAAATGATGGAACGTTTAAAGCCGTACATTTCTAAAAGCCTGCTGGTCACTTCTTCTTTGTAAATACTTTTTACCGTAAAATAATATTGCTTTACCAAAGGAATGGTCAGCTCTTTTTTAGTTACCTTTACCAACAAGGCATCCTTCTGATACTTGTCCGTTATATCCAAGATAGCCTGGGGCATGGTTGCGGAAAACAATGCGGTTTGATGTTCGCCTTCTATTTCGCCCAATATGGTTTCCATATCCTCACGGAATCCCATGTTCAGCATTTCATCAGCCTCATCCAAAACTACCATTTTCATATGATTTAACTTAATTGTATGTCTGCGCATATGGTCCATAACACGTCCGGGTGTTCCTACCACAATCTGTGCGCCGCCCTTCAATGCTTTTATCTGTCTGGTAATGTCCTGGCCTCCATAAATAGGTACCATCTTAATACCATGCATGTATTTTGAATACTTTCTGAGTTCTTCTGCTGCCTGAATTGCCAATTCTCTTGTAGGGCATAAAATCATTGCTTGTAAATTGTAATTGTTTTCCTCAATACTCTGCAGCATCGGGATACCAAAGGCTGCCGTCTTACCTGTACCGGTCTGTGCCTGTCCGATTACATCCCTCCCGGCCTGCAGTACCGGTATTGCCTGCTCTTGAATGGGTGTCATTTTCTCGTATCCCATTTCATGAACCGCACGTAAAATCCTCTCATCAATGTCTGAGTCGGAAAAGTTGAGACTCTCTTCCTTTTTTGTCAATTCTGTTTCCTTTACTTCCAAATCCATTTCTTTTTTGTCTAACATAAATCTCCTATTCAATTCTATATCATAATGATAAATAAAAGCGGACTATTCCGCACAACATTCACAAGCAAAAAAACAACGTCCCGTGTAAAGGACGCTGTTGTCTGCTTTTACGAACCAATTTATTGTATGGTACTTTCAAGAAAAAGTCAAGTCCATAAGAATCTTGCTTGAGTTTCCGTATCTAGA
>CAZJAS010000011.1:0-15884 GCA_964544135.1 uncultured Clostridium sp. | reverse complement strand
AGAATCTTGCTTGAGTTTCCGTATCTAGAGAATATATAATTACATAAATTTTAGCGGTCCATCTCTGCAATGCGTCCCTTATTTTTATGTTCCTTTATAATACCATCTATTTCCTTTAAATCCGTAGACAGTAAATCTCCGGGAATCGTATTTTTTAAAGCACTTGTTGCATTCCCATATTCCAAGGCTCTTTGATAATCACCTTCATGGGAAAGCATCCCGTACAAAACACCGGAAATATAGGCATCACCGCTTCCTATCCTATCCACTACCTCAATATCCGCATATGGCTCATCTTCATAAAACTTATCTTCTGCGGCACTGTAAATAACAGAACCAAAGGTATGCCGTTTGGGACTGTGAACAATACGCTGCGTGGATGCTACAATAGAAATAGGATAATCCTTCGTAAAACTCTTCATTATAGATTTTGCATCCCCTTCCTTTAAAAAGGTAAGGCGTGCGGTATCCTCTGAGCAAAAGAAAATATCCACATAGGGCAGAATCTCTTCTATGGACTCACGAGCCTCATCCCCCGTCCATAAATTTCCCCTGAAATTAACATCAAAGGATATTATGGCTCCCCGCTCCTTAAAGCGCTTCATCATCTCTATGGCCGTTTCCTTACACTGCGGGCTTAAGGCCAGAGTAATACCGCTGGTATGAAAGCATCTGGCAGAATGATAAAGTGTATCCGGATAATCCTTCACGCTTATTTTATTTATAGATGTATTTTTTCGGTCATATACGATACGTGGTTTTCTGGGATAGGCACCGTTCTCATAATAGTATACACCCAGCCTTGCATCCTTTTCATTATCATATACGAGATAATCATCACTGACTCCGCACTGGCGCACGAAATTTTTAATATAAGTTCCCAAATCATTGGCCGGCAGCTTAGAAATAATACCGCATCTTAACCCCATCATGGCAGCACCGGCAATGGCATTCATTTCGGCACCCCCTACCTGCTTGCCAAAGGTATTGCCTCTTGAAATCCTCTCATTGTCCGGCGGCGACAAACGCAGCATCAATTCTCCCAGTGATACCAGATCAAAAGCCTTTTTCATACTTTTCTCCTTCTTGCTTCAGATTTTTTAGGCATTTTCGAAATTCATTTCCAGTGGCTCTACTCTTCATAATACTTTGTCAGCCGGTTTTTTTAACCATTCCAATGAGCCCTTCTCATTTCCATAGAAAAAGATGGCATTCCAAAGTAATATGAAGAGTAGAGTCAAAGCAAGTTTCGCAATTACCTATAAATTTGCACTATAACACAAATATATCGAAAGTCATACTTTTAATGTGTAAGCGCTTACATTGCTTGTTTCCATAATAGCACAATCCCCTTTTTCAGTAAAGTATTATTACATAATCTAAAAATACCGGTTAAGTTTCCTTAACCGGCCATGTACTCCCAATAATCTCCTTCGCATGCAAATAAAATATATTTTCCTTCCACATAACCCATATATCCGCTGGCTGTAACATATCCTTTCATATTTGATACCTTCCTTTCAAAACCCGATTTACTGTTCTGAAAGAGAATACCATTTAAACAGTACAATAAACTGTACTTTTACTTGAGGAGATGGTAGATTTTAATGATAATCTGTACGGTTGAGGTAACCAAAATAATACCAAACGCTATGGCTCCTGCCTCTTTCAATACAAGGCTTAAGGATTGTGTGAATTCTGCCGTATTTCCCTGTACCATATTAATAGTCGTATAGTATAAATCACTTCCCGGAATTAATGGAACCAGCATGGGTACCAATAGTATAATAACCGGTGCCTTCATCACCCTTGCCAATATTTCGGATAAAATAGTCACCGTGAGCGTGGCCCCGAATAAGCTGATTACCTTATCCCCATAGACCCCAAATAATATCAGATATACAATCCAGGAAATTGCGGCACCCAAGCCGGCCGCTGCCAGCTTCCTGCCTCTTACATTAAAAAGTATGGAAAAACCTATGGCTCCCAGGGCTCCGGTTAAGGTTTGCACTACTGCCTGCATCAGAAACCACCTCCAGTCTGCCATAGCACAAGAGCAACTCCCACAGCAATGGCAACTGCCCTTATGACGGCCTCACATAAACCCAAAAGCCCGCTTATCAAATCCCCGCTTATCATATCACGCAGGGAGGTGGTCAGTGCGATTCCGGGAATCAACAGCATGATATTACCGATCATTATTTTATCAACGGAATCTCCCAGCCCAAGGTGAACCAGAAAGACGGTTAACAATCCGGCTGCCCCGGAGCATAGCATAGTCAAAATAATATTCTGCACTTTTAACCTATTGCCTAAAAGCAGTAAAATTCGAAGCAGCAGACCTCCCAGAAAAGCAGATACCATATCCCCCACGCCGCCTCCGAAGAAAATACAAAAAGCCGACGAAACAAGGCCGTAAGCTAAAAACACCAGCCAACCGGGATACTTTTTTTCCTGACGTATTTCTTCGATTTCTGCCTGAAGCTCCGATAAAAGCAATGGGGCTACACAGACCGTACGGGACAAGGAATTACACCGTTCCACCCTGCGCATATCCGTATCATATCTGTTAATCCTTCTGGTCTGGGTTTCTATATTGCCATCGGGCCCATGTACCGTAACCACAATACTGGAGGTAATGGTGAATACATCCACCTTGCTGTAGCCGTAAGCGCCTGCCATATGCTGTATGGTATTTTCCACCCTGTTTACCTCGGCTCCGGATATCAGCATAATTTCTCCAACATCCAGTATGGCAGACAAAAGCTGTCCTGCACTGTCAATCATTTGCCTTCCTCTCCTGTTTGCTTCTCCTGTTTATCTATCAGAATATCCTTCATTTCCCCAAGCAGTGTTTCCGTTACCGTTAAAATCAGTTCCGCATCCTTTTCCACCAAACCTGTCCTGTGGTATTTATAAGTAAAATGAGGATTCCCATATGCGGTAAAAAAAAGATTGTCCTTATGCTTCTTTAGTAATGAGGGAATACCCGCCGGGTTGATTGCCGCATCGGGACGGAAGGTAAAAATTATCCTTTCGTTCTTGCCCTTTATTTCTGTCATATAAAGAGAATGCGCCGAAACCCTGATCAAGGCAATTCGCAACAGATTATCCACGGATTTAGGTATCGCGCCGAAGCGGTCTAAAAGCTCATCCTTCATATCATCCCGCTCTTTTTCATTTTCTATTCCCGCAATCCTTTTATATATATCCAGCTTCTGCACTTCATTTACTATATATTCCGGTGTGATATAAGCATCTACATCCACATCCACCACAGTCATAAAATCCTCTCTGATAGAAATACCTTTCAGATTTTTAACCGCCTCATTGAGCATCTTACAATATAAATCATATCCCACCGCTTCCATATGACCATGCTGCAGCTTTCCTAATAAATTACCGGCTCCCCTGATTTCCAAATCACGCATCGCTATCTTGAAGCCGCTTCCCAGCTCCGTAAATTCCTTAATAGCCGCCAGTCTCTTTTCTGCAACCTCCTTCAGCATCTTATCCCTCTTATACATTAAAAAGGCATAGGCGGTACGGTTTGAACGGCCCACACGTCCCCTGAGCTGATAGAGTTGGGATAGCCCCATATTATCCGAATCGTGAATAATAATGGTATTAACATTGGAAATATCCAGACCCGTTTCAATAATGGTAGTGGAAACCAATACATCGATTTCTCCGTTAATGAAATCATACATAATGCGTTCCAGCTCCTGCTCCTTCATCTGTCCATGTGCAAATGCCACAACCGCCTCAGGCACCAGCTTCTGCAGAGAGGCTGTTACATCCGCAATTGTATTTACCCGGTTATAAACATAGTAAACCTGTCCGCTTCTGGACAATTCCCTGACAATCGCTTCTCTTACCATCTCTTCATTATATTCCATTACATAGGTCTGAATCGGCAATCTGTCATTCGGTGCTTCCTCCAGCACACTCATATCCCTGATGCCGATTAAGCTCATATGAAGCGTACGGGGAATCGGAGTTGCCGTTAGGGTAAGTACATCTACATTTTCCTTCAGCTTTTTGATCTTCTCCTTATGCGTCACCCCAAATCGCTGCTCTTCATCTATAATTAAAAGACCTAAATCCTTAAATACCACATCATTGGATAACACCCTATGGGTACCGATTACAATATCCACAAAGCCCTTTTTCAAATCCCCAATGGTTTTTTTCTGCTCAGCGGTAGTCCGAAAACGGGATAATAAATCCACTCTTACCGGGAATTCCTTCATCCTCTGGGTAAATGTATTGAAATGCTGCTGTGCCAGAATGGTAGTGGGCACCAGATACACCACCTGCTTGCCCTCCTGTACCGCCTTGAACGCAGCACGAATCGCTATTTCTGTTTTTCCGTAACCCACATCTCCGCATATAAGGCGGTCCATGATTCTGGTGCTTTCCATATCAACCTTGGTATCTGCAATAGCAAGAAGCTGGTCTTCTGTTTCCTCATAGGAAAACATCTCTTCAAATTCCTTCTGCCATACGGTATCCTTTCCATATTGATACCCATCCGACTGCTGCCTTGCGGCATACAGCTCAACCAGGTCCTTAGCCACCGCATCCACGGCCGTCCGCACCTTAGCCTTTGCCTTATTCCATTCCTGAGTGCCCAGTTTGTTTAATTTGGGTTTTCTCGCATCGGCCGAAGCATATTTTTGTATGACATCCAATCCCGTTGCCAGAATATATAAATTCCCGCCGTCACGATATCCGATTTTCACATAATCCTTAACGACTTTATCTACTTCAACCTTTTCAATCCCACGGTATATTCCCAGTCCGTGATTCTCATGAACCACATAATCTCCCACCTTCAGCTCGGCAAAATCTTTGATTTTCTGCCCTTCATACCGGGGCTTTCGTTTTTTCTTTTTGCGTCCTCCCCCAAAAATATCGCTTTCTGCAATTACCACAAATTTAATCAAAGGATATTCAAAGCCTTTTGCCACATGCCCATAGCAGGTTAAAATCTCACCCGTGAGTACCTCCCTTTCCGGATTCTGCGTATAGACAGCCGCTAGCTCTTCATCCCGCAAATCAGCCGCCAAACGCTCCGCTCTGGTACGGGAGCCCGATAAAAGAAGCACACGATACCCGTTTCTTTTGTAACGTTTTAAATCCCTAACAAGCGCTTCAAAGCTATTATTGTAGGAAGAAATGCTTTTTGCTGATATTTCAAAATGCTTCCGAACCTTAATCAAAGTATTTTTAGTATCCATTGCAGCCAATGTAATAAAGGGAGAGCCTTGGATGACAGCCGCTGTTTCCTCACAACCGTATAGTACCTGAATTTGACTGGGTAAAATATAACCCTTTTCTACCCTATGGCTCATGCTTTCCCGAAACTCGGCTTCTATGGCCAATGCATGCTCCCTGATCCGGGCAGGTTCGTCCAAAAATAAACAATGCCCGCCGGGCAAAAGCCCTATCAGACTTTTCAGACGGCTTTCCTCATAAAAATAACGGATATACCCTTCCAAACCCGTCAGATTCTGAAACTCTAAAACCCGCTCCTTTAATTCCTTTATCTGGGATGAAATTCTGTGCGCTTCCTCCGTTAAAAAGGCATCCCTAAAAATCTTCTCCTGTTTTGCGGCCTCATTATTTATTTTGTTAAAACCTTTTTCTAATTGCTCGGTGGTTAATACAAATTCCGATGCGGGGTAGATCCGAACCGAAGAAAGCCGCTCGATGGAGCGCTGGCTTAAAATATCAAAGCTGCGGATAGAATCCGTCTCATCACCCCAGAATTCAATACGATAGGGATTTTCTTCCGTTACATCAAAAATATCCACAATACCGCCCCGAACCGAAAACTGTCCCGGTGCCTCTACCTGATAGTTCTTTTCATAGCCCATTGCAACCAGCCTGCGAGCCAAATCCCCCTCTACTATGGAGGTCTTTTTGTCTATAAAAATAGTATCCGAATCTATATCCCATGCTGCCTGGGGAGTCATGAGTGCCGCAAATGTAGTAACAAGCGTAAAAGGTCGTTCCTCCGACAAGCGCCTCATTACCTTGATGCGCTCCGTGGTCAGCTTATTACCATGGATATCGGCCTGAAAAAAGATCAAATCTTTTGCCGGATACAACATAACATTCTTGTCGTAAAACTTATATTCCTCATAGATTTCCCTGGCTCTTAAATCACTGTAAGTAACGATGATTTTATATTTAAAACCATCGCTTAGACCGTATATCATATGCAATTTTTGAGACTCTACACAACCGGTCAGTGCCACAGGTTCTCCTGACTGCCCCGGGCCGCCTCTGACCAGTTCCTTTATCTTCTCATACTCTGCAAGTTCATGCAGAGGCGCAAGTAATGCCTGCATAAACTACCTCTTTCCATTAAAATGATTCATAGCAGTTTCCATTCCGTCCGCCAAAATCATACGAATCGCATCGGCTGCCTGCTTTGCCGCTTCGTCCATCAATTTTCTTTCTTCCGAAGTAAAATGCCCCAATACATAATCGGCCAAATCATATCCCTGTAATTTCTCACCCACACCCATTCTGATTCTTTGGAAATCATCATTTCCCAGATGTGCAATAATACTTTTCAAGCCGTTATGTCCGCCTGCACTTCCTTTTTTGCGTAAACGAAGCTGTCCTAATTCCAGACTCACATCATCGGAAATGACAATCAGCTCCCGGGTTGCATCTATCTTATAATAGTCAATCAGCTCCCGTATGCTTTCGCCGCTTAAATTCATATAGGTATAGGGCTTTGCCAAAATCACCTTTTGTCCCCCAATATAGCCTTTACCGATGACAGCCTTCTGTTTTTTTTCCAGAACACTTATATTTTCCTGTCCTGCTATTGTTTCTATGACATCAAATCCGATATTATGCCTGGTGTTCACATAATTTTTACCCGGATTGCCCAATCCTGCAATTAAATACATAATCAATAACCTCCGCATACAGTATACATATTCCTGAAATATCTTGCAAGATAAAGAAAAAAAGCTGAAGGGATTTACAGAAAAGAAAACGGCATAGCTGTTTAGCCATGCCGTTTGTCTTTTGATTCGAGCCCATATTCAATCGTTAGGCTCAACCAATGCTTTTTCATAACCTTCCAGAATAATTCTCTGTATAGAATCTCTGGTTGCCGAGTTAATAGGATGTGCGATATCACGGTATTCACCGTCCGTCGCTTTCTTACTGGGCATTGCAATGAATAACCCCTTTTCACCTTCAATTACCTTGATATCATGTATCACAAACTCATCATCTATGGTAATTGATACAATAGCCTTCATCTTTCCTTCTTTCGTAATTTTACGAACGCGAACGTCTGTAATTTGCATTTGTATAACCCCCTTAACAGTTAGATGACATACCTCTCATCTCGTTCTATCACAATCTTGATTTCGTTTTCCCCAACGTAGTATGAGTTCGCCCGGATTGTATCCCGGCTCTCCACAATGCAATTTTCAATATGGGTGTTATCCCCAATATACACATCATTCAAGATGATAGAATTTTTAATGTAACAGTTGTTGCCGATATAACTTTTCTTAAAGACTACCGAATCTTCTACCACACCGTTCACAATACAACCGCTGGATATCAAGCTATTTCTGATCTGCGCACCCACATTATATTTAGCAGGAGGCAGATCGTCCACCTTGGAATAAATATCAGGGTACTGTTTAAAGAAATAGCCTCGTACTTCGGGCTTTAAGAAATCCATATTTGTACTGAAATAATCCTCCACCGATGCAATATTTCTCCAGTAAGAGTTGATTTTATATCCGTAAATGCGCTTCATATCCTTGTATCGAATCAGTATATCCCTTACAAAATCATATCTGTCCTCTTCGGCGCAGCGCTCAATCATTTCAATAAGCTGACGTCTTCTGATTACATAGATACCGCAGGAAACCGTGTTGGATTTAACAACAATGGGTTTTTCCTCAAACTCTTCGATACGGCATTCCTCATTCATTTTAATCGTTCCAAACCGTTCCACATTGATATGGGGCTCCATATCCCGGCATACTACGGTAATATCCGCCTTTCGTTCAATATGATATTCCAACAGCTTGTTAAAGTCCATCTTATATACACAGTCACTGGAAGCAATTACCACATAGGGCTCGTGACTGTTTTTAAGAAAATGCAGATTTTGATAAATAGAATCGGCCGTACCACGGTACCAATTGCTGTTATCTGCGGTAACCGCCGGGGTAAGCACATAGAGGCCTCCTTGCTTACGACCAAAGTCCCACCACTTTGAAGAGCTTAAATGTTCATTTAAGCTTCGCGAATTGTACTGGGTAAATACCGCTACCCTTTGAATCCTGGAATTGGACATATTACTTAATGCAAAATCAATGCTTCTATAACTGCCTGCTATAGGCATTGCTCCGATTGCACGTTTTCTTGATAATTCCTGCATTCGGTGATTGTTACCACCCGCTAAAATAATTCCGATTGCTCTCACTGTCATTCACCTGCCTTAATTAGAGATTTACCACTTGCGAGAGTGGAATTTTCGTAATCGTCTTCTGTTGTAACACCGAAAATAACGGTGTTTTTACCTACCTTAACGCCGGCCGGAACCACGCTTTTTTCGCCTATTGTTACGATACCCTGATTGTAAATATGAGGAGCGGTATCATTCTCGGCTTCTTCCAAAACACCAAGCTGCACACCGTCTCCGATCGTGACATTCTCGGCGATTATCGCCTTATTGAGTACACAATCTGCCTGTATCTGTGTATTGTTCATAATAATGGAATCCCGTACTACGGTACCCTTACCTACGGTAACTCCGCATCCTATAATGGAATTGTACACCTTACCGTAAATATCCGTTCCTCCTCCCACAATACTGCGTTCCACCACGCTGTCCTCCGCTATATATTGGGGTGGCAAAATATCACTCTTAGTATAGATTTTCCAATACTCCTCGTAGAGATTGAATTCGGGAACAATATCTATCAATTCCATATTGGCTTCCCAATAGGAACTCAGTGTACCTACATCCTTCCAGTAACCGTTGAATTCATAAGCATATAAAGGCTGTCCCTTCTCATGGCAATAAGGAATTACATGCTTTCCGAAATCCAATGCAGGTTGATCTGACATTGCTATCAGCGATTCCTTTAAGGTCTTCCAGTTAAATATATAAATTCCCATACTTGCTAAATTGCTTCTGGGATTTTCGGGTTTTTCTTCAAATTCCATAATCTTACGGTCATCGTCCGCAATCACTATACCAAAACGGCTTGCCTCTTCAATGGGCACAGGCATTACCGCAAGCGTAACATCCGCACCGTTTTCTTTATGAAAATTCAGCATTACTTCGTAATCCATTTTATAAATATGATCACCGGAAAGAATCAGTACATATTCCGGATTGAAGCTGTCCATATAATCAATATTTTGGTAGATGGCATTGGCTGTGCCCGTATACCATTCACTGTTTACATTCTTTTCATAGGGTGGCAGTACCGTAACACCTCCGATATTTCGGTCCAAATCCCATGGAATACCAATACCGATATGAGTATTCAGCCGAAGGGGCTGATACTGTGTCAACACACCCACCGTGTCCACACCGGAATTGATACAGTTACTGAGCGGAAAATCAATAATACGATATTTTCCACCGAATGCTACTGCCGGTTTTGCTACTTTGGATGTGAGAACACCCAGACGGCTTCCCTGTCCGCCAGCCAGTAACATGGCTATCATCTCTTTTTTAATCATGCTGTCACCTCATACAACTAGTCTTTAATTGGTATAATGTTTAGACATATTATACCATACACTTTTCAAAAAGTGAATCGTTATTATAAAATTATTGTGTCCTTTTCACCATTTTTATGTGTATTTTTTACATTTTATTTAATATACATGAAATTATTTTGTATATTTTAACTATTTTGTCAAATATACAGATTTCAATCTTAGGTAAAATTGAGCATATTGTAAGATTTTTTATATAAATGCATTTACCATTTGTTTTTTACCGCACAAGTGCGTATAATATATGAGTACCTTTAGATCTATTAAAAAAGAAAATAGGAAGTGTCATCATGTATCAAATTAATTTTAATCATCCGGTTCACATATATTTTGTAGGAATTGGCGGAATCAGCATGAGCGGTCTTGCTGAAATACTTCATGAAGAGGGGTTTACCGTTACCGGCTCCGACAGACAAAAATCAGCCCAGACAGATTTTTTGGAAGCAAACGGCATCACTGTTTTTTACGGACAGAAAAAGAGCAATATCACTCCCGATATCGATTGTGTTGTTTTTACCAGTGCAATACGCCCGGATAACCCCGAATACATTGCTACAAAAGAGCTTAAGATACCTTATCTGTCCCGTGCCGAACTTTTGGGACAAATTATGAAAAATTACGGTACACCCATTGCCGTCAGCGGTACCCATGGCAAAACCACCACTACCTCTATGATATCAGATATCTTACTGCAAGCAGATTTGGATCCAACCCTATCCATCGGAGGCATACTCAAATCCATCGGCGGTAATATCCGTGTAGGTAACTCTGAATTTTTTGTGACGGAAGCATGCGAGTACACCAACAGCTTCTTGAGCTTCTTCCCTAAAATCGGTATTATTCTTAACATAGAAGAAGACCATTTGGATTTTTTTAAAGATCTTGCGGATATCAGAGATTCCTTTCACCGCTTTGCAAAGCTGCTACCGGCGGACGGTACTTTAATTATCAATGGGGATATACCCCGTTTAGAGGAACTTACGGGGGATCTCTCCTGTCAGGTGATTACCTTTGGCAAGAACTCGTCAAATGATTATTATCCTTCCGATATTTCCTATAATAATATGGGCTGTCCCTCCTTTTTGCTGCACGCACCCTCCAATGAGACCTTGGAAGTAACACTGGGTATACAGGGTGAACACAATGTATATAATGCCCTGGCTGCTCTGGCCTTGTCCAATCTTTTAAAAATATCCGGACAGACGGCGGCAACGGCATTATCCACCTGCCAAGGTACCAACAGACGCTTTGAGTATAAAGGGACCATCGGCGGTGTTACTATAATAGATGATTATGCACATCATCCCACAGAAATTACTGCAACTTTAAAAGCTGCTGAATATTATCCTCACAAAACTATCTGGTGCGTCTTTCAACCACACACCTATACAAGAACCAAAGCTTTTATGAGTGAATTTGCAAAGGCCCTTTCCCTTGCCGATAAAGTAGTGCTGGCTGATATCTATTCTGCCAGAGAAACCAATACCCTGGGCATTAATTCCCAGACTTTGCAAAAGGAATTGCAAAAAAACGGATGTGAATGCTATTATTTCCCTTCGTTTGGAGAAATTGAAAATTATTTATTGGCAAATTGTATCAACGGTGATTTGTTGATAACTATGGGAGCCGGAGATGTGCTGAAAATCGGGGAAAATCTCCTTGGAATTTAGTTATCCACATTATCCACAATTTTTAAGGTAATTACAGTCCTTAGAAATTGTGGATATTTTTAATTATAATGTGGATATTTTTCAAATTTTATATATTTAATTTAATATGTAAACACTGGTAAATCGCATAAGACTTTTTTCTCCATCCACATTATCCACATTATCCACATACCGTGAAACCTCAGTGTTTACAAGGGTTTGCGAAATAATGCCTATTCCTTTTATTTCTAAAATGTGTTATACTTGTCCTTGCTGAAACGACCGGCGGGAACGCAAAGAAAATGCCAGAACAGGTGAGTGGAATATGGGGAAATTTACAATTTACAGGGATGATTATGCCGATTCAACAATCATCCCCAATCGTTTTATTGACGAGTATATGAAGGATGCCAATGATGCCCAGATAAAGGTTTACCTCTATCTGATCCGCATGATGAGCGCAAATCAATCTACCAGTGTGTCCGAAATTGCCGATAAATTTAATCATACGGAAAAAGATATTATGCGAGCCCTGAAATATTGGGAAAAGATGCAGCTTCTTTCCTTAAATTATGATGATGCAAAATCTCTGACAGGTATTCATATTAAGGATTCCTTAAAAAAGACGCAGGATGTTGAGACTGGGACGGAGACTCCCGTTACCACTGTATTTTCTCCCGAGATCTCCATTGTTTCAAAACAAGCTGAAGAGTCCTATGTAAAGCCAACCTATACCGCTGACGATTTAAGGAATTTCAAGAGTAAGGATTCCACTGCACAGCTTTTATTTGTAACGGAATCATATATCGGACGCCCTTTGAGCGCAAGTAATATGAAGTCCATTCTTTATTTTTCGGACTGCCTTCATTTTTCAGATGATTTAATAGATTATTTGATTCAATATTGTGTGGACCGGGGTAAAAAGGATTTTAAATACATAGAGGCTGTAGCCTTAAATTGGGCAGAGTCCGGCATTACCACACCCAAACAAGCAGAAAAATTTTCAACCAAATATGACAAATCCGTTTATACCATTATGAAGGATTTGGGTAAAAACAGTTCACCCACAGCCAAGGAATTGGAGTATATTAACCGTTGGGTAAAAGATTATTGCTTCTCTCCCGAAATTATTTCCGAAGCCTGTGAACGTACTGTTTTAGCTACGGATAGTCATCGCTTTGAATATACAGAAGGCATCTTAAGTAATTGGAAAAAAGAAAATGTTAAGCGTAAATCTGATATACAGCGGATAGATGAGTTATATCAAAAGCGCAAACAGCAGAAAAGTACAACTTCTGCAAACAATCGTTTTAATCAGTTTTCTCAAAGAGATTATGATTTTGCCGAATTAGAGGCAAAGCTGCTTAGTAAGTAAAGGAGGGCAAAGTGACATTAACGAATTCGCAACACGATACCATATTGCGCGGCTATGATGCCGTCCAGCTTAAAAATCGCCGCATACTGGAAAAGCGCACGGACGAAGTGTATCAAAAATGCCCCGCCTATGAAGAAACCACAAAGCAAGTGGCAACCTTGTCCATAGAGTACGGAAAGAGGCTCTTAGAAGGAGAACCCAATGCCAAAAAGGAATATCGTGAATCACTTTTGGCTCTGTCGGAAAAAAAAGAACAACTGCTGAGGGAAGCAGGATTCCCTCTTGATTACCTCAATCCCATCTATGACTGTGCAGACTGTGGAGATACCGGTTATAAAAAAGGCAGCCGCTGTCACTGTTTTGAGCAAAAGGTGATTAATCTTCTCTATACACAGAGCAACCTGAAAGAACTTCTGGCTGCTGAAAATTTTGCTGCCCTTTCTTATGAATACTATGAAAAAGAAGATTTGACTGCTTTTAAAAAGACCGTAGAAACCAGCTTATCCTTTGTTAAGAATTTTCGTTCCGAATATCAAAACCTTTTATTTTACGGAGCGGTGGGTACCGGAAAAACTTTTCTTTCCAATTGTATTGCCTGCGAGCTTTTGAATGAAGGTCATTCTGTTATATATTTTTCCGCTTCCGGATTGTTTAATCTTTTATCCAGATATTCTTTTAGCTCAGGAAATAAAGAAATGCTTTACAAGACTTATGAAGACCTGTACAATTGTGACTTGGTGATTGTGGATGATTTGGGTACGGAATTATCCAACAGTTTTACCAACTCCCAATTTTTTTCTTTTTTAAACGAACGGCATTTACGTAAGAAGTCTATTCTTATCTCAACGAATCTAAGTCTTGAAGAATTAAAAGCCCGTTATTCGGAGCGTATTTTCTCCAGACTGACCAGCAACTTTACTTTTCGTAAGTTATCCGGCCCCGATATCCGGGCCTGCAAGAACATATAAAATTATTTACTATAGGAAAGCGAGGAATTTATCTCATGGGAAACCGAGAAGAAAAGCGTAATTTAGAGACTATACCGGTCGGCAGTCTTGGCATGATTGCCCTGGAGGGTTGTAGACCATTGGGCGAAAAAATTGACCAGTATCTGGTAAAATGGAGAACGGAACGAGAAAGTGAACACAAGGAAAGCCTTGCTTTTTCCGGTTATCAGCGTCCCTCCTATCTTCTTAAAGCAAAAGTACCCCGTTTCGGTTCCGGCGAAGCAAAAGGCATGATACTGGAATCTGTACGAGGAACCGATTTGTACCTCCTTGTGGATGTTGCCAATTACAATCTATCCTATTCTCTCTGCGGGCATGAAAACCACATGTCACCCGATGATCATTATCAGGATTTGAAGCGTATTATTGCCGCCGTAGGCGGTAAGGCCAGAAGAATTACCGTAATTATGCCTTTTCTCTACGAGAGCAGGCAGCATAAAAGAACCGCAAGAGAGTCCCTAGACTGTGCTTTGGCTCTTCAAGAGCTGGTACATATGGGCGTAGACAATATCATTACCTTTGATGCGCATGACCCCCGTGTACAAAATTCCATACCCTTGCACGGCTTTGAAACAGTACAGCCCGCATATCAGTTCATCAAAGGACTTTTACGGAATGTAAAGGATTTGCAGATTGATTCCGACCATATGATGGCAATCAGCCCGGACGAAGGCGGTATGTCCCGTGCCATATATATAGCCAATGTATTGGGGCTTGATATGGGTATGTTTTATAAACGCCGTGATTATACAAAAATAGTAAACGGACGTAATCCCATAGTGGCACATGAATTCTTAGGCACAAGCGTAGAGGGTAAGGATATGATTATTATTGATGATATGATATCCTCCGGTGAAAGCGTTCTTGAGGTCGCTGCAGAGCTAAAAGCCCGTAAGGCCAATAAGATTTTCGTTTTTACTACCTTCGGCCTATTTACCAACGGCCTTGAAAAATTTGATAAAGCGTATGAGAGCGGTCTTTTTAATAAAGTGTTGACCACCAACCTGATTTATCAGACACCCGAGCTATTAAAGCGTGAATGGTATATTAACTGTGATATGAGTAAATATGTTGCCTATATTATTGATACCCTCAACCATGATTCTTCTATCAGCGATTTGTTAAATCCCAATGAAAGAATTCAGAACATTGTGTCCCGTTATAAAAACGGAGAACTGAATTAATGGAGAACTGAACTAATATAGAGATAATAAGATTAAACAGCAAATAGAAAGCATAAACGGATTCCTATTTTAAGAATCCGTTTATGCTTTTTTGATATTGTAAACCACTTTATTATTTGGTTGACATTCTTTTCATATGATTGTATACTCATTTTTGTAATTGGTTTACATTTGAATAAATATACTGATTCCGATTACCATTCAAACAGAAAGGACATCATCTTCATATGAAAGAAAATAATAACTCCGCCAACCGTCCTCGCACAAAAACACTGGCCATGATCGGTTTAATGGCCGCCCTGATCTGTATTCTTGGTCCGCTTACCATTCCCCTGCCCTTTAGTCCGGTCCCTCTATCCTTAACCCATCTTCCCATTTTTTTCAGTATATATCTCTTAGGAATGAAAAAAGGTACCGTGAGTTATCTCATTTATATGCTGCTCGGTCTGGTGGGCCTCCCTGTATTTTCCGGCTTTTCCGGCGGTCCCGGCAAGCTGTTTGGCCCCACCGGCGGCTATATAATCGGGTTTGTTTTCATGGCAATCATTTGCGGTCTTTTTATTGACAGATGGTTTGATAAATGGTATCTCTGCCTAGCGGGCATGTTGCTTGGCTGTACCGTATGCTATTTGTTTGGTACCGTCTGGCTGGCATATCAAAGCAAGCTGTCGTTTTCTGTTGCTTTAATGAGCGGTGTCATTCCTTTTATTCCTGGAGATCTGATTAAAATACTGATAACCCTGCCTTTAGGCTCGGCCCTTCGAAAAGCGGTGTTTCGCACGCATTTATTGGATTGAATTTATATTATTATACTAAACTATATATACTTGAGTTTCCGCAAATTGCATTTTGAGAATGAGTAAATCTAACAAAAGTGCCA
>CAZJAS010000010.1:0-42368 GCA_964544135.1 uncultured Clostridium sp. | reverse complement strand
CTTCGTACTTTGAAGACTTAGAATTTCTTTCCACACTACTCCCATCTGTCCGCTTTAGCGGACATATTAATCAAGATCGTGAAATGCTTTCCACACTTTAATGGACATGGTCTGCGGTTGTTATGTTACAGCCCCAGACCAATTGTCAGAGTGATGTAAATACAGCCGACAGGAATCGAACCTGCACTAAAGGCGTCGGAGGCCTTCGTTCTATCCATTAGACTACGGCTGCAAATATTACAAAATTGTTACATCACTCTGACCATAATATCATAAAAGGTCTTTTATGTCTAGTAAACTTTCCAGTAATTTTTTGGTAAATTTAATTAAAATTTTTATAACATTTTTGTACTGTTTTTAGATATATCATAATAATAAACATGATCGGATAATTGGTCCTCTAACGGAACATGTCCGGCATTGACTTCCTGTACCATATTCTTTAGTACCTCCGGCTTTTCCCTGCCGCTGTCCGGTATCAAGATTAATTCATGAATGGAACTTGGCAATATAAAGAAGCTCCTATTGCATTTTTTTGCGAAATCCGCCAGAAATTCTTCAAAACAGATGCATGCCGCTCCAAAATACCGCCCTCGGAGTGTCATAATATACATGGGAAGCTCTTCTTTTTTCTTACACAAGCTTCTGACTTTCCAGGAATCAGGATCTGTTTCTAATAATTTGTCATTTAAAAGCTCAGAAAGCACATCTCCCATACACTTTACTTCTACTCTAAGCTTTTCTAAAGTATTTTTTCTGGCTTGTTCCATGATATCCTCTTTAGAAACACCCCATTTATTCAGATGCTTTGTTTCAATCTGTATGGAGCCTCTGCCCAAAAAATCGTTCAGATAGGCATAATAACAAACAACTGCCAAATCAAAAATTCGTACATAGGGTATATTATGTAAAGCGTCTTTGTTTTTTTCATAATTGATTACTTTCAGAAAAATTCTTCCCTTAACAGCATTATAGTCCCAGAAAAAATTTAGATTGATTCTACCGTTTATTTTATTCTTTTCATAGATTTCAACTATTTCTAACACAATTTCACCAAAAGATTTCCCGCTTTTATAATCCTCATAAAAGCCATTTACATATATTGTAGGGGAAATTGCCTCTTCTCCTCTGGAAATAATCATACCCCGCAGCATAACACCATTGTTTTTCTCCACATCTTTAACTTCTATTTTTACATCTTTTCCCAAAACCTCGCATACACTTTTTTGGGTTTTATCAATGAATTCATTAAATTCCATACTTTTCCCTTTCTTTTTCGTTAATAATTAGGCCTTTGCGATTTTTAAAGGGCTCTACTCCCATATAACTTTGTCAGCCGGTTTTTCTAATCATTCCAATGAGCCCCTAAGTGTAAAAGCATGTTCAGCAAAGGCTTCCATGCTTTTAGGAATCCCTTATGGTCTCATTTCCATAGAAAAAGATGGCACTCCAAAGTAATATGATGAGTAGAGCTACTAGAAATGAGTTTCGCAATTACCTATCCGTAGTAATAAATCAAAAAAAAGACAATAGAACATTTCTATTGTCTTGATGGCTTATTATTTATGGAAAAGACATCTTAAATTCTGGAGAGATATTCACCGGTACGGGTATCGATCTTAATCTTATCACCCTGATCAATAAATAAGGGAACATGAACGGTTGCGCCTGTTTCTACAGTGGCCGGCTTTGTAGCTCCGGTTGCGGTATCACCCTTAAATCCGGGCTCTGTTTCCGTGATCTCGAGTTCAACAAACATAGGCGGCTCTACTGCAAAGACATTGCCGTTGTGAGAACAGATTTTACACATCTCATTCTCTTTTACAAAAGTAAGTGCATCACCGATATCGTCACTGTTTAACGCAATCTGCTCATAGGATTCAACATCCATAAAATGAAACAAATCTCCGTCAGAATATAAATATTGCATATCTTTTCTATCAATACGTGCCTGGGGGCATTTTTCAGTAGGTCTGAAGGTTTTTTCTATCATGCCGCCATTCTTAATATTTTTTAATTTGGTTCTCACAAATGCGGCACCTTTACCGGGCTTTACATGCTGAAACTCAACTATCTGAAAAATATTATTATCTAACTCAATCGTAATACCATTTCTGAAATCACCTGCAGAAATCATATAAACATTCCTCCTAAAATTGTCGCGTTTTAATTCATTTTTAGTGTATACTAAGAAACACTTTTTTTCAACTCTTTTTTCAATTCTTTCTTAATAATTGCCTTCTGACACTAAATTTATTACTTTATCAATGGCTAGGAGATATCCCTCAAGCCCTTTTCCATAAATCTGATCATTACATGCGGGGCTGATTACAGAGACACGGCGAAATTCTTCTCTTTCCATTATATTTGAAATATGGATTTCCACCTTAGGCATGGTTACACTGGAAAGTGCATCATAAATTGCATAGCTGTAATGGGTATAGGCACCCGGATTAATGATAATACCCTGGGTTTGGTCAAAATAAGCATCCTGTATCCTATCAATAATAGCTCCTTCATGATTGCTTTGAAATACCTCAATGGTAATGCCGGTTTCCTTACCCTTTTCTGCAATCATATGAAGCAGATAGTCGTAATCTTGTCCACCATATACATCCTTTTCCCTGATTCCCAAAAAATTTATATTAGGACCGTTAATCACTAAAATCTTCATGGTCTAATTCCCCCCTCTAAAATGCCTCTTTCCATAAGCTCTTTTATTATTTCAGCAACCACCTGCTCCATGTCCTTCTCATCCACATCGATGATAATATCGGCGGCAGCTTCATAAATAGGTGCTCTCTCTGCAATTAAATCTTCTATCCTTTTAAGAGGATTCTCACACTGCAAAAGCGGTCTTGTGATATCGTTCTTTAACCGTTCCCATACATGGATGGCAGATATCTTCAAATAAATAACCGTACCCAGCTGCTTCAGCAAGCCCTGGTTCTCTTTTTTAATGGGAAGTCCTCCACCTGCAGAAATAATTCTTTCCTCTTTTGTATGGAGTAATTTCTTAAGACAATCTGTTTCCATCTGCCGAAAAGCCGCTTCCCCTTCTTCCTCAAAAATTTGGGAAATGCTCTTCTCTTCCTTTTTTTCTATGTACTTGTCCGTATCTTGTAGTATCCTGCGCAATCTATAGGATAAACGAATAGCTACAGTTGATTTGCCGCTGCCCATAAACCCAATTAAAATAATATTATTCATAAGCATTCCTTTAATCTCTCGTAAACCATATCCGCCTGCTCCTTTGAAATCTTGCATCCATTCCACAACTCAAAGGCAATAATCCCCTGATATAGTAACATCTTCAATCCGCAGTAAGCCTGTCCGCCCGCTTCTCTCACCAGCTTCATAAACATGGTCTCTTTGGGATTATAAATTAAATCGTAGCCGATTTGAATATTTTTATAAAAATTCTTATCCGTAATTAAAGCATCCTCTTCATGGGGATACATTCCTACATTTGTAGTCTGTATCACAAGATATTTTTCATTCATAAGGGTAGTATAGCTTGTAAGAGGTACAGCTCCCGCTATACTTTTACCGGCATAATCATTTACCTCTGCTGCAATAGCCTCTGCCTTTTGTAAGGTCCGGTTTAATATAATTATCTTTTCTGCCTTATCATACAACATAAAAGCCACCGCTCTGGCCACCCCACCGGCACCTAAAATAATAACCTTCCTGCCGTCTACTATCATGTCATCACTTAACATGGCCCGGTACAATCCCGGCATATCTGTATTGTATCCTTTATAGCCCTCCGCAGTCCTCACCAGCGTGTTCACCGCACCGATCCGTCTTGCCAGTTCATCCGTTTCATACAGATAAGGCATTATATTTTCCTTGTGGGGAACCGTCACATTTAAGCCCTGTATCCCTAAAGAAAAAGCGCCCCGAACCGCATTTTGCAAATCCTTTTTCTCTACTTGAAACGGTAAATAAACCAGATTCTTTTGAGTGATTTCTGCCAATGTATTATGAATAACCGGTGAGAGTGTGTGCTCTACCGGATTTCCCATAAGTCCATAAGTTTTTGTTAATCCGTCTATCCTCATGTTTACTTCCTTCTTCTGTGATAAAAATACAATACTATTTTCTCCAAACGCCTTTTTAATACAATCTGAATCTCTTCCTTGGGATGTATGGGTTGTACAAGCCAGGTTTCTATACCTGTCCTTTTAGCGCCCCAAATATCCGTAAATAACTGATCACCCACAAATATAGTTGTTTGGGGCAGGGTCTCCATCAGCTTCATTGCCTTTTCGTATCCCTTCACTTTGGGCTTTCCGGCCTTATGAATATAATTTACTTCCACCGCATCATTAAACAGCTTCACTCTGGGTTCTTTATTATTTGATAACAGCATAATACGAAAGCCGATTTTTTTCAAGCGTAGAAACAGAGCGATTGCACGCTCATCAGCAGGCGCTCCGTGAGGAACCAGGGTATTATCAATATCAAATATGATACCTCTAAATCCTTTTTTGTATAAAGCTTCAAAATCTATTTCATAAGCGGATAAAACCTCGTGGTCGGGATAAAATCTTTTAAACATCTCAATTCCTCACTCATTATTATATATACTTTCAAAAAATTATTCTATTTTAAAAAAGCAACATGCGTTACGCACATGCTGCTTTCAGTTTAATACTTTAAAAACACAAGTCCATCCTCACCGGCATTATATGGAAGCATTTTTTGCGCATCACCTACGAAGTACTGATATTGCTGCAATACCTGATCTTTTTTCATACCGGAAATTGCCTTCTTCATATCCAGTGAATTGATATCGCTGTCTCTTCCTATGTATCCATAATCTTCACCGGTATTAAAGGTAAGAGAGATGTCACTTATTTTTGCCATTTCTCTCTTGGGCTGAACCTCTTCTATCGTAAGGTCGATATCCTGAGAGACGGGTTGCGTATTTATTGCAACGGAGTCGGATTCTGAAATTGCTTCTGTTTTCTTTGTCAGCCGTTCCAAATCCACAGCTGGAATTTCCGGAACTTTATAATTATAAAACAGATTGCTATAATCAGATATACCGCCGATTCCCATGACATCACCTCCTTTTCTTTCGTAATTAATATACTACATTATGTATATCGGCGCATTTATTTGAAAAATTACCCTTTTCTATTTTTCTTTTAAAACGCTCTTTAATTCATCCATAAAGGTGTTGACATCTTTGAATTCACGATAAACAGATGCAAAACGAACATAGGCAACCGCATCCAAGCTCTTTAGCTTATTCATGACCAATTCCCCGATTACCTGACTGGGAATCTCCTTTTCCTCCATATTAAATACTTCGATTTCCACTGAGTCTACAAGCTGTGTAATCTGGCTGGCACTCACCGGTCTCTTATGACACGCCCGAAGTACTCCCGCTTCAATTTTAGATCGGTCGTAGGTTTCTCTGTTGTCATCTTTTTTAATTATAATAAGAGGAATGGTTTCAATCTTTTCATACGTGGTAAACCGTTTAACACAATCGTCACAAACGCGTCTTCTTCGGATAGAATTATTATCTTCCGCCGGTCTGGAATCAATTACTCTGGTATTTTCGTGGCCACAAAAAGGACATTTCATGCTCGCTACCCCCTGCAGTAATAATAGGTGGAATCCCCCACCAATTAAATGTTATTATATTGCACCCACGGAATTATGTCAACTTTTTTTCACTAAAAAGAGCTTTTATAGACAATTTTAGTCTAAACAGATATCTACCAGTATAATGTCCGGTCCTATCTGCTTGATATCATGATAAGGAATTACATAATCATCCTGACATTTAAAAAAACCGTCCCACTTATTACCCCGCGGTACAAGTAATTTGCGGATACAACCGTTTCTTTCATCAAATTCCAAATCCCCTACTCTACCAAGCTGCCTACAATCCTTTAAATTAATGACTTCCTTACATTTTAACTCTGAAAAAAGCATACGACGCCTCTTTATTTCCTTCTTTTTACAGTATATGCCGGTTCTTAAAAATTTGACACACTTGCCAATGCTCCTGCATAAAGCCCTCGCTTAAGGCTCATACTATAATTACGCAAAGGACAAAAAAATAATACACTCCCGCATACAAAAAAATCGGAGGCATTAAATATGGCACAAGGTAAAGTAGAAATCTGCGGTGTCAACACATCCAAGCTCCCATTACTAAAGCCCGCAGAAAAAGATGCCCTCTTTGCCCGTATTGAAGAGGGTGATAAAGAGGCACGTGAGCAATACATCGAAGGAAATCTGCGTTTGGTATTAAGCGTGATCAAACGTTTTTCCTCCAGTAACGAAAATGTGGATGACTTGTTTCAAATCGGCTGTATCGGATTGATAAAAGCCATCGACAATTTTGATTCCTCCCTGAATGTTAAATTTTCCACCTATGCGGTTCCCATGATCATCGGAGAAATCAGGCGCTTTCTGCGAGATAACAACGCGATACGTGTCTCCCGTTCTTTAAAAGACACGGCCTATAAAGCCATTTATGCGAAAGAGGCACTTACCAGACAATTCTCAAAGGAACCTACGATTGAGGAAGTTGCTACGGAAATCGGAATTGCCAAAGAAGATATTTCTTATGCGCTGGATGCTATCCAGAATCCCATGAGTCTATATGAACCGATTTTTACAGATGGCGGCGACACTCTTTATGTTATGGATCAAATCAGTGACAAAAAAAACAAAGAAGAGAACTGGGTGGAACACCTCTCCCTGAGTGAAGCCATGAAACGCCTAAATGAAAGAGAACATGAAATTATCTCTCTGCGATTCTTTTCCGGAAAAACCCAGATGGAGGTTGCCGAAATGATAGGTATTTCTCAGGCACAGGTCTCCCGTCTGGAGAAAAACGCATTACGCTGCATGCGCAGCTACCTGACCGCATGATTACATGCATCCATCAGAGCCGATCATTTATCCAAGCAACGGCAGCTCCTATGCCATCCTCGGAAAAATCAAATTCTTCGTGCTGCTTCTTTTCCTTGGGAGTAGTCACGAAGTTAAAGGGCTCCGGCCAGACGGTCACTAAAATCTTCTTACCGGTCTCACCGGAAATTCCCTCCAACCTATAGCGAATATTTTGATGGCTGCCCGTAAACTCCGCTTTTTTTAAATATTCCAATGATAATATATCTTCTCTTTTTATCATCTGTATCTCTCCTTTTTATCCATCAAATCTATCTGGGTATTTTTTCCCAAGGGGTCTCTACTCTTCCTAATACTTTGTTAGCCGGTTTTTCTAACCATTCCAAAGTAATAGGAAGAGTAGAGACCCCTTGAAATGAAATTCACTTGCTAACGCTCATTATACATCTTTTTTTACATGATTCCTACTGGCGTTCGATTTCCCGCTTTAGCTGCTTCATAATCTTTTTCTCCAATCTGGAAATATAAGATTGTGAGATTCCTAAAAATGCTGCAACTTCTTTTTGGGTCAGCTCCTGTCCGTCAGGTGTATTTAATCCAAAACGAAGGTTAATAATCGTCTTTTCTCTTTCAGAAAGCTTATCAATAGCTTTCATAAGCAGCTTCTTCTCAACTTCGGTTTCAAGGTCACGGTAAATAACATCTTCGTCCGTCCCCAAAATATCAGATAAAAGAAGTTCATTTCCATCCCAATCCACATTTAAGGGCTCGTCAATTGAAACTTCCATTCTGGTTTTATTATTTCTCCTTAAATACATTAAAATTTCATTCTCAATGCAACGCGAAGCATAAGTGGCCAATTTTATATTCCGCTCCGGGTTAAAGGTATTGATAGATTTGATAAGACCGATTGTTCCTATGGAAATCAAATCCTCCACACCCACTCCTGTATTATCAAACTTTTTTGCTATATATACTACTAATCTGAGATTATGCTCTATCAGAATTGTTTTAGCTTCGTCTTCATATTCGGTTCCCAAATCACTGATGACTTCAGTCTCTCTTACTGATTCCAGGGGTGGGGGCAGCACTTCGGTACCGCCTATGTAATGAACATCTCCCTGTTTTGCATTTTTTCCATGATGCAATCTGAAGAAAGAATTTTCCTTTTTTAACATTTTAAATTGAATTTTCCTGGGAAATGAGTTTCCCGGAAAAGAACTCCCTGGTATTGCTACTTTCAAAATCATATCATAAACCTCCATTTTATAGTATTTTTATAAGTCCTACATAAACATTTGCAAGCTTACTTTTCCAATAATTCAGGATGCAGCAACATTTTATAGCTTTCCGTTGAAGACAACGGCTTATCGCTGATTCCAACATATACATCAGAGCATACTTTCTTTATACCATCCTGTTCAATTGTGATCATGGGAACTACATAGCCTTTCATGATTCCCTTCTCACAACCTACACTTCGGTAGGGAATGGCCCGAAACCCTTCATGCGGCCCCTCTTCTCCAAACAGCGCGTTAAATACAGACTTCTCCAGCACAGAGACCGGTTTGCCGCTGATAGGCTCTTTTAAACAGTTTCCAGTATCTACAATGGCCTGCACAATAACATTGCTTCCCTTTTTTCCTAAAAGAACCACCTTGCAAGGATTATTCTTTTTTTCCTTATTTTTATCTGTATATCTTGTAAAAATAAGTAATAAAAGACCTCCAAAGGCGAGAATACCCATAACTGACATCATATACTTTCTAAAGAACTTCACGTGGTTTATCAAGAGCCAAAAGCTTCCTCCCATAAGAAACAAATATAGGAGCATTGTTTCGAATATTTTGATAAATACCTTTATAGAGCCCGGCTTAAATACCAGAAGCAATATACCGCTATTTACAAAAACCCCCATAAACAAGGTCTTAATAACTGCATTTCCGTAAGGAATTAAAAACATCAAACAATATCCAATTCCACTTAAGGCTGCACCTGCAAATACCCTAATCCGTGTGGCAGTACGGTTCAGGTTTTTATTGACCAGCATCAGCAGATAGAGGTTCATTGTAAAGTTCAACAGAAACAAACTGTCTATGTAAACCTCATAATACAAAGCCTCCTCTCCTTCCTCTTATTGCAAGATTTGAAACCACCTGATAATTATTATAAGGGCATGTATCTAAAGAATTTGTCGTATTTATTCTATGAACTGTCTTATTTTTAAGGCTTTTTTCGACATTTAGCAACGAGCCCTTTAGATTCTGTCATTTCGTTAATTATAGGTACAAAAAAACAAGCGCAGCTCTTAAAAGAGTTACGCTTGCTAATATTTAATTACTTCATTATTTATTGCCACGCTGTAAGAAATCAGGAATCTTAAGTGACTTTTCTTCCACAGAAGAACGAATATCCGTGGGCTTCGCAATCCCATTTAAAATAGGCTTCTGCAGAGGTCTTTTCTGCTCGTCCATGCCACGCTTTAAGCCAGTATCCATACCCGACTGAAAGGATGTGGGTTGCATAAAACGGCTTGCACCGGTATAGGAACCGTAGGCACCGGGTTTTGCCCCCAGCATACTCTTACCGGTCAATGGTTCCAAGCCCGTAGCAATAACGGTAATGCTGCAGCTATCCGGCTGTGAAGCATCATACATGGCACCAAAGATTACATTTACCTCATCTCCGGTCAATTCTCTTACATAATCAGAAGCTTCAGAAGCATCGTTTAAGGTAATATCTCCGGATACATTAATAATAACATGGGTGGCACCTGTAATTGTAGTTTCTAAAAGCGGGCTTTCCACTGCCATCTTAACTGCCTCAAGAGCCTTGTCATCACCCTTTCCTACGCCGATACCGATATGGGCAACACCCTTGTCCTTCATAACGGTCTGTACGTCCGCAAAGTCCAAATTAATGACAGCAGGCACATTAATCAAATCCGTAATGCCCTGTACCGCCTGTTGTAATACTTCATCTGCTTTCTTAAGTGCTTCCGGCATCGTGGTACGCTTGTCCACAATCTCAAGAAGCTTATCATTGGGAATTACAATTAAGGTATCCACATTACCCTTAATATGTTCGATTCCGAGCAAAGCATTGGACATACGTGCCTTTGCTTCAAAACGGAAAGGCTTGGTCACTACACCTACCGTTAAAATACCCAACTCCTTTGCTATCCTGGCAACCACAGGAGCCGCACCCGTACCGGTTCCACCACCCATACCACAGGTAACGAACACCATGTCTGCTCCCTTTAATGCTGTCTGAATCTCTTCAGCACTTTCCTCGGCAGCTTTCTCACCGATCTCAGGCTTTGCACCTGCTCCCAATCCTTTGGTCAGCTTTTCTCCGATTTGCAATAATTTGGGTGCTTTACAAAGCTGTAGTGCCTGTTTATCCGTATTTACACCGATAAAAGATACTCCATTAATATTTTCATCCACCATTCTATTTACAGCATTGTTACCTGCGCCGCCTACACCGACTACGATGATTTTAGCAGCAGATTCAGCGTCGTTTGTCTTAATCTCCAGCAAGGGTAATTCCTCCTTATTCCTATATAAAATCCATATAGACTATCATATAATCATTTTGACAATTAATCAATACATTTTTCACATTTTGTAAAAGGTTTTATATTTCTACGAGTCTGGCTTAAACGGGATAGAGCCTGTATTTTCATCATAATTTTGTAAATTCAACGAACCGCTTTTTCCTTCAAGTTCGGGAAGCAGACTTTGCAAAAGCATGATTTTTTCATCTAAAAGGTTGTCCGTTCCGAAAACCACCTTAACCGTTCCAAAGTAAAGCGTCATTTCGTTTTGAGAGTTAAAATATATACGGTCAGCCGTTAGCTCATACTTTGTTAAGGTTTTTGTAACAGTCAGTATTTTATAAAAAATATTAGAATCCTCAACCGGCAAAGGCTTGTTCAGTACTACGTGGTCAAAAGAAATTCCCGTTATCTGTGGCACTCCCGCAGTCTTGATATCTGATATTTCCACCACCGTGCCTTCTTTATCAAAATACATATAACGTCCCAAATACTCCACATATCCTGCAAGCGATTTTTCATATACCACTATTTTTATGGTATCCGGTGAAAGCACCTGAACACTCATCGTTGCAATAAAGGGGATATCCGTTATCTGCTTGTCCTTATAAAGGAAGGACAGGTAAAGAGAATTGCCCGCTAAAGACCCTTCCATTACCATATCCTGTATTTCCTCCTTGGTATAATGAAGATTCCCCTCCACATAAACCGTTTTTATGGTATGTGTCAGCAGAAAATAATAAATCAATCCCAGTAACAGTGCCGTGACTGCCAGTAGGATAATTATTATTATGCTTTTTCGTTTTTTATATCTCATTCTTCCTGCTCTATACACTGTATATGCGCACTCCTAATTCTCTCAAATCCCTACAGATATTTTCGTAGCCCCGTTCAATGTAATTGCATCCATCCACAATGGTTTCTCCCTTTGCTGCAGCTCCTGCTATGACCAAAGCGGCACCTCCCCTAAGCTCTTGTGCCTTCACCGTAAATCCATATAGGGTTTCTACACCCTCTACGGTCACATGCCTTGCATCCGTCTGGGTAATCAGGGCCCCCATTTCCTTTAAATAAGGAACTGTATGAAACCTGTTCTCAAATATATTTTCTTCCACTATGCACTTTCCTTCTGCCAGCGCAAGTACAGGCAAAAACGGGGATTGCATATCGGTTGGAAAGCCCGGAAAGGGTGCTGTCACCATCTTTTTCGGCGCCTTCATTTTATCATGTCTTTGTACATAAAGCCCTTCTTTAGTCTCCTGACAAACCGCTCCCATTAATTCCGCATAGGCTAGTACAGATTTCATTTGAGCCACAGGAGCCTCCTTTAAGAGCACATCCCCTCCTGCCGCCATACAGGCGCATAAATAAGTGCCTGCTACGATTCTGTCTCCGGGTATTGAAAATTCCACTCCCGTCAGCCGGTCCACACCCTTTATGATGATTGTTGAGCTGCCGCTTCCGGTAATATCCGCCCCACAAGCCGTAAGGTATGCACAAAGCGTTACAATTTCCGGTTCTCTTGCCGCTCCGCGTATCACGGTAGTCCCCTCTGCCTTTGCCGCTGCCAGTATCAGATTTTCCGTAGCTCCAACGCTGGGAACCGGCAAGGTAACTTCAGCTCCGCGAAGGCCATTGGTCTTAGCATATAATCCGTATGACTTTTCTTTGAATTGTACATTTAATGCCTTTAGTGCCTCAATATGCATATCTATGGGACGCTCGCCGATGACACAGCCGCCCGGATAATCCATTCTAACCTCACCGGTTCTGCCAAGCAGTGCTCCCAGCAAAATAATGGAAGACCGCATTCCTCTTACCGCATCCTCCGGCATTCCTGCAAGAGTATGCAAAATATCGACTCCCGAAGCATTTATTTTCAATTTTCCTTTGTCTCTTATCGCCACACAGCCAAGACTTTTTAACAAAATCTGCATGTGGTATACATCCGTTAACCTAGGACAATTTACGATAACACTGTTCCCTTCTGTCAGCAAGGTTGCCGCCAGTACCGGCAGTACAGCATTTTTAGAACCCTGTATTTTGACCTGTCCCTGCAAGGCTATTCCACCATGAATATAAATAGATTCCAAATCGCTCCTCCAGTTAAGAGACCTGTTATATCTTATCATATTCAGAGAGCGAAAAGAAGTTCCGACTATACTTCTTTTAGTTGGATACGCTTTGCCACATTTAAGACCAGCCCGATTTCCGCAAGCTGGAATAACACCGCTGTACCGCCATAGCTGATAAACGGAAGGGAAATACCGGTATTGGGTATGGTATTGGTTACAACCGCAATATTTAGGATAACCTGTATTGCCATATGTCCCATAACACCCACTACCAAAAGAGCGCCGAATAAATCGGGGGCATTATTTGCAATTACCATAAGACGCCATATTAACATAACAAATAATAATATAATGGCAACCGCACCAAAGAGCCCAAGTTCTTCACATATAATGGAAAATATCATATCATTTTGTGCTTCCGGGATAAATCCCAGCTTCTGCATACTTTGACCCAGGCCCTTTCCCCAGATACCGCCGGAGCCTATGGCGTAAAGTGCCTGTAAGGTCTGATACCCCGTATCACTTATGTAAGCTTCCGGATTCAGCCAAGCCAGCACACGTTCTCCTCGGTAATTTAAGCCGTCGCCGCTTGCTGCATTTACGATTACAAATACAACCAATGCCACACCCGCCACACCTGCGGCGCCGAGTAAAACGAATTTCTTGTAATCCGGGCTTGCCACAAATACCATGAGAACCGCAATACCAAAAATAATAATTGCCGAACTCAAGTTGGAAGTTAATGTCCATACCATGATAACCACCGGCATGGGCATCAGCATTACGGCTAGAAATCCTTTCCATGTCCGTATACTCTTTCCCATCTTACATATCACTACGGCCAAAAACAAAATCATACAAAGCTTTGCAATCTCGGATGGCTGAATAGAGAGTCCTCCTATACGGAACCATCTTTTTGCTCCGCCTGCTTTATATCCAAAAAAGGGGATTAAGGCAAGCAAAACCACTGATATTGCATAGCCAAGTCCATAAAATTTTTCCCAAAAATGGTATGGAATATTGGCAATTACCATCATACCAACCAGACCCAGTATTGTTGCTCTCAACTGTCTTGTTAAATAATAAGTAGAACTGCCATGGTTTTGGGCTGCTTCATAGGAACTGGTGGAATAGAGCATCACCAGACCAAAGCCTAACAGAAACAGTACAATAAACAGCAGACTATAATCGAAGAAATACTCGGATTGTCCATGCTTTTTTCTTCTTTTTGCCACATCATCACTCCTTTAGTGCATTCACATATTCTTTAAAAATCCTGCCCCGCTCCTCATAATTTGGAAACATGCCCCAGCTTGCGCAGGCCGGCGACAGCAGCACCGCATCTCCGCTTTCTGCCTTTTCTACGCAAATATCAAAGGCCTCTTTAAAGGAATCTGCCATAATTATATTACTCACTCCATGTTTTAATGCACATTGAGCTATTTTTTCTTTTGTCTGCCCCAGTAGTACGAGACATTTCACCTTACCCTCAAAAGCCTCTATCCACTCATCAAACTCGCTGCCCTTGTCATAGCCTCCGCCGATCAACACGGTAGGTCCGGACATGGCACGTATTCCCTGTATGGCTGCATCGGGATTTGTACCTTTGGAATCATTATAATAATATACTCCGTTCTTTTGTGCTACAAATTCAATACGATGCTCCACAGCCCTGAAACTCTTAATTACCCCAAGTGTTACAGTAAGGGGTACTCCCATGCTTTCCGCAATGGCAAGGGCTGCCATAACATTTTCCACATTGCATTGTCCCACCAAATGCATATCCTTATGAATATTTAATATCTTCTCTGTTTTATTCTCTCCGGCACGGTAGATAAAGTCTCCGTCCTGATAAAAGCCGTTTTCAAGCTTTTGCTTAGAAGAAAAAAACAAAACCTTTGCGGGGCAACGCTGTGAAAACGCACGCAGGTAAATGTCCTCATAATTCAGTACACATATATTGTCTTTTGTCTGATTTTTTGTTACCGATTCCTTTACCGCTATGTAATTTTCCATCGTATGATGCCTATTTAAATGATCCGGCGTGATATTGAGTATCGCTGAAACCACAGGATGAAAACCACCTATCGTTTCTAACTGAAAACTGCTGACCTCCGCTACCGTAACAGAATCCTTACTGCTTTTTTGTACTTCTAAAGTATATGGGTTCCCTATATTGCCTACCACAAAAACTTTTTCAAAATAAGCCTTCATAATTTCGCCTATGAGTGTTGTGGTAGTGGTTTTTCCGTTCGTACCGGTAACGGCAATGACCCTGCCCTTCTCACCCAGATATCCCAGCTCGATTTCTCCGATAATAGGGATATGATCTGCTTTGAATCTTTCCAAAAACGGAATATCGGTGGGTACTCCGGGACTTAAAACCACGAGCTCGATATCTTTTTCTTCTTCCGGAAGGCTTTGAGTATAGCATATGGCAGAACCCGGCTCAATCAGCTTCTTCTCCATCTCTTTTGCCGTCAATTCCAGGTTGCTGTCAAAGAGTACCGGATAAGCTCCCGCCCTTCTTAATAACTCCACGGATGCAATGCCGCTTTTTCCGGATCCCACAACCAGGACCTTTTTATTATGTAAAAACATATCTGCCTCCTACTTTATTCCCATTAAGGCAATCAAAGACATAATTGCCGTTAATATCGAAAATATCGCCACTATCTTGGCTTCAGACCAGCCTCCCAGCTCAAAATGGTGATGCAGGGGTGCCATGCGGAAAATACGTTTCCCGCCGGATGCCTTAAAGTATAATACTTGTATTATAACCGAAATCACCTCAATCAGATACACAAATCCCACAATGGGTATAAAAAGCGGCATTTTCAACGTATATGCGCTTGCAACCACAAAGCCGCCCAAAGCCAAAGAACCCGTATCTCCCATAAATACACTTGCCGGATGTACATTAAAGAGTAAAAAACCCAAAAGTGCACCTGCTACAGCGCAGGTAATAGGTTCTATCCCACTTTCCGTTCCTATGGCCATTACCGTAAAAAAGGTGGCTACTATTACCGTAACGCTGCCGGCCAGCCCATCTAATCCATCCGTTAGATTCGTTCCGTTGACGGTTGCTATCACTATAAAAAACAAAATCGGAACATTTAAATATCCGAAATCAATCATTTTATTCGTAAAAGGGATTTTCATAGCAAGATCCGTCCCCGTATAGTTTACCAGATAATAAGCATAAATGCCCGTAATCAATAGCTGTAAAATCATTTTCTGCATCGGCCGCAATCCCATGGAGCGGGCCAATACAACTTTTATATAATCATCTAAAAACCCCACCAGTCCAAACCCCAGTGTTAAAAATAATATGGGAATTATTTTGGGATAATCACGAATATAAAAAAGGGAAGTGACCACAATGGAAAAAAGGATTAAAATACCTCCCATAGTAGGTGTTCCGCTTTTTTTTAAATGGGTCTGCGGACCGTCTTCCCTGACAATCTGCCCCACCTTTAATTTCTTTAGAAAGGGGATAATAATAGGTCCCATTAAAATACTGATGACAAAAGAAATAATCACCGGCATTATACTAAAGCTATTCATAGATTCCTATCCTCTCTGCCTTCTTTCTCATGGTTGTGAAATATTATCACTATTATAATCCATAATGCCTAAATAAGGAAGAATATTTTCAAAGAGCTGACGGATTATAGGTGCCGCTATCTGTCCTCCATAATAAACCCCCTTTGGGTGATTGATGATAGCAATGGCAATGACCTGTGGATCATCAGCCGGCGCAAAACCTATAAAAGAGGCAATATAATTGCCGGTGCCTCTTGGAAGTGTTTGGCTGGTTGCCGTCTTACCACCGATTCGCACACCTTCAATGTACGCATTTTTTCCTCCCCCCTCCGATACCACCAATTCCAAAATCTCACGCATGGCAGCGGAAGTTTCTTCGGATACAATATCATCCGTAACAGGATACTCCAGTGTTTCAATGAGTTTTCCCGTTCTGTCCGTAATTTTCACTCCAAAATGGGGAGTAATCCGCCTGCCACCGTTTATAATAGATGCAGATGTGGTCAAAAGCTGTATGGGTGTTATCTGAAAGGACTGACCGAACGAAATAGTAGCCAGCTCCACGGCTCCTATATTATCCAGCTTATGCATAATAGTACCTGCCTCCCCGGGCAGATCCACTCCGGTTTTTTTAAGGAGTCCAAACTTTTCAAAATAATTATAAAAAGTTTCCGCTCCCATCCGAAGGCCTACCGCAATAAAAGCAGGATTGCATGAATTCATTGTGGCGTGTACAAAATCTTGTGATCCGTGACCGCCCACCTTATGACAGCGTATTTTTCTATCCTCCACAATCGCAAAGCCGGGACAGGAAAAAGTACTCTCCTTTGTTACCGCACCGCTTTCCAAACCCGCCGCTGCCGTAATTATCTTAAAAGCAGATCCCGGTTCATAGGTATCATTGATACACCCGTTACGCCACATGGCATTTAATAAGTTTTGTTTTTCCTCTTCCGTTAATTCATCTATGGTTCCGCCGCCGGATACCGAACTCTGCATGGATATAGCCGCTTCCGTAAGCTCATAGGGGTTGTTTAAGTCAAACTCAGGCACATTTACCATTGCCAGGATTTCCCCATTTTGGGGGTTCATGACAATAATGGATACACTGGTCGCTTCTTTGGTTTCCATAGCTTGATTGGCAAGCTGGGTCGCATAGGTTTGAATATTCATATCCATGCTGATATGTAAGTCTCTTCCGTCTACGGGCTCTATTCTGCTTTCTCCCGCAGCCTCCACTTCTATTCCTTTGGCATCCGTCACCGTAAGGATCGTTCCTTTTTCTCCCTCCAGATATTCCTCGTAAATTACCTCCAGTCCGATGATTCCCTGATTATCACTCCCGGTAAAGCCCAGCACCTTGGATGCAAGGGATCCATAGGGGTAGTACCGTTTATAATCCTCATCAACCTTTACTCCCGCCAAATCGTATTCCCGTATAATATCACCGATTTCTTTATCTACATTACTTTTAATTCGTTCGATGGATGAATTTTTTTCCACCCTTTTTCGTACAAACTCCTCTGATAAAGACAGTTCATTGACAAGCATGGCAATCACTGCTTCTTTATCTTCTATCTGACTGTGTATCACCGAAATCGTACAAACCGTTTTATTATCGGCAATGACATTTCCGTTGCAATCGATAATCCGCCCCCTGGCCGCTTTAATGCTTCTTTCCCTTTCATGAAGCTCCACCGCCTTGCCGGCATAGTAATCGGCCTTTGCTACCATGAGATACACCAATCTGATAAACAATAAGAAAAGTACTGCTGCACATAAAAGGAATACCACCGTGATTTTTTTTCTGTGATAAGTCCTGTTTCCGTTTTCTAACATAAAGACCTCATAAAAAAGGTATTACTATACTTTATTCTCCTTTTTATAAGGTTATGATTTTATCTGCCTCAACTCATTCCTGAATGGCATTGTAATTACCTTCTATGGCATCACCTGTTTCGGGATCCAAGAGATCACCTGTTTCGGGGTCTATCAAATAACCCGTTTCGGGGTCTTTGTCAAATTTCTTCCATGCAGGTTCATTATCTATATCACCATCGGATACATCTTCATCCTGTCCTGTATCTCCGTCATCGGTATCTGCATCGCCGTCACTTATAGAAGGAGCATATTTCCTCGTATCCTCCAGCTTCTTCTCCTCCAGCTCGGCTATTTCCTTTTCCGATAATTCCTCTGTCATAAAAATACCCATATAAGGAAGCACCTCAGTGAGTATGTTTCTGGTAACTGCCGTGGCACATTTTGTACCAAGACTCTGATCCTTAATATTAGGTCTGTCAATTACCACATAAATAGCGATTTCCGGATCATTTGCCGGTGCAAATCCAATAAACGATACTACGTATTCACCGTTACCACGGGGAATCGTCTCCGCTGTACCTGTTTTCCCGCCGATTAAATAGCCTGCAGGTCTTGCTGTTTTACCCGTATTTCCATCGTATGCAGGATCACATACAGAGATACTATATTGTCTGATTAATGCGGATGTAGACTCGGAAATGGTTTGCTTTAGTATGCGGGGCTCGATATTATCCACTACCGCACCGCCGGTGGTACGAATCTGCTTTACCATATGAGGCTCATAATAATAACCGCCGTTAATAAGAGAGCAATATCCTGCAATCATCTGAATCATTGTAACATTAAAGCCCTGTCCGAATGATCCGGTCGCAAGCTCCATTCGTCCCATATTTTCCGCGGTATGTAAAAGCTCTGCTGTCCTTGTTTCTCCTGCCAAATCAATATTTGTCTTTAAACCGAAATTAAAATTACTCTGATACTCAGTAAAAGTATCCGACCCAATGGCAAAAGACATCTTCATCAATGCAACGTTACAGGAAACTGCGACTGCCCTTTCCACAGAAACAGTCTTGTCTCCATAGCGGTTGTGACAGCGAACAGGTTTTTTCCCCTCTACCACTACAAGGGAACCGTCACAATCATAGCTTTCATTGCCTTTTAATTTACCTGTCTCCAATCCCATTGCTACGGTAAATGGTTTATAAGTAGAACCCGGTTCATACGTATCGGAGATACAAAAATTTCTCCACAGTTCATTCAATGTTTCAAAATAGGTATCTTCTTCCTTCATCTTGGCTATCTCTTCTTCACTGTAATACGCACTTAAATCATAGGGCGCATTCAAATCAAAGGTAGGATAGCTTGCCATTCCCAGTATTTCCCCTGTTTTTACATTCATAATAATACATGCTACATTATTTGCTGCGGGACCCGTTGTATAATTATCCGTATACTCTTCAATGTACACTTTTAAGTATTTTTCTATTATGCTCTGTATATTTGTATCCAGAGTACTCACTAAGGTATAGCCGTCAGATGCCGGCTTTGTAGTCCTCTCCAGATTGGAATCCTCATTCAAATAACCGTATTCCCTGCCCGTGGTACCGCTTAATATATCATTATAGTATTCCTCCAGTCCGTACATACCTATGCCGTCCGAGGTGGTAAAGCCGATCACATCGCAGGCTAAGCTACCGTTGGGATAAGATCTTTTGTATTCTTCCTCAAACCAAATACCCTTAATAAAATTACCGGGACCGGGTTCGCCCTCTTCATCCTTTTCTTTATTATTTTGAATCTCTACAAAAGCGCTGATTTCGTTATAAGTAAGCTTTTTTAGAGGTACATAATAACTGTTTCCGGGATTTTTCTCTATATAATCTCTGATTACCGACATATCTAACTGAGGAAAGCAGCTTGCCAATGCATTTAGGGTAGATTCCACATAAATACCGTCTCTGGTACCCATTACTTTTGCGTCAATCACCAGATTGTATACCTTTTCGCTGACTGCAAGACTGGTACCGTTACAGTCTACAATATCCCCTCTTCTGTATGGAAGCGTTATACTGTCATATTTTTGTTGTGATAATACCTGCTTGCTGTATTGCTCTCCCTTTTCCCTGCCAATCCACATGATTCTGGCACCTAATCCGGCAAAAATAATTAAAATCAGTCCGAAAAGAACCACCAGTTTTTTTTGCATTCTGATGGTAAATTTCGGAGTATTTTGATTTTTATTTTTTGAATTAACCGAACCTTTTGGCCTGGTTTTTACGTTTTTTCTTCTCACTCATGACACCTGCTTTGCTTTTATTACTGCTTCGGAATATCTTCCAGCTGCCTTACATAATCGCTGCCTTCATTACTGTAACCGATTATTTGACCTTCCGTTGCATATTCCATACCCAGCTCACCGATGGCAATTCTCCTTATTTCCTCTAAATTTATACTGCTTTCTATACGTACAAGCTCCTCATCATTTGTGAGTTTTAAATTGTTTAATTGACTCTGCAGGATTGCAATCTGCTCCACCTGCGTGGTAAGATCCGCCTGCATCTGTATATAGCCGATTAAAACATAAGCTGCCGCAAGAAGCGCTGCTATCAAAAAAACCATATAGCCAAAGTTCATATGATAAGCTTTGTCTCTGTTATGTCTGGTTTCATTGCTCAGCCGTCTTCTTGGCTCTGCGTAAATAGCATGTTCCAATTTTCTCGCGGTATTTCCCTCTATATAGTTATACTTTTGTCTTCCTTGACTTTGAGCCATAACTTTTTCCTCATTTCTTTTCAAATACCCTTAATTTTGCGCTTTTAGATCGGCTGTTTTCTGCAATTTCTTCTTCGCCGGGCAAAATCGGTTTTCTTGTTATCACTTTTCCCTGTGATTCTTTACCGCATACACACATGGGAAAGGAAGGAGGGCAGGTACAAGGGTTTTCCTGCTTCCTAAAAGCCGATTTTACAATTCTGTCTTCCAAGGAATGAAAAGTGATGATACATATTCTTCCACCCGGATTTAACAGCTCTATCATGGTATCCAAGGAATCCCTTAAAACATCAAGCTCTCTGTTACATTCAATTCTTATTGCCTGAAATGTCTTTTTAGAGGGATGTCCGCTCTGGCGCATTTTTGCCGGAATCGCGGCTTTAATAATTTCGTTTAATTCTCCGGTGGTTTCTATTTTCCTCTCATTTCTTGACCGTACAATATGCTTTGCAATATTCTTGGCAAATTGATCCTCTCCGTAATCACGGATAATTCGGAATAAATCCATTTCCGTATATTCGTTTATAATTTCCTTTGCGGTCAGTGTCTGACGCCTGTCCATCCTCATATCCAGATCAGTATCAAAGCGATAAGAAAATCCTCTCTCTTTCGTATCCAGCTGATAGGAGGATACTCCCAAGTCCAACACAATCCCGTCTACCTTATTTCTATCGTATTCTAAAAGTGCCGGTTTCATATTGCTGTAATTGCTGCGAATCAATATAACCTTGTCAGAATATGCTTCCAGCCTCTTTCTTGCTGCCGTAATTGCTGCGTCATCCTGATCGATACCATAGATACGGCCTTCACCTGAAAGCTGCTTCGCTATCTCCAAAGCATGTCCTCCGCCTCCCAGCGTACCGTCAACATAGATGCCATTTTCTTTGATCTTTAAATTTGCAATTGTTTCGTTTAATAATACCGAATAATGCTTAAATGCCATCTTTATCCTCTCCCGTATTCACAGGCTGCACAAATTTAACTATATTCCAAGTCCCAATTCCGACATATGAAGTGCAATTTCCTCCATGTCGTCATAGGTGACGGTTCCTTCGTATCTTTCCTTACTCCAAATTTCCATACGGCTTCCGACACCGATTAATACCACATCTTTCTCCAGCATCGCAAAATCCTTTAAACTGGCGGGAATCAGAACACGTCCCTGCTTGTCCACCTCTACGGTGGAAGCACCTGCCATGAAAAATCGGATAAATTTACGTACATTAGGGTTTGTCAAAGAAGGTAATTTTTGCAGCTTTTCTTCAAAAGCAGTCCATTCGGCATTATCAAATACAAACAAGCAGCCATCCAGTCCCTTTGTTACCACGAACTCATCTCCCAGAATTTCACGGAATTTTGAAGGAATAATCAACCTGCTCTTCACATCTATCGTATGATTGTATTCACCCATGAACATTGCAATCACCCGCTTTCACTAAAGTAGTCTGCCACGAAAAGTGCTTCAAATCTACCACTTCACTCCACTAGGAACCACTTTTCACCACTTTTCTATAATTCTATACTAAAATAACCTATTTAGCAAGGAAAATCAATGATTTTAACTTAAAAAAATATGTTTTACACTATAATTAGAGAATCAAAAAAGACTGACACAACATCTTGTATCAGTCTTTTATCTTAATACTAAATATAGAATTGTAAATTCTCAGAAAAACATCAGCCTTAGGTGTATATTTTACACATTAAATCTAAATAAAATAACATCTCCATCTTTTACGATATATTCCTTACCTTCAATACCTACCAGTCCTTTATCTCTGGAAGCTGAAAGAGAACCCTGTTCTAATAGATCTTTATAATTTACCACTTCGGCTTTTATAAACCCTCTCTCAAAATCCGTATGGATTTTCCCCGCCGCCTGAGGTGCTTTAGTCCCGTTCTTAATTGTCCACGCCCTGGTTTCATCCTCACCTGCCGTCAAATAGCTGATTAATCCCAATAATTGATAGCTTGCCTTTATGAGCTTTTCCAGTCCTGATTTAGACAGACCCAAATCCTCCAAAAACATAGCTTTCTCATCTTCTTCCAGTTCTGCTATTTCCTGCTCGATTTGGGCACAGATAACAAATACTTCACTGTTCTCATTGACCGCAAAGTCCCTGACAGCAGCAACAGCTGCATTGCCTGCACCATCATCCGCCAAATCATCCTCGGATACATTTGCGGCATAAATAACCGGCTTGTATGTAAGGAGGTTATAAGATTTTAATAATTCCAGCTCATCTTCCTCTTCCACAGAAAGGCTTTTAGCCATCTTTCCGCTTTCGAGATGTGCTTTGATACGCTCCGATAAATCCAGTTCTTTATTTAATGCCTTATCTGCTTTGGCACCCTTAGACACTTTTGCGATTCTACGCTCTAATATTTCAAGATCGGAAAAAATCAGTTCAAAGTTTATTGTTTCAATATCCCGCAAGGGATTTACATTGCCGTCTACATGAATGACATTGGGGTCCTCAAAACAACGAACCACATGTACAATAGCATCCACTTCCCTGATTGTACTTAAGAATTGGTTGCCAAGCCCTTCTCCTTTAGATGCTCCTTTCACCAAACCTGCGATATCTACGAATTCTATCACAGCAGGTGTGACTTTTTTAGATTGATACATATCTCCCAGTAATTTTAATCTCTCGTCCGGCACCGGCACGATTCCTATATTGGGATCTATGGTACAAAAGGGGTAGTTTGCTGATTCCGCTCCTGCTTTTGTTAAGGAATTAAAAAGGGTACTCTTCCCTACATTTGGCAAACCTACGATTCCTAGTTTCATTTTCTATTTATCCTCCATTAGTGCTTTTCACCATTTTTTCTGATTCTTTAATTCTTCGTATAAGAGCAGATAATTATCATACCGTATTTTACTGATAAGCCCCTTTTTTAGCGCTTCCTTTACGCCGCATACAGGTTCATTGATATGCGCACATCCCCGAAAACGACAGTCTTCATGAAAGGAAAGAAATTCAGGATAGTAAAATGCCAGCTCTTCTTTTTCCAATTCCGGAATGGATAGCGAGCTAAAACCCGGCGTGTCCATAATATAGGTTCCATCGCCCATGGCAATTAACTCCGTGTGTCTGGTGGTATGCTTTCCGCGGTCGATTTTTTGGCTGATTGCACCGATTTCCATCACGATACCATCCTGCAGACAATTAATAATAGAAGATTTTCCTACTCCGCTCGGACCTGCTACCGTTGTGGTCTTTCTATGCAATTCCTTTTTTAGTTCATCAATTCCTTCTTCTTGCAAGGCACTTACAAATAATACCCGATAACCGCAGTTTTCATAAGTTTGTGCTAAAAACTCTATTTCCTTTTCCTTTGCTATATCCTGCTTATTAAAACAGATGATACAAGGCAAATCTTGCTGCTGCATCATAATCAAAAAACGATCCAATAGATTCAAGCTGGGAGCGGGCTTAAGAACAGAGAAAATGACAAGTGCCTGATCTACATTGGCTACTGCCGGTCGTATCAGCTCATTCTTTCTGGGAAGCAGGGCTGTAATATTTCCCTTTCTCCCCTCTTCTTCTAATATGTCCATTTCAACATTATCACCCACTAAGGGTTTATTGTTATCTTTGCGGAAAATCCCTTTCGCCTTACATTCAAAGCTGCCGCAATTCTCCACATGCACATAATAAAATCCTGCAATTCCTTTCACTATCTTTCCCTGCATATTTTCTCCCATGCATTCTCTTTTATCTAAAGCATTGTCTTCTGTTTCCTAATTATTCCCTTATAAATTCCACACTGCGTGAAAAAGACCTTGTATCGGTGGTTCCGGGTATCGTAACGATTTCTCCCGCCTCGTTGGTTATGGTTGTGCTTTCCGTAGTCACCGTATAGGAAAAAGTAATCGTGCCTCTGGGTGATAATATTCCATGAAAATCAGCCGTCAATGGGAAAATCGTGACCGTAGTATCCATCAATACCTTACCGTTATCCGCTACCATGGTTACATTCACCGAGGTCCCCGGTACATAATCGGGTGCCTCCGCTAAGGTAGGGGCTTCTATACTGGCATTATACCCATAGGTAATATTTTCCGCGCCAAGGCTTACCTTTATATCCACCGCAGTGCCCGGATCCAAATAAGAACCGTAGGAATAGCTTTGATAGCATACCAAGCCCTCTTCATATTCATTGGAATTAATCTGACCGGTAGAACCGATCGCTAACCCTGCTTCTATCAGCTTTATAATAGCTTCATCCTCGGGAACTCCCATGAGATTGGGTACCCTAACCTTGTTTTCCTCTTGCCCAAGGCTTACATTAATGGTTATGACCGAACCGGACGGTGCCTTCTGCCCGCCTACGGGACTCTGAGATATAATATTTCCTTTTTCAACGGTGGAAGAATAACTTTCCGTCTTATTGACCTCAAAGCCTTTTTCTTTGAGTTTATTAACGGCGTCATCATAAGAATTCCCCGTTATATTCGGCACTTCCCTTCCTTCCGTTCCCGCACTGACCGTGAGAATAATGGTTGTTCCCTTCTTGACATCTGTGCCTGCTTCCACACTTGCGCTTATCACAATATTCTGCTCATAAGCTTCCGTTTCCTCATAATTTACTTCTGTTAACAGCCCTATGTTCTTAAGCTCTTTTTGCGCCTGGGCTACAGACATTCCACCTACGGAGAGCATAGCTACCATCTCACTGTCTGAGCTTGTAGTTTCATCCGTGGTCTGTGTTTCATTATTGTTACCGAACCCAAATATACCTGTTATTTTACCTACAAAGAAAATAATGACACCGCATATAACAAGTCCTGCCACTACGGTCAGAATCGTAGTGATTCTCTCCATCCTGGGATCATAGTCTTCTTCATAATCGTCTTCGATATCTTCATGCTCCTCTATCGGTCCCGTATCGCTCCTTAACCGCAGAGATTCATCCATATAATCTCTGTGATCCGTCTGTCTTTTTATCTGAGCCATTTCCGTATCTGAAATGAATCTGGTAGCCGCATCTGAATCCGGATCGTGAATCACCACAAAAGATTCATCCGGATTAATCAGTGATTGCTTTAAATCCTCTATTAACTCTGCCATGGATTGGTATCTTCTGTCAGGACTTTTTTGACAGCTTTTTAATACAATCTGTTCCACACTGGTTGGAATTTCAGGAACAAACTCTTTGGGAGAAGGCAATTCCTCCTGTATATGTTTAATGGCAATCGCCACCGTTGTTTCCCCATTAAAAGGTACACGCCCCGTGAGCATCTCAAACATGGTAATGCCCATAGAGTAAATATCACTCTTTTCGTCGCTATAGCCACCTCTTGCCTGTTCAGGAGAGGTATAATGTACCGAGCCCATCACATTAGAAGTAATGGTGTTGCTGGTAGCGGCCTTGGCAATACCAAAATCCGTTACCTTTACTTTTCCTTCCTTGGAAATAATAATGTTTTGAGGCTTAATATCTCTGTGTATAATATGATTATTATGAGCGGATTCAATTCCCATAGAGATTTGAATTGCAATACTGATTGCTTCCTTATAGGATAATCTTGCCTTTTTTTCAATATATTTTTTTAAGGTGATTCCTTCTACAAGTTCCATGACAATATAGTAAACGCCGCTTTCCTCGCCTACATCATATACATTTACTATGTTAGGATGCATAAGACCCGCAGCAGCCTGAGCCTCTATTCGAAATTTAGATACAAAATTAGCATTTTCAGAAAACTCCTGCTTGAGTATCTTTACTGCCACAAATCTGTTTAATTTATGGCATTTGGCTTTATATACATCCGACATACCGCCGGTGCCTATTTTTTCGAGTATCTCGTAGCGATCCCCAATCATCATTCCAATCTTAATCATGTTTAACTCCTTAATTATTCTGTAAACGGTTCAATCAGCACCACTGCTATATTATCTTTACCGCCGTTATTATTGGCTGCCTTAACCAGTTCCTCTGCTTTTTCCACAATATCTCTTTGTCCGTTTATAATCATACGGATTTCATTATCCTCAAGCATATTGGTCAGGCCGTCGGAACACATTAATACAATCTCACCCGGCTTAAGCTCCACAGTGAAAAAATCAACCTGGATTTTTTCGGCAGCACCTATTGCCCGTGTAATAATATTCTTATCGGGGTGGGTGCGGGCAGTTTCTCTGTCTATTCCGCCCATGCGTACCATTTCCTCTACAAGAGAATGATCCTTGGTAATCTGTGTAATCTTCTCTCCTACTATATATAGCCTGGAATCTCCCACATTCGCTACCCTGAGATATTTGTCTATACAGGTGGCCGCCACAAGAGTGGTTCCCATGCCCTGTAAATCAGAATTTTCCTTAGAAAGATTTAGAATCCGCTCATTGGCAATCTCGATTGCCTTGCTCAGTATGATTTCGGGATTTAACTCAGCCGAGCCTTCTATTTCTTTTATAATGGTTTCTACAGTAAATTTAGACGCATAACCACCTGCTTTATGTCCGCCCATACCATCCGCAACAATAAAAAGATTCGGTAGATTGCCTATGGGCCTTTCTGATGTATAAACATAATCCTGATTCTGTTTTCGTTTTTTTCCTATGTCAGTTATGGAAAACGTTTTTAACACCGTCTGTCTCCTTGTCTGCATTCCTATGTTTTCGTCTGAGCTGGCCGCAGGCTCCATCGATATCCCGCCCCATTTCTCTTCTTATAGTAACATTAATTTTGTTTTTTACAAGTTTATTTTTAAATGAAGTAATCCTCGAAATCTCGGATTGCTTAAAATCACGCTCTTTTATGGGATTCACGGGGATAAGATTTACATGGCAGCAAAGTGATTTTGCAAGCGCAGCCAGCCCTGATGCGTCTTCCTGTGTATCATTGACTCCACCCACCAGACTATATTCCAGAGTAATCCTCCTCCCGGTTTTCTCAAAATAATTATAACAGGCCGCCATTAACTCCTTGATAGAATAGCGATTGGCTATGGGCATCAGCTCTCTTCTCTTTTCATCCGTAACCGCATGTAAAGACAGGGCCAATGTTATTTGCAATTTTTCATCTGCAAGCGCATACATTTGGGGCACCAGGCCGCAGGTAGACACCGTTATATTCCTCTGACTGATATGCAAGCCTTTTTCATCGGAAATCAATTTCACAAAACGTAGGAAATTATCATAATTATCCAATGGTTCCCCGCATCCCATCACAACCACATGGCTTACCCGCTCTCCGGTGAGTAAGGTAATGGCATAAATCTGATCCAGCATTTCGGAAGCAAGCAGGTTTCTATCAAGCCCGCCTAAGGTGGAAGCACAAAACTTACAGCCCATGCGGCAACCTGCCTGTGATGAAATACACACGCTATTGCCGTGCTTATATTTCATCCAAACACTTTCTATCATATTTCCGTCACTGAGCCGAAACAAAAATTTCTTTGTGCCGTCTGTTTTAGATTCCTGTACATCCACCGCTTCCAAAGCCGTATAGCTATAATTATCCCCACATTTCTCTCTAAAATCCTTGGGAAGATTGGTCATATCGGAAAAATCACGGGCTAATTTCACATGCATCCACTCATAGCATTGCTTTGCCCTGAAAGGCTTTTCGGAAAGATCTGAAAACTCTCTTTCCAGCTCTTCATAGAGCATCGATTTAATATCTTTTTTATCCATTATTTTATACTTTCTTGTAATCAGCTTTCTTTAGCTATGTTTTCATAAATAGCCGCAATTCAGCCTGGTTTTCTTAGCTTTGCAAAGAAAAAACCATCCGTATCATGGCTGTCCGGAAAAAGCTGTAGATAGCCTTCCTTGGCGGTATCCAAATCTGGCATGGGCGGAAGATAATCCGAAACAGACTCCGTAACAAATCCAAGCTCACTGCAAATCCACCCTGCCATTTCTTCATTTTCTGCCGGATTGATGGTACAGGTGCTATACAATAAAACACCTCCCGGTCTTATATAAGAAGCCGCCCAGCGTACAATATCCTTTTGCAGAGATACAATCCCGGTTAAATTTTCTTTTTTTTGCCTGTATTTAATATCCCTCTTCTTACCCATTACACCCAAGCCGGAACAGGGCACATCCGCTATAACCACATCAGCCCAATTAATGGCTTCCTCGTCTTGTATGACCCCATCCCATACTTTTATGCTGACATTGGAAAGACGCATACGTTTCTTATTATCCTCTATCTGTGCCGCCTTTGATTCTGATACATCCCTTGCCTGAACATGCCCTTTAGCGCCTGCATATTCAGCCGCAAGCATGGTTTTACCTCCCGGAGCCGCGCAGATATCCAAAACCCGGTCTCCGACCTTGATTCCGGCTGCTTGTACTGCTAACATGGAGCTTGCATCCTGTACGGTAAACTCCCCTTCCGTAAAACCGGGAAGTAATGCAATGTTTTCACAGTTTTCCAAACAATATGCCTCTTTTACATAGGTATGGCTGCGTACTGTAACTCCCCTGTCCTGTATTGCAGCTATTAAGGCTTCCTGCTTCTCTTTCGTAATAGAAGAAGAAAACCGTATGGTAACCGGTCTTATTTTCATCAGACCTTCAAGCAGGCGTTTTGTTTTTTCATAAGGGTAGACGGATAAAAAATGCTCTACAATCCATTCCGGCATTGAATAGGTTACGGAAAGGAATTTTACCGGCTCCTTCTGCTCCATTGGCAGGAGTAGAGTATGTCCGTCTGAAGCGAGCTTGCGTAATACACCGTTTATAAAACCGCTTAAATTATTGAATTTTCTCTTTTTGCAAAGCTTTACCGCCTCGTTCACCGCTGCAGCAGCGGGAACACTGTCCATATATAATATCTGGTAAGCACTCATACGCAATAAATTCCGGATAAGAGGCTTCATTTTTGAAACCTTTATGCTGGATATTTTATTTATGCGATAGTCAATCTCAATTCCCCTCTCCAGGGTTCCCTCAAAAAGTCTCTTAATAAACGCTTTTTCCTGGCTCTCCAAATAATCATATTTGGCAAGGACATCTCTGATAATATGATGGGAAAATACTTCCTCCCTCTCTACCATCATGAGCATATCCAATACAATCGCTCTGTTATTTTCCGCCGCCATCTAATCTCGCCTTCTGTTGCCGCCAAACAACATAACCATACGGATTAATTGCAATACAGAAGAAACCGTAGCCGCTACATAAGTCATAGCTGCTGCCGTCAGCACCTTTTTAGCTCCCCTCTGCTCCTCAGAACTCAGCATTCCCCTTGTCTCAATAGAGGCTAAAGCCCTTTTAGAGGCATTGAACTCCACAGGCAAAGTTACAATCTGAAACAGCATTGCCAATACAAATGCCCAAATTCCGATTTGAATCAATGTTTGGTTAAAGCTTAAATAAACACCTAAAATAATCAGGGGAATCCCCAGATAGGTACCGATATTTACCACAGGCACCAGTAAGGAACGAATCCTTAAGGGCGCAAAGTTTTCATGATGCTGTTTTGCGTGTCCGCATTCATGAGCTGCAATGGCAACTGCGGTAACAGATGCATAATGATAAGTTTCATAGGAAAGCCCCACTATTTTTGTTTTGGGATTATAATGGTCTCCCGCCCCTTTTCTCAGACATTGCACCCCCACATCATAGATTCCTTCATCTCTGAGTATCTGCTCTGCTGCCTGGCCTCCGGTTAAGCCCCTCTGGTTTCTCATACCATGGTATTTCTTTATGGAGCTAGTCACCCAAACGCTTGCGATACTGCATAATATAACACCGATAATCACCAGTATATAAGTATAATCATAATAATAGTAATAAAACATAAGCCTCCATCCTTTCTGCGTGTTCAAGAAACAAACACGTCTTATTATTAAAACATCATTCCTGCACTAATCTTATTACCCAACAAAAAATCATGGGTATTCATTCTCTTTTTTCCCTCCAGCTGAAGGGAAGTAATCCATAAGATGCCTGTGCCGCATAATATAGCAAACCTGTCCTTTTCTATCGCAAGCACCGTTCCGGGATTCGGTTTATCACCCTTATCCTTTTCAGATACCATTCCGGAAGATTTATCAACTTCCGCTTCCCATATTTTTAATTGTTTACCTTCAAAAAAAGTATATGCACTGGGCCAGGAATTCAATCCCCGTATCAGTCTTTCTATTTCTGCTGCACTCTTTGTCCAGTCTATTTTCCCCATGGATTTTTTCAGCCTTACCGTATGGGTCGCATCCTCTTCCCTTTGAGGAACAGGTACCAACTTACCTGCTTCTAGCAGGGAAAGTGCTTCTACAATAGCCTCGGCCCCTAAAACCGAAAGCTTATCAAATAATGATTCTCCTGTTTCCTTTTTATCGATAATGATTTCCTTCTGATATAGAATATCTCCGGTATCCACTCCTTCATTCATCTGCTGGATGGTAATTCCCGTCTTTTCATCTCCGTTGATTACCGCCCATTGGATGGGACTGGCTCCCCGGTATTGGGGAAGCAGCGATGCATGGATATTCAAAGAACCAAGCCTAGGCATATCCAAAATTTCCTTTGTCAGAATTTGTCCGAATGCAGCTACAACAAATACATCCGCCTCAAATTCCCTGAGCTCTTCTACAGCAGCTGCCTCTCTGATCCGTATCGGTTGTAAAACCGGGATATTTGCTGCCAGGGCATATTCTTTTACCGGTGAATAGGAAGGCTTACCGCTGCGCCCTTTTGCCTTATCCGGCTGTGTCACCACTGCCGTAATATCATGTCCGGCTACTATTAATGCCTTTAGCGCACCCACTGAAAAATCAGGAGTTCCCATAAAAACTATCTTCATTCTTCCTCCTCTTCCTCCTCGGATTCCGTAACCAAATGTAAGCCGTCTTGTGCTTTTTCCACATAGAGATGTCCGTCTAAATGATCCAGTTCATGACAGATTGCTCTTGCCAAAAGCTCCGTTCCCTCCAACTCATAAGGTTCCATATTACAGTCGAAGGCTTTCACTTTCACATAATTGGGACGTGTTACAATCCCATATTTTCCCGGCACACTCAAGCAGCCTTCCTGCCCTGTTTGCTCACCGCTTGTTTCAAAGATTTGGGGATTGATCAGTACATAAGGATCTTCGCCCGTGGTATCAATCACCACGATTCTTTTTAGCACACCCACCTGAGGAGCTGCCAGCCCTACACCGTTTGCTTCATACATGGTCTCAAACATATCATCAATCAATTCCTTTGTTCTAGGGGTCATGCCCTTAACTTCCTTACAGGTTTTATTTAATACATTTTCTCCGATTTCCCTTATATTTCTCAGTGCCATCCTAATCTCATCCTTCCGTAACTTGTTTTTAAAATGTATTCACTGGATTAAAATCTATCTGCAGCATTTCATTTTTTTGCAGCAGCTTTATCGCATTTTCTTCCAGCTTATCTTTTATCTCTATTAATGTATTATAATTTTCATACTTAATATAAAATACAAATCGATATACATCATTCATCTTTCCTATCACCGCGGGAGCAGGTCCTATTACAAGCACCCGTTTGGCAATCTGCTTCGTATCATCCGCATAGGTCTTAGCCAATGCCACGAGAGTATCCGCCAGTTCTTCCCCCCGTTCTTTACTGTCCACAAAAATTTGCACCGCAAGCATATTGCAAACCGGCGGATATCGTAAAAGCTCCCGGTATAGAATCTCTTCCTCATAAAAAGCTTCGTAATTTTGATTCGCTGCATGTACGATGCTGTAATGCTCCGGTTGATAGGTTTGTATGACCACTTCGCCGGAAACACTGCCTCTGCCCGCTCTGCCTGCCGCCTGGGTTAACAGTTGGAAGGTACGCTCGGCTGCCCGGTAATCCCCAACAGAGAGGGATAAATCCGCAGCCAGCACCCCCACGAGAGTGACATTGGGAAAATCATGTCCCTTTACAATCATCTGGGTCCCGATGAGGATATCTGCTTTATTACTAGCAAATGCCGCTAAAATCTGCTCATAGCTGTTCTTTTTCTTCGTGGTATCCGCATCCATCCGCAATACCCTTGCCGCCGGGAACAGTTCTTTTAACTTATCTTCTATCTGCTGTGTACCTGCCTTAAATCCCGAAATATATTTTGAACCGCAGGAGGGACAAAGCTTGACCGAAGGTTCCCTGTAACCGCAATAGTGACAAAGCAAGCCGCTTTCTCTATGCTCGGACAGGGACACATCACAGTGGGGACATTTCATTACATGGCCGCAGGACCTACAGGATATAAAACCCGCATATCCCCTTCTGTTTATAAAAATCATAATCTGCTGCTTCTTTGCAAGTCTATCCTCCATCAGCTCCTGCAGCTTCCTGCTAAAGATAGAACGATTGCCTGCTTTCAATTCTTCCCGTAAATCCACGGTATAAACCTGAGGAAGCTGTTCTCCCGTCAGCCTCTCCTCTAATTTAAAGAAGGTATATTCCCCCCCTTTTGCCTTATAATAGGCTTCTAAGGATGGGGTAGCCGAACCCAGCACCACACTTGCCCCATGTATGCGAGCCACTTCCTGAGCCACTTCCCTTGCATGATATTTGGGAGAGCCTTCACTTTTATAACTGTTCTCATGCTCCTCATCTATCACTATCAGGCCTATATGAGGAAAGGGAGTAAATAATGCGGAGCGGGGACCGATAATCACATCTATTTCTCCCCGTTTTGCCCGTTCGCACTGGTCATATTTTTCTCCCGCTGACAAAGTAGAGTTCATAACGGATACCCGATCTCCCAGCCTTGCGTAAAACCGCATCAGGGTTTGATAGGTCAATGCGATTTCCGGTATCAGAACAATGGCCTGCTTACCCCTTAATAAAATCTCTTCTATGAGGTTCATATAGACCTCTGTTTTACCGCTGCCCGTAATACCATGGATTAAATATGTTTTTTTAATATGGGCATCAAAATCCGAAAGTACCGTATTTACAATCTTTTGTTGGGCAGGACTCATATTCTTTCGATCCGCTTCCCCACTTTTCATTCGGACCGGATTACGGAAACGGCTTTCTTTTTCTATGGAAATAATATTCCCGCCCTCTAATGCCTTTAAAGTCGAGGATGCTATGTTCAATTTACCCGTAACAAGGGGATAAGGAAGAGAATCCACTTGAATCAGCTCACGCAACAGCCTGGCGCGGGCAGTATGATTTTTTTTCTCATATAGTGCTAATAATGAAATTGCTTCCTCCCTGCCGATGGCTAATTTCACGGTCTTCTTTTCCAATGCCCTTATGGATTTTTTTGCGGGCAAAACCGTCTTCAGTGCCTGTATCATGGTTGAGCCGTAATTTTTTTTAAGATAGGCCGCCAAATACATCTGCTTTGCTTCTACCGATACATCTCCGGTAATATCCGTAATATCTTTTATTTTATTGACATCAAAATCCGGCTTATCCTTTATATCAATTACATACCCCCTCAGCTGCTTATTGCCGGCACCGAAGGGTACCGTCACACACATACCCTCTTTTATTCTATTTCGCAGGGATTCGGGAATCCGATATTGAAAAGGGCGGTCCACCTTTTCATGTGAAATATTTACAATGACATCCGCATAAATCTTTTCCATAACGGCCCTCCTTCCTTCTTATATAAAATAGGTAATTGTTAAACTTGCTTCCATGGGTACTCTGCTCATTATATTACTTTGGAATACCATTCTTTTTCTATGGAAATGCCTATCTTATATCTATAATTTATCATGCAATAAAATTTCCCGGATTAAATCACGTTCATCCATGGGAGTCTTAACCCCTTTGATTTCCTGGTAATCCTCGTGACCTTTACCGGCTAGCACGATAATATCTCCCGGCTCCCCATGGTGGATGGCATATTTAATAGCCTCCTTACGGTCGCAGATTTCCACATATTCTCCCCCTGTCTTGGCAATCCCTATTTTAATATCATCAATAATAGCCTGAGGCTCTTCAAATCGGGGATTATCGGAGGTAATAATAGTTAAATCCGCCTGCTTACCGCTGACCTCTCCCATCTCATAGCGCCGCAATTTGGAACGGTTTCCGCCGCATCCAAACAAGCATATCAACCTATTCGGTTCATATTCCCGCAATGATTTTAAAAGGCTTTCTAAACTCATCGCATTATGTGCATAATCTATCAGCAGCGTAAAATCCTCGGATACCTTTATCATTTCAATCCGTCCTTTTACCTTAGCCGCAAGCAATGCTATTCTGATATTCTCATTTGACACTTTAAAATGGCGGCAAATAGCCATTGCCGTCAACGCATTGTATACACTAAATCTTCCGGGTGTGGTGACCTCTGCTTCCATTTGCAAAAGTCCCCTGGTTTTAAAGGCAACTCCCAGCTCTCCCGGTTTCTTCACCAGCTGTAAATCTACGGCGCGCAGGTCATTTCCTTCTTTCAGACCGAATTTCTCCAATCTACAGATATGGCCTGCGGTCACCAAATCACAAAAGCTATCATCGCCATTTACGATTCCAACCCTGCACTGCTTGAATAAAAGTCCTTTACAAGCCATATATTCCTCAAAATCCGCATGCTCTCCCACACCGATATGGTCCGGTCTGATATTGGTAAAAATACCATAATCGAATACAAAGCCCTGTGTACGGTGCAGCATCAGTCCCTGAGAGGAAACCTCCATTACTACAGTATCACAACCTGCATCCGCCATCTTCTTTAAATAATCCTGCAGAAGATAGGACTCAGGCGTAGTGTTTCCGGCCGGGATATGAATATCGCCGATAATCACTTCTATGGTTCCGATCAATCCCACCTTATGTCCGGCATTCTCTAAAATAGATTTTACCAAATAGGTGGTGGTGGTTTTCCCCTTGGTGCCGGTGATACCTATTGTTTGCATCCTTTTTGCGGGATATTTAAACCAAGCCGATGCAATAAATGCCATGGCATAACGTGTATCTTTTACTCTTATTACAGTAATTTCTGCTTTTGAAGGTAAATTAACTTCTTTTTCCACAACCAGCACGCCGGCACCGCTTTCTACGATTTCTGACGCATAATCATGGCTGTCAAAATTCATGCCCTGTATACATATAAACAGGCATCCCTTTGTTACCTCTCGTGAATCAAATACAATTTTTGGTACTTTAACCGTAAGGCTTCCTCTGTCACAGGTATATTTAAGTTCCTCCAGCAATGACCTTAGCTCTACCATAAAACCTCTTTCCCAACCCATTTTTAATTTAGGGTGATATTACATACCCATATATTTTACCCCATTTCAAATAGGTTTGCTACCCTCAAACAAAAAAAGAGTCAGGAAAAATTGTAAATTATTACTAAAATGCGAAGAAGCCCGAATCGCTCCGGGCTTCTCACATTTTCTTATGAGGGGGGGGATAGTGATTGCATCAACTATCTAATACTTATATTACTGGTAAAATGTGTTTATTCTGTGTCTAAATTATGATTATTATATAAAACTAAAATTAAGTAATTATAATTATCAGCAAAAATTTTGCATCACAATCTGCACCTGAGTTTTACCCTTATAGCTGTTTAACCCCAGCTGATAGGTTATAGATAACCGGTAATCACAACGTTTTTCATACAGCTTTTCTGCCGCACCTTCACCGTATTTTTCATTGATAAAAGCATGGAATTTATCCAGTCCGCCAAAATAAACCACTTCATAGACCATACTCTGTTCTACAATCTTGTATCTTGCGAAATTACCCTTTTCCCCCAGCTTTTTACCGGTTAGGAAAATAACATCTTTCACGGCAAACAGGGGCTTTGGGTTCTCGGTTCCGAAAGGCTCTAATACTAATAACTCCTCCGCCATCCTCTTATCCGCATAGGAAAGAGGCATGGGCACATCAATATGTATTCTGGGTATCAAATCCACCTCGGTGAGATTACAGGTATCGTTGAGCTCCTTGCGCAGAAGGGGTATGTTTTCCTCCTTCATGGAAAGACCGGCAGCCATTTTATGACCGCCGAATTTAGTAAAAAGCTCCTTGCAGGCTGTCATTGCCTCATACATATGGTAAGTTTCAATGGAACGGCCGGACCCCTTGATTCCTTCTTCTCCTCTTGTCAGTATAAAAACCGGTTTCCCATATTTTTCCCGGATACGCCCCGCAATAATACCTGCGATGCTTTCATGGCAATCAGGAAGAAAGATAATCAATACCTTATCATCTTTTTGATCATTTTCCTCCACATAGGTAATGGCTTTCTCGATCCCTTCATATGTTAAAATCTTCCTGCTGTCATTCATATCCTTTAATTCTTTTGCCATTGTCATGGCATAGCGCAAATCCTCCGTATGCAAAAGTTCTAATGCACGCTTAGCCGTATCCAGCCGGCCGGCTGCATTCAGGCATGGTCCTAATACAAAGCCCAAATGATAGGCGGAAAGCTTATCCTGCTCTATCCCGTTTACTTGCATCAATGCCTGCATTCCCAGGCATGGCTTTTGACGAAGACGCATCAATCCTTCTTTTACAATAATACGGTTTTCATCCAATAGCGGCATTACATCACAAATCGTGGCCACTGCCGCAAGCTGTATAAATTCATCCGTCAGTTCTTTTTTTAGTGAAAGCTCCAAATCCGAATGACGCAGCATGAGTTCAATCAATTTATAGGCCACCACCGCTCCGCATATATTTTTATACGGATAAGTACAATCCTTCCGTTTGGGATTCACAATTGCCGCTGCCGGAGGCAGAATTTCTATACGGTCTCCTCCCTCTTCAATGTAAGGCACCTCATGGTGGTCCGTTACTACTACAGTCATCTTTTTCTCTGCTGCCAGTGCTATCTGGGGTGTGGCTGCTATTCCGTTATCACAAGTAAGAATGGTACGTACGCCGTCCTCATAAGCCTCCTCAATCAGCTGTTCATTGAGGCCGTATCCATCCCTAATCCGATGAGGAATTACCGTATCCACATCTGCGGATAATGCCCGCAATCCCTTTGTTAAAATATGGGAAGCACAAATACCATCCGCATCATAATCTCCGATTACCCGCATTTTCTTGCCGCTTCTGATCTCTTCTTCTAAAATAGCAGCTGCATCCTCCATATCCAACATCAATTCCGGGGGATACATATCCAGAAAAGTACCGTTTAAATACTTTTCTACCTCCTCCTCAGAAAAAATATCCCTGTTACGGATAATCCTTGCCGTAACAGGGGAAATATTAAATTTTTGGCTCCAAGCATTAAAATCAGCCTTTTTTGCTGCAACAAACCATTTTTCCATTATAATTCCTTTATTTGTCTATTTTCTTTTGCGGAAATTTCTTATAAAGCAGATAATACAAGCCGCCGGCAACAAAAACAGAGGAATACGTACCGCAGGCGATACCTACCATAAGAGGAAGTGCAAATTCTCTGATTGCGGTTACACCCAAGACATAAAGTGCCGCCACCATAATAAAAGTAGTAAGGGAAGTAAAAACACTTCTTGATAATGTCTGTATAATACTGCGGTTCAGTACTTCCTTCATATCCGCCCTACCTTCTAAAAGCTGTTCGTTTTCACGCACACGGTCAAAGATAACAATAGTAGCGTTAATGGAATATCCTACAATGGTCAATATACAAGCAATAAATGTGCTTCCTACCGAAATTCTTGCCACCGCATAAAAAGCCAGTACTACCAAAACATCATGAATCAATGCTGTTACACCACTGATTCCAAAGCGTATATCCTTAAAACGGATTCTGATATAAATCAGCATGCATATAAGGGAAATACATAATGCCAAAACAGTATCCCTTCTCATCTCTCCGGAAAAAGTGGAGCTGATCGTTTCGGTTACAATCTGATCCTTCTGCACACCGAACCCGAAAAGAAGCATGTTTTCAATCTCACTTCTTTGCTCTAATGTAAGAGCATTACTCTTAAACATGACTTCATTGGTTCCCTGTACCGGCTGAGGCTGTACGGCACTGCCGATAATTTCCTCAAGCTTAGGGATTACATCCGCTTCAATATCCGCCAGGGACATTTCTTCATTAAAAGTGATTGAAATAGAGGTACCGCCTTCAAACTCCATACTATAGTTGAGCTCTTTGCCTGTGGATACCTTATTCACACCCATCATTACAAAACCGCCTAAAATCACTGCCAGGGAAATCCCAAAGAAAATAGCCCTCTTTCCTATGATATCAAATACCTTATGTTCCTTTGCCACGCCATACCATTTTTCTTCGCTAAAGCCCAATGTATAGAGTGCCCTAATCAGCCATCTGGTTACAAATAATGCGATAAACATAGAAAGTACAATTCCCAGGGTCAAGGTATACGCAAAGCCCTTAATGGTGCCGGAGCCTAAAATCCATAGAACAGCCGCTGCAATTAAGGTGGTCACATTACCATCAATAATAGCGGAAAGGGCTTTGTCAAAGCCAATCTTGACAGCGGACTTTACCGTCTTGCCTGTAGCCAGCTCTTCTCGGATACGTGCAAAAATAATTACATTGGCATCCACCGCCATGCCGATTGAAAGAATGATACCTGCAATGCCGGGCAATGTCAGCGTAATTCCAAAGCCGTTTAATAAAAGTACAATCAACGCTGTATATAGAAGTAAAGCAAGGCTGGCTGCCAAACCGGGTATCAAGTAAATAACAATCATAAATAGCACGACCGCTAAAAGGCCGATTGCTGCCGCCTTAATGCTGGTAGAAATCGCCTCTGAGCCAAGCTGTGCACCTACCACCTTAGAATGCAGCTCTGTGAGTTCTAATTTCAGACCACCGATACGAATCTGAGAGGCCAGCTTTTGTGCACTCTCGTAAGTAAAATTACCTGATATTTGTGCTCTGCCATCCATTAAGGGTTGGGAAACAGAGGGAATACTTAAAAAAGTACCGTCATAGTAAATAGCCAGAGTTTCCCCGCTGATTGCAGCTCTGGTGGTAGCATCTGCAAATTTTAACTTTCCGGCCTCGGTCATCTCCAAATTGACACAAAACTGAGCACTTCCCATCTGATCTGCCATACTTCCCGCTTCCGCATTGGCAACATCCGTACCATAGAGTGCAATGGAACCATCCGCCTCTAATTCTTCAATCGTCTTATTTAAACGGGTACTGATATAGTAATTGCCTTCCGCATCCGTCTCATAGCTCTGGGTATAGTTTTCCGTTCCGTCTGAGCCCTTCTGGAAGATGAAATACAGGGTACCGGGTTTCCCTAATTCTTCTAATATAATATTGGCATCGGATACACCGGGGATTTCAATATTAATCCTATCGCTTCCCTCCTGATAGACCAATGCCTCTGTGCTGTAACCATAAACACGCTGCTGCAGCTTATTGATGGTATCCTGCATATCCGTTTGGCTGGGTATTTCACCGCTCGCCACCTGATAGGTAATGCTTACACCGCCTGCCAAATCAAGGCCTAATGTGATTTCGGATGCAGACGCAGTTCCATGTCCGTCAATCCCCTTTAAATCCACATAAGTGACCCCTGCCAGTGTCAGGAAAAATACCAGCAGAATTATGACCGCTTTCTTTTTCGTCATTCCTGTACTTCCTCCATTTCAGCCATAGCTGCCTTTATCATAATAGCGCATTCGATTCTTTTGCGCTGCAATTCACAACCCACATCATAGGCATCATTAATATTACCGTGGAAATTATAAGAATTGGCTGCGCAACCGCCGCTGCAATAGAATTTTGCATAGCATTTTTTACATTTTTCCTTCGCATATACATTACAGCATTTAAATTCATCTCTTAAATCTGTTTGTAATATACCTTGGTCCACATTACCCATTAAAAAGGATTCCTGTCCCACAAACTGATGACAGGGATAAAAATCTCCCCATGGTGTAACCGCAAGATACTCCGTACCCGAACCGCAACCGGAAAGTCGTTTTGCTACACAGGGTCCTCCCTCTAAATCTATCATAAAATGAAAGAAATGAAAGCCTTTACCTTCTTTATATCTTTTTATCATTTCCACCGCAAGCTTATCATATTCTTCTTTTAGTATAGGAAGGTCCTCTTCCTGAATGGAATACCAGTCCTCGGGCTTTGCCACTACAGGCTCCACGGAAATCTGCTTAAATCCCAAATCGGCAAGATGCAGTACATCCTTGGAAAAATCCAAATTATTGTGGGTATAGGTACCCCTCACATAATAATTCATCTGGTCACGGCTTTCTGCTACCTTCTGAAATTTGGGAACAATTCTGTCATAGCTGCCTTGTCCGCCGCAAAATGGCCGCATACGATCATTTACTTCTTTGCGTCCGTCTATACTCAATACTATATTTGCCATTTCTTTGTTGGCAAATTCCATCATTTCATCGTTTAATAAAACACCGTTAGTCGTCAGTGTAAAACGGAATTTCTTATGATGCGGCTTTTCTAAGCTTCTGCCGTAATTTACCAGCTCCTTTACCACATCCCAGTTCATGGTGGGCTCGCCCCCAAAGAAATCCACTTCTAAATTGATGCGGTTACCGGAATTGTCCACTAAGAAGTCCAATGCCTTCTTCCCTACTTCAAGACTCATGAACGCCCTTTTACCATGATATTCCCCTTCTTCGGCAAAGCAATACCGACAGGCTAAATTACAGTCATGGGCAATATGTAAACAGAGTGCTTTTACCACAGTCTCCCTGTTTTTAAAATCCGTAATATAATTTTCATAAATATCGGGCGCAAATAACTGCCCCTGCTTGTGAAGCTCCAAGACTTCGTCTACAGCTTCTGTTATTTCTTCCTCGGGATAAGGCAGATTAACACAGTTTAACACCGCCGCCTTAATCAAATCCGAATCACGTATATCGCCCTCTATAAGGGGCTCTATCAGGGATATCATATCATATACAATATCGTCCACTACATGTACCGCTCCACTATTCACATCCATAACAATGTTATAGCCGTTATTTTTATATTGGTGTATCACGCTTTTATCCTCTTTCATACATAAATGAAGCAGCGACGCAAATCGCTGCTTTTTGAGTTATTACATCTCTTATACGGTCATTATTTAATCTTTTCGCAACTCTGATTGCCTACAGTACAGGATGTTTTGCATGCTGACTGACAGGAAGTTTGGCATTCGCCGCAACCGCCTTTTTTCATAGATTCTTTTAAGTCTCTAGTATTTAATGTCTTAATATGTTTCATATCATCAGACCTCCTTACTTAATATCTTGAATACCTGTGTAGTATAGCATAATTATCCAATTTGTAAAAGTCTTTTTTGATAAAAGGTGAAAGTTCTAGCTGACCATCCCCCCGAGCATACCGCTTCCCGCACACATCATTAAAACAGTGACAAAATTTGATGCCACATCCTTAAAGGAATGATTGACTACCAATGACAATATAATCAGTACTAAGAAATACATTCCGCCTATCAAAAGTCCCCAAAGATATTTTTGGGTCTTCAGCTTCTTACCTGTTGCAAAGCCTGCAAAGAAAGTCGCTCCTATGTAAATACCGATAATAACAATAGACACTATTTTCTCCGATAAAGAGAATCGATATACCATAAGCGCTAACAGCATTAGCAAACCGCCGGTCAGTATGTAAGCAAATAAAAGATATTTCAGTAAAAACTTAACTCTTTCCATTTCCTCCTCCTTCCTGGGGCCGCCATCCCCGCATTTATGAACCAATTTCTAAACTTCCTGTAAAATTATATGTTCATGCTGCCCATAACTTGACAATATAGTGATACTTATTGTAATATTTTTTCTAACTATAACTTTAATCAACATACAAAGGAGTGATTTTTTGGATACCGACGGTGTCATACAATTA
>CAZJAS010000009.1:0-51515 GCA_964544135.1 uncultured Clostridium sp. | reverse complement strand
CTAACCTCCTTATACTCCGGCTCCCACTGCCAGAGCAATGAAATAAACCTTCTTAACACCCGTCTGCAACAAAACCTCTGCCAACGCATCTATCGTACTACCGGTAGTATATATATCATCAATTACTATAATCGTATCTAATTTTACATCATTTTGAGCAATTATGAAAGCCTTTTTCAAATTATTTTGCCTTTCATGGGCATTTAACTCTTTTTGAGGCGCCGTATCCCTGATACGCACCACCAATCTATCATATACCGGAATTTCCAGCTTTTTTCCTATCACCTTTGCCAGAAGTCCGGCCTGGTTATATCCCCTGCGGTTCAACCGTTTTCGGGAAATAGGTACCGGTATTAATCCGTCCGGTGCTGCCAGCCTAATAAAATGCTCCATTTTATCAGCCATTTCACCGCCTAAAAAAGCGGCATACTCCTGCCTGCCTCCGTATTTAAACCGGTAGAGGGTGCCGGCAATGCTCTCATATTCATACAAAGCCTTTCCTCTTATATACAGATGCTTATGTCCCTTACAGTCCCGGCAATACTCTTGTTCTTCCGCATAAATGGGCTTCCCGCAAGTAAAGCAAGAAGGCTCCTTTACCCGAGTCAATCTTCTCCTGCAGCCATAACAAATCAGTCCATCCTTACCTTTCACTAAATCGTCGCATACCGGACATCTTTGCGGAAATAAGAGCCTCACTGTTTTCTCAAAGAATTGTAATACCATATCCGATTGATTCAATCCAACCCGCCTTCTACGCTGACAACCTCTCTAATCCTCTCCGAAAGTGCCGTATACCTACGATTCACATCCGCATTTTTAATCATTTCCCCAATGGTCTCTCTTCTCCCTAAAATCATGACACAGGATTTTGCCCTTGTTACACCGGTATAAAGCAGGTTCCTGTTAAACAACATCCTGGGACCGCCAAGCAGTGGCATTACTACTGCCGCATACTCACTTCCCTGGGCCTTATGGATAGTAATAGCATAAGCAAGCTCCAGCTCCTCCATCTGGATAAAGGGATAAGTCACCCTTCTATGCTCATCATATTCCACCACCATATTACCGGCATATTCATTGATTTCCAGAACTCTCCCCATATCGCCGTTAAAAACACCCAGGCCTTTATCAACCGGTATCCCATATCGGCTCACAATTTCCCACTCCAGCTCATAATTGTTCTTAATCTGCATCACCTTATCACCTTCACGGAAAATGGTATCACCAAACAGATGCTCCTTCTTATCTGCAGAGGGAGGGTTCATATATTTTTGTAGAATTTGATTCATCGCCTCCACCCCCAAACTCCCTTTCCGCATAGGGGTCAGGACTTGTATTTCAAATGCATCCGTACCTATATATTTAGGTAGCTTTTCTGTAATAAGCTGAACCATATGTTTGTATGTGACGTTTATGTCATTTCTTTCCAAGAAAAAGAAATCGACACTTTTATTATTTAGCTCCAGCATTTCACCATGGTTTATTTTATGGGCATTTACCACGATATCGCTTTCCTTTGCCTGACGGAATATTTTCTTAAGTATTACCATGGGGAAAAAGCCTCCCGACATAATATCCCTAAGCACCTGACCGGGCCCTACGGAAGGAAGCTGATCCACATCGCCAACAAGTACCAATCTGGTTCCGGGCATGATTGCACGCAAAAGTGCCTGCAGGAGATTGATGTCCACCATGGACATTTCATCTATAATTACAACATCGGCCTCCAGAGGGTTTTCTTCGTTTCGTTCAAATCGAAATTTAGCATTACCTTCTTCTCCCAATGCACCGTTTAACTCCAGCATACGATGAATGGTTCTTGCTTCATAACCGGTTGCTTCCGTCATCCTTTTAGCTGCACGCCCGGTTGGCGCCGCTAAAAATATATCCAAATGCTCTGCTTCAAAGTACCGGATTATAGTGTTAATCGTTGTGGTCTTTCCGGTTCCGGGTCCGCCGGATAATATAAAAAGACCATTTTTTATGCTTTCCAGAACTGCTTTTTCCTGTAACTCGTCCAGCTCCAAGGCCTCGGCTTTTGTAATAGACTCAATTCGTTTTTTAATCTCAAGCTCTTCTGCGGGCAGAAGTCCTTCCTCACCTTCCATCCTTATATTAAGGTTTGTAAGCATTCTGGCACAGCTTAATTCCATATAGTAATAATTGGCGGCAAATATTTGGATATCTCCGTTTACATCCGGTTTTTTAATTACTACCTTTTTATCCATAGCAAGATTACTGATTTGCGGCTCTATATACTGCTCTTCCACCGAGAGCAGCTCTCTGGCTCTTTCCAACAATATTTGTCCCGGCAAAAATAAATGCCCCTCCTGTACCGCCTGTAAAAGCACATATAGGATGCCGCTGCGGATCCGGTAATCGGAATCGGTATGTATCCCTATTTTTCTTGCAATCCCATCCGCTATCTTAAACCCCACACCGTCAATATCCTCCGCAAGCTTATAAGGATTCTCCTGCATGACTCCATAATAACCGCTGCCGTATGTATTATATATTTTTACAGCCAGTGCATTGGATATACCGTATTGCTGTAAGTAAATAAATGCCGCCCTCATATCTCTTTTTTCATCCATCTGCGCGGAAATATTCCTTGCTATCCTCTCGCTGATTCCTTTTACCTGTGTCAGAAGCTCCGGTTCCTCTTCTATTACCCGAAAGGTATCCTCACCGAATTTCTTCACAATCCTTGCAGCCAGTGCAACCCCGATTCCCTTTATGGCACCGGAGCCCAGATATCGTTCCATACTGGCCACATCCTCCGGCATAACAGTATTATAGGAGGCTACCTTGAACTGGCTTCCGTAAACAGGATGATCAATATAGTCGCCCTCTGCCTGAATTGTTTCTCCTTGGGTTATCCCTTTCATCATTCCCACGAGTATATTATCGCCGTCCTCACCGGAAAGCTCCAATACAGTATAGCCATTGTCAGCATTCTGAAATATAATATGGTCTACAAATCCCTTTATTTGTTCCATTTACTTCCTTTCTCCCAATCAAAAGCGCAAAAAGACTGTCTCGCGACAGTCTTTTCTATCTACAATTTACTTGCATGCCATACTCCTTATAAACCATAATTCCGCTTCATCTGCTCAAATAGCATTTGCGCCAATCCTAAGTTATCCTGCTTCGTAGATGAAGACGCAATCTCCTGTATCATGCTGTCCTTATAGTAATCTGTCAAACCGGAAGTAGAAGATGATGTTTCCTCGGCTTGGGGTATGGTCTTTACCATTTCCTTAAACATCTGCTCTAAGAAATAAGCTTCAAACTGTTTACAAGCCTCCATTAACTCAGTATCACTTGCCTTGGTATAATCGGTATCCAATGTACCTTCCATTTTGGCTGCTGCCTGAGAAGACTGTGTTTTAAACAGATCTGCATATGAGCCTGTAATATTACCAATATCCATATTTACCTCCCTGTTTGTATCCAATCTATAATACATCAAATAGAATTCTTAGCTTTATCAGCCTCTTAAATTATTCGCCTGCTGCAACATTTCATCCGATGCGGTGATCGCCTTAGAATTCATTTCATAAGCTCTCTGTGCCACAATCATATTAACCATTTCATCCACCACCTGTACATTGGAACCCTCCAGGAAGTTTTGCAGTATATTGCTCTTCTCCACCGCATTATTGGTTGCTTCATTAATGGGCACACCACTGGCCGCTGTCTGCCGATAAAGGCTGCTATCCTGTCTCTCCAAGCCGCCCGGATTGGTGAATTGGTGTACGCCTATGGTAATACCTAAGGGCCGGGGATTGTTACTGGCATCGGGATAGCAAATTTCTCCTTCGTTGGTAACACTCACAAGGCTGGCAACATAGGTACTGTTTAGAACAATGGGCCTGTTCAGAGAATCCAGCACCGGTCGTCCTTCCGTATCAGCCAACATCGTACCGCCATTGGAAGCCACTGTCCATTGAAAATTACCGTTTCTGGTATAATATGTATTACCATCCTCTCCACGTACCGAAAAGAAACCCTTTCCGCTGATTGCAAATGCCGTATCACTATCATTAGCCAGCATACTTCCGTTCTCAAACAGGGTTGTAATGGACGCATTTCTTACACCAAGTCCCACCTGGGCACCCGAGGGTTTACTCTCCCCATTGGCAGATGTGGTCCTTGTTTGAATATTCTGATATAAAAGTGATTTAAACTCATTGGCCTGTGACTTATAGCCTGTTGTGTTTACATTGGATAGATTATTGGCTATAGTGTCAATATTTGTCTGCTGTGCAATCATACCCGTTGCTGCTGTCCATAAACTACGTACCATTGCCTACCTCCTATACTTTACCCAGATTATTAACTGCAATATCAAGTGACCTGTCATAGGTCTGTAAAATCTTTTGATTACTTTCATACTGTCTGGTGATACTGATCATATTTACCATTTCTGAAATTACCTGCACGTTTGCCATTTCCAGACAGCCGGAGTTAATCAGTGCCGTAGAATTTGTTGTTTTTGCTCCTTCTATGGGCTGGAAGAAAGTCTCTCCAAAACGCTCAAGATAATCATAATCTTCAAAATCCGTTACCAGTATCTGGGCTACCCGCCTTCCGTTTTGACTGATCACACCATCAGTGGTAATATCAGCTTCCAAAAGAGGATTTAACTGAATTCTCCTGTTGTTGGTGTCCAACACGTAGTCACCGTCATTTGTAACCAGAAAGCCTTGATTATTAAGAGTAAAATTACCAGCACGAGTATATTTTGTAGATGTTTCTTTTGCCAAATTGGTATATTCAATGGCAAAAAAACCATCGCCGTCTAAAGCAAAATCAAATGTATTGTTTGTAATTCTAAAAGAACCTTGGGTATAATCGATATAATTTTCTCCTACCTTAACACCCGGGTTATTAACTCCCAAGTATTGGGCATTCCCTAATCCAACGGATGCATCCTTTAGCTTGTATGCCAGCACGGAATCAAAGGACTGGCTCGTAGAGCCTTCTTTCTTAAACCCTACCGTGGAAGCATTAGCAAGATTATTAGTCATAATATCCATTCTATTCTGTTCATTCCTTAATCCCGTATAAGCGGTATACAATCCCTTAACCATGGTTGCCTCCCTTGCAGTAGCTGATGGCTGTTAATCTTCCTTGTAGCCTGCTAAAAATTCCACATATTTTCCTGTACCGATTGCGACTGCTGTCATAGAATCTTCTGCTGTCATCGTATTGATTCCGGTTTTAGCTGAAATTAAATCCTCCAGCCCGCGCAAAAGGCTTCCGCCTCCCGTCAAAACAATACCTCGATCAGCAATATCCGCTGCCAACTCGGGCGGTGTTTTTTCCAATACACTGTGGATGGTTTCCACAATCTGCGCTGTGGTCTCTCTAAGCGCTTCCTCTGTCTCTTCGGAAGAAACATTAACGGTCTTTGGCAATCCCGTTACCAGATTTCGTCCTCTGACATCCATATAATCCACTTCTGTTCTTTTATAAGCGGAACCGATCTTTATCTTTAAATCCTCCGCTGTTCTTTCACCGATCAGCAGATTATGCTTCTTACGCATATAACGTACAATAGCCTCATCAAAATCATCTCCGGCAATCTTAATGGATGCACTTACTACAGTGCCTCCCAAAGAAATAACCGCAATATCAGAGGTACCTCCGCCGATATCCACTATCATATTTCCACAGGGCTTTGAAATATCTATACCTGCGCCGATTGCTGCCGCAATAGGTTCCTCAATAATGGATACTTCCCTTGCGCCTGCCTGATAGGTTGCATCCTCTACCGCCTTTTTTTCCACCTCGGTCACACCGCTGGGTACGCAGACTGCGATACGGGGCTTGCGGAAGGTTCTTCTCCCAAGCGCTTTCTGGATAAAATATTTCATCATTTTCTCTGTAACCGTATAGTCGGAAATAACACCCTGTCGAAGCGGTCTTACCGCAATTATATTACCCGGTGTCCTCCCTAACATTAGACGTGCATCCTCACCAATTGCCTTTATCTTATTGGTATCTCTATCAAAAGCTACAACAGATGGCTCTTTTAAAACAACTCCTTTGCCTCTGATGTAAACCAGTATGCTGGCTGTACCTAAATCAATTCCGATGTCTGTATACTGCATAAACGTACCCCTTTCTATGGTATCATAACTTGTCTAAAACATTCCAAGTTATTATAACCTAAATTTCAGCATTTTCATAGGGGTTTCATAAATTTTTAAAAAAGAAACGCCGAAAAGAGAACGGCTCCTTCCGTTCCTTTCCTGCGTCCATGCTTCTGTAATACTTTTATCGGCTTAATTTATCATATACTTTAGGGCAATTCCTATTTTTTATCCCGTTCCAGCATCTTTTTGATATAGTACCCTGTATAGGATGCTTTATTTTGTGCCACCTTTTCGGGTGTTCCCCTGGCAACAACCGTACCACCTCCGTCACCGCCCTCGGGTCCCATATCAATGATATAATCGGCAGTCTTAATCACATCCAAATTATGTTCAATAATGACCACGGTATTACCGCCGTCCACCAGCTTTTGTAAAATCTCAATGAGCTTGTGTACATCCGCAAAATGAAGCCCCGTAGTAGGCTCGTCTAAAATATAAATTGTCTTACCCGTGCTTCTTTTGCTCAGCTCCGTTGCCAGCTTGATTCTCTGTGCTTCACCTCCGGATAACTCTGTAGATGGCTGTCCCAATTTTACATAGGATAAGCCCACATCATATAAGGTTTCAATCTTCCGGCGGATGGTCGGTACATTTTCAAAAAAGGGCACTGCATCCTCCACTGTCATAGTAAGCACATCATAAATATTTTTTCCCTTATACTTAACATCCAGTGTTTCCCTGTTATAACGCTTTCCGCCACATACCTCACAGGGTACATATACATCGGGTAAAAAATGCATCTCGATTTTAATAATACCGTCTCCGCTGCAGGCTTCACAACGTCCGCCCTTCACATTAAAACTAAAGCGTCCTTTTTTATAGCCCTTGGCCTTGGCATCTGCGGTAGAAGCAAATAAATCCCTAATCTGGTCAAATACTCCCGTATAGGTAGCGGGATTAGAACGCGGTGTACGTCCGATGGGTGACTGGTCAATATTAATCACCTTATCAAGCTGTTCCACCCCTTCTATGTCCTTATGCCTGCCCGGAATTGTTCTTGCCCGGTTTAAGGCCTTTGCCAGATGCTTATAGAGGATCTCATTGGTGAGAGAGCTTTTTCCAGAACCCGACACACCTGTCACAACCGTCATGATTCCCAATGGAAAATCCACATCTACATTTTTAAGATTATTTTCCTGTGCGCCCAATACCGTGATTTTACCGGTCGGCTTTCTGCGTTTTTTAGGCACCGGTATCCTCATTGCACCACTTAAATATTGACCCGTTATAGATTCGGGTACATTCATAATATCTTCTGCGGTTCCGCAGGCTACTACTTCCCCTCCGTGCGAGCCGGCACCGGGGCCTATATCTACGATATAATCCGCTGCCATCATAGTATCTTCATCATGCTCCACCACTAAAAGGGTGTTCCCCAGATTCTTTAAGTTTTTTAAGGCATTCAGAAGTTTATCATTATCACGCTGGTGCAAGCCGATACTGGGCTCATCCAAAATATAGCATACACCCACAAGCCCGGAACCGATTTGTGTAGCCAATCGGATACGCTGGGCTTCACCACCCGATAGGGAGGCAGTAGCACGAGACAAAGATAAATAATTCAACCCTACATTTACCAGGAAGCCCACTCTTGCCTTAATTTCCTTTAAAATTTGCTTTCCGATCAGCTGCTGTACCTTTGTAAGCTTCATATCCATTAAAAATTCCTGCAGCTTGTCTATAGGAAGGGATGTAATCTCATATATATTCTTATCGCTGACCGTTACGGCTAAGGACTCCTGTTTCAGACGCATGCCGCCACAAAGCTTACAGGGTGTTATCCGCATGAAGGTCTCATATTCCTGCTTCATAATATCGGAACCCGTTTCCCTGTACTTACGTTCCACACTCTTAATCAGACCCTCAAATGCAATAGGATACACGCCCCGCCCACGTTGTCCCTCATAATGTACATCCACCTTTTTCCCGTCGGTACCTTCTAAGAGCACATACTTTACCTTATCGGAATATTTATGAAAGGGCGTATCCAAATCAAAATGGTATTCCTTGCAAAGAGCCTGTAAAATAGAATTGGTAAAGCTGCCCTTATCCGCACAGGACTGCCATCCCATTACGGCAATCGCACCCTTATTAATACTCAGCTTCTGATCCGGTATCATGAGGTCAATATCAAATTCCATTCTATAGCCCAAACCAAAGCACTCCTCACAGGCACCGAAAGGATTGTTGAAGGAAAAGCTCCTAGGCTCAATCTCACTGATACTTACATTACAATCCGGACAGGAAAAGCTCTGACTGAAATTCATAGGAGTGCCATCAATCACATCCACCTCCAACAGGCTTTCCGAAAGCTCCAGAACACTTTCTATGGAATCTGTCAAACGGCTTTCTATCCCTTCCTTCACCACAAGCCTGTCCACTACCACTTCAATATTATGCTTTATATTTTTATCCAGCTTAATTTCCTCGGATAGGTCATATAAGCTTCCATCCACACGGACACGGACATAACCGCTTCTCTTTGCACGTTCAAACACCTTGGCATGCTCGCCCTTTCGCCCCCTTACAACGGGAGCCAAAAGCTGTATCCTGGTTCCTTCCTCCAGGGACATAATCTGATCCACCATCTGATCCACACTCTGTTTGGATATCTCCCTGCCGCATTTAGGGCAATGAGGTATGCCGATTCTGGCATAGAGCAGACGAAAATAATCATAAATCTCGGTTACTGTACCAACCGTTGAACGAGGATTGCGGTTGGTGGATTTTTGGTCGATAGAAATGGCCGGTGACAACCCTTCAATCTTTTCCACATTGGGCTTTTCCATCTGCCCCAAAAACTGTCTTGCGTAGGACGACAGGGACTCCATATAGCGGCGTTGTCCCTCTGCATATATTGTATCAAAGGCAAGTGATGATTTGCCCGAACCGGAAAGTCCAGTTAGGACCACCATTTCATTTCTGGGAATATCCACATCAATATTCTTTAAATTATGCTCACATGCCCCTCTGATTTTAATCCATTCCCTGGGGCGCATTTTCTGAATTTCTTCCATTTGTAATCTCCTCTATATATGGGTGGTTATTCCATATCATGTAATATCTTTTTAAGCTCCGTGAGCTTATCCCGCAGCTCTGCCGCTGCCTCAAAGTTAAGATCCGCAGCTGCCTTCTTCATCTGCTTTTGCACCTTCTCCACTATCTTTTCCAATTCTTTGCGGTTCATGGACTCAGGATCCTTCTCAAACCTGACTTCTTCCTTGGCAACCACCTTGGAAATACTGATTAAATCCCGCACTGCTTTCTTAATGGTCTGTGGTGTTATATTATGCTCCTTATTATATTTATCTTGTATCGCACGTCTTCGTTCGGTTTCACCGATAGCCGCTCTCATGGAATCCGTTATTTTATCCGCATACATAATAACATGTCCTTCTACATTTCTGGCAGCACGGCCCACAGTCTGTATCAATGAGGTTTCCGAACGTAAAAAGCCTTCCTTATCGGCATCTAAAATAGCAACCAATGAAATCTCAGGAATATCAAGTCCTTCCCTGAGAAGGTTAATACCCACCAATACATCAAATACATCCAACCGCATATCGCGGATAATTTCTGCACGCTCCAGAGTATCTATATCCGAATGCAGATATTTTACCCTAATACCCACATCCGTCATATAATCCGTTAAATCCTCTGCCATCCGTTTCGTCAGGGTAGTCACTAATACCTTAAACTTCTTTTCCGTTTCCTTTTTGATTTCCGATATTAAATCGTCAATCTGCCCTTCTACCGGACGAACAGAAATGGGAGGATCCAGCAATCCCGTGGGGCGGATGATTTGTTCTGTCCGTAGTAATTCATGGGCCTCTTCATAGACGGAGGGTGTTGCGGATACAAACAACATCTGATCTATATGCTCTTCGAATTCACTGAAATTTAAGGGTCTGTTATCTAAGGCAGACGGAAGCCTGAAACCATATTCCACCAATGTGGTTTTTCGGGATCGGTCTCCCGCATACATGCCCCGTATCTGAGGTATGGTAATATGGGACTCATCAACGATGATCAGATAATCATCCCCGAAATAATCCATAAGGCAGTGGGGCGGCTCACCCTCCCGCATCCCGCTCATATGCCGTGAATAATTTTCGATGCCCGAACAAAAACCGGTTTCACGCAGCATCTCAATATCAAAATTAGTTCTTTCGGATATCCGCTGGGCTTCTAAAAGCTTATCTTCGCTTTTAAAATAGCGGATACGTTCTTCCAACTCCTTTTCAATATTAAGAGTTGCCTCTTTTATTTTTTCTTCTGCCACTACATAATGCGAGGCGGGAAAAATGGTAATATGATTTAAGGTTGCATGCACTTGTCCGGTCAGGGGATCCGTTTCACAAATCCTGTCTATCTCATCTCCGAAAAATTCAATACGTATAAGAAAATCTCCGCCCTGTGCAGGATAGACCTCGACCACATCTCCCCGCACCCTGAAGCTGCCTCTTTGGACATCCATGTCATTACGGTCATACTGGATGGCGATTAACTCCCGCAGCACCTGATCCCTGTCCTTTATCATACCCGGACGCAGGGATACCAACATCTCTTTGTAATCTTCCGGATTTCCCAGTCCGTATATACAGGACACACTGGCAATTACCACAACATCCTTTCGTTCCGTCAAGGAAGCGGTGGCCGAAAGACGAAGCTTCTCTATCTCATCATTGATTGCCGAATCTTTGGCAATATAAGTATCAGAGGACGGCATATAAGCCTCGGGTTGATAGTAATCATAATAAGAAACAAAATACTCTACGGCATTTTCAGGAAAATATTCCTTAAATTCCCCATAGAGTTGGCCTGCAAGCGTTTTATTATGGGCGATGATAAGCGTTGGCTTGTTTAATGCCGCAATAATATTAGCCATAGTAAATGTCTTACCCGAACCTGTAACGCCAAGTAATGTCTGAAATTGATTCCCTTCCTTAAAACCTGCCACTAATTTTTTAATTGCATCCGGCTGGTCTCCAGTGGGACTGTATTCTGAATGAAGTACAAAATGTTCCATAATATTTTCTCCAAAAAAGAGGTATGATAACTGCTTTACACAGTATATCATACCATCTTATAAATTGCAAACGTTTGTTCTGTTTTACTGTTGTAAAATCATGCTTTGCATAAGTTCGATAGCTCTTTCTTTTTGGTTATCATATTCCTCTTCACCATAGTATCTCTCACTGTCAAATTCGCATACCTCATCCGGTTCAACTCCTATTCCATGTATATTAATTCCCTTAGGAGTAAAGTATGAGCTGATTGTAAGCTTTACTGCCGAACCGTCACTTAATTCAACCGGTCTTTGTACAACACCCTTACCGTAAGTGGTAGTTCCCAAAAGCGTACCGATACCATAGTCCTTGATGGCACCCGCCAATATCTCAGAAGCACTTGCTGAATTACCGTTCACTAAAACAACCAAAGGTACCTCGATCTGCCGGCTTCCGTCGCATTTGTATTCCGATCGGTATCCGTCCCTGTCCTCCGTATAAACAATCATCCCTTCGGGCAAAATCATTCTGGCGATGTCCACCACCGAGCTTAAATTCCCACCCGGATTACTCCGCAAATCCAGAATCAATCCTTTCATGCCTGAGCCTCTGGCAACAGCGAGAGCTTCCGTAAACTGATCAACAGTGATTAAATCAAATTCGGTTATCTGTATATAGGCAATCCCGTTATCAAACATTTCATAATTAACGGTAGGTGCTTCCACCTTTCTGCGTACAACCTCTTTTTCTATCTCTTCACCGTCCCGGATCAATGTCATATGAACCGTAGTGCCCTCTTCTCCTTTAATCAACCTTACCACTTCCTGTAATGTAAATCCGTATACTTCTTGACCATTCACTTTATATATAATATCGTTCTCACGCAGGTCTGCTTCCTCTGCGGGTGTATCTGCAATGATTCCGCTTATTTTAGCCAGTGTGGTAGCGGTATCCAGACTCACATAGGCACCGATGCCATAATAAATCCCTTCAGAATCCTCATAAAGCTGATTAAGCTCTTCTGCCGAATAATATTCCGAATAAGGATCTCCCAAGGCTGCCACCATGCCTTTATAAGCACCCTCTTCTAATTTCTCTTTGTCCACATCCTCCTGATAATAATATGTCCCAATGATGTTTTCTATTAACTCCAGCTTCTCCATCATTTCATTTTTATCAGAAACATCACCTGTGTTATCAACAGCATCATTCCCGGTTTTCCCGGATGATGCAGATTGTACTGCCGCGTTCTCTTTGGCCGCAATATATGCCTGAACACGATTTGTCAAATATACGGCACTGAATATTAAAAAAGCCACTGCTATTCCGGTAATAAGACCACAGTAAAAATATTTGCCTCCGCCTTTGTTCTTATTATCATGTTGGTTGTTTTGCTGGTTATTCTGTTGTAAGTAATTATGATTAATTTCATTAATTTCCATTCTTAATTGCCCATTCTCAATCAGTGTTTAAAACACTAAGAGATTAGGCCCTCCTTCCACTGTCACGGGGACAGGTAATTCCACGGACTTGTATACTCACCATTCAAACGCACACTAAAGTGCAGATGGGGTGCTGTAGAACGTCCCGTAGAGCCTACCGCTGCTATCGTCTCTCCCTTAATCACAATATCTCCTGAGGTAACATAGAGAGCCGATGCATGCATATAAATAGTATACAAATTACTTCCATGATCTATCATAACATAGTTTCCCATAGATCCGCTATAGGAAGCTGCTACCACTTTTCCGTCATAAGCCGCATAGATAGCCGTGCCGGTAGGTGCTGCCAAATCCACACCGTTGTGGAATTGATCCACCCACAATATCGGATGCATACGCATACCGTAATCACTGGATATTTTAGTATAGGAAGCTACAGGAAATTTGAAAATGCCGCCGTCATAGCTTAATACAGTACCGTTTGCCGCCAGCAGTTGTCTCTTTTCTTCAGCGATAGCGGCTTCCAATGCCTGCATAATTTCTTCCTGCTCTTTTTTATCCGCTTCCCATTCTGCTATGGCTTGTTCTTTCGTTGCAATATTGCCCTCTTTCTCCTCTATTGCTTCTTTTTTAACCATAATCAGATATTCCATTGCCGCCTCTTCGGATAAGACACCCTCTTTTGTTTCCTCCAAAAGTCTCATATCCATCTCAAGCTGCCTCTTTGTTACCTCAATCAACTCACGATTAAGGACATATTCATCTAACTGTTGTTTATCATATACAGAAATCTGTTCTACATACTCTACCGTATTTAAAATTTCACCGATACTTCTTCCGCTCAAAATAGCATCCAGATAGGTGCTCTCTCCTTGTTCATACATAAATTGAATCTGCTGCACCATATTATTGTATTGGATTTCTTCTCTTTCCTCGGCTTCTGCCAGTTCGAGCTTTGCTTCCTCAATTTCGTTCTCTTTATTTACTATCTGCTCATTTAGTCTTATGATATTATCCTGAATTGCCTGAAGCTGACGGTCAAGTTCCATGACATAAGTATTTAAGTCTTTTTTATCAGCTTCCAGTTTTTTCTTAATTGCCTTGGCATCCGCTAATGAATTTTCTAGATTTTTTATTTCTTCTTCTGCCTGAGCTAATTGATTTTGTTTTTCCTTAATGCTTGCTGATGTAATTCCGGACGCTGACGAAAAGGATGCATTTGTCAGCAAAATCAACGCAATTACCATCGTCAGCAATGCTGTAATTTTTTTCTTCATGCAAAAGTCCTTTCAAATCTACTACACTCTCAAATGCTTTCTTACCGCACTATAGCTTCCCAGAAAACCGATACCGATACCAAGTCCCAGCGAAACCGGTATTAATATCCCAAAGATTTGATCCGTGCTTAAAAAGTGCAGTATTTGTGAAAGTCCTACAAATTCCCCGGAAATATATTCCACTGTTTTATTATACATCAAATAGATAATGCCTAAAGGAATTCCGGCACCGATGGCACCAATCAGTATTCCCTCAATCACAAAAGGAGCTCTGACAAAGAAATCGGTGGCACCTATGTATTTCATAATGCCTATCTCCTCCTGACGTACGAAAATACCTGTAGTAACCGTATTGCGAATCAGGAAAACAGACACTGCGAGCAAAATAACAATAATAGCAACAGATACATAAGCTACGATCATATTCACTTCACTGAGTGCCAATGCCAGTATACCGTTATTTCTTACTTTACGTACCTCGGGGATGGACTCTAAATCGTTTACCAATTGATCATGTGTGGATACATCTTTTAAATAAACTTCATAGTTATCGAAATTTAATAGAGGATTGCTTCGATATCCGGCTACCGCATAGCCCGGATACTCCTCTAAAAACCATTCCCATGCTTCATCAGCGGATATGTATTTCACCTCCGCCACTTCCTCCCTGATTCGGATGCTATCGCCGATTTCCGCAATCCTTGTATCTTCTGTATCTTCATAGAAAAATACGGTAACGGTAAAGTCCTCCTCTGCTGTCTTAATAATATGCTGGAAGTTCATGACTATAGCATAGAATACGCCAAATAAAAATAAACATGCAGCAATTGTTGCAATCGAAACAAGGGAAAACCATTTGTTTCTGGTAATACTCTTAATTCCCTGTTTGAGAGTATAAAATAAGGTACTAATCTTCATCTATATACTCTCCTTCCTCTTCGTCGCTTACAATGACACCCCTTTTCATGGTTATCACTCTTTTCTGCATGGCATTTACAATTTCTCTGTTATGAGTAACTACAATGACGGTTGTGCCCGCCGCATTGATTTCTTCCAAAAGCATCATAATTTCCCATGAGTTTTTAGGGTCTAAATTACCTGTAGGCTCATCCGCCAGCAAAATAGCCGGCTTGTTAATTAATGCTCTTGCCAGTGCAACTCTTTGCTGCTCTCCTCCCGAAAGCTGCTTTGGCCTTGCCTTATATTTGCCTGCAAGTCCGACTGTTGCAAGAATGCTGGGCACATTTCTGCGTATTTCTTTTGAGGAAACCTGAATAATCCGCTGTGCAAAAGCAACATTTTCATAGACATTCCTATCCTTGAGCAGACGGAACTCTTGAAACACAATGCCCAGATTCCTTCGAAATTTGGGTATCTGACGATGTTTCAGCTTTGCCACATCATGTCCCATAACCCATACCTTACCGCTTGAGGCAGTAAGCTCCCTGAGTAATAATTTAATCAATGTGGATTTACCGGAACCGCTGTCTCCTACAACAAAAACAAATTCTCCTCTCGTAACATGTAAAGTAACACCGTTTAGGGCCGGTGCACCGGCTGAATATACCTTACTTACCCGGTCCAGATATATCAACCCATTATCTTCTATCATTTTCTCTCGTCTTTTTCGTTTCTCTTCTTTACGTAGCATACTTGACCTCTTTTGACTAATATTCGAATGTTTCCATATACTTCATGTACTTTACAACCATCAAAGCAATCTTGAAGGTAATGGCATCCTCAAATACCCTTAAATCAAGACCTGTATTCTTCTGGAGTTTATCAAGTCTATAGACCAGAGTATTACGATGAATAAAAAGCTGCCTCGAGGTCTCCGACACATTCAGACTGTTTTCAAAAAACTTATGAATGGTGGTCAATGTTTCCTCGTCAAAATCATCGGGACTCTTGCCGCCGAAAATTTCCCTGATGAACATTTTGCAGAGAGGTATGGGAAGCTGATAAATCAGGCGGCCGATTCCCAACTCGCTATAAGCTATAACATCCCTTTCATCAAAGAAAATCTTACCTACGTCCAATGCCATCTTCGCTTCCTTATAAGAACGGCTGACTTCTTTAATTTCATGGATAACCGTACCATAAGCGATATGCACATTTTTCACGCCTTCTTTTTTCATAAATGCTTCCAAACTTCTGGCCGCTTTATCGATTTCACGGTTGTGCTCCGATTCGGACAAATCCTTTACAACAATCACATTATTTTCGTCTACGGCAGTTATGAAATCCTTGCTATTACTTCCAAAATGTGCCCTTGCAAGCTCCAGCGCATTATTATCTCTTCCGTTCTCAGATTCCAGTATCATCACCACACGGCTTATATCCGTCTGAATATGCAGCTTTTTAGCCCTGCTGTAAATATCCACCAAAAGAAGATTATCCAAAAGCAGGTTCTTAATAAAATTATCCTTATCAAATCTTTCCTTATAAGCTACCAGGAGATTCTGTATCTGGAAGGCAACCATCCTGCCCACCATATATACATCCTCGCCGCTTCCGCCTGCTACAAGGATATATTCTAACTGCTGCTCGTCAAATATTTTAAAATACTGGTATCCTTGTATTTCCTGGGAATCAGCCAAAGATGCAGCAAACTCCGTTGCCTGCTTAGAGCAGTTGCCCATATCGGTGGTATAGGCCACCTCTTTTCCGTCCGTATCCATAACACAAAGATCTACCCTTGTGATACTTTTTAGACCTTCCATCGTATTTTGTAGTATTTGACTTGATATCATATATTTTACTCCTTTTGGCAAAAATGACAACAATTTAACCTTCTCTTCTGCTTGTACTCATACATCTGTATTTCATTTTAATTCACTTTCACAAAAAAAGCTACAGTAAACTGATATTTTATTATGCACTTTTCATATTTTTACTATTCTTACGATATATTGTACTTATACAAGCCAAAAAAAGAAAGGCCGGAAAAGCCTTTCTCTCATATCTTATATAAAATTATATTCTAAAATCAATATTACCGCCTACTGCCGGATTTACAGAATGCTCCATTGCTGATGCATCTATCATATCGATTAAACCCTCACCTAATTGCTCATTGGTTTCCATCGCCTTATCCAAAACGGCTGTACCTATTTTTCCGCCTAAGCTTACTTGTGACAGTGACATTGACAATCCTGCTATATCCATGGATGAATGCCTCCTTTCTATACTAAGCATCCAAATTACGACTTCTTAATGATATATAAATTATAACACAATATGCAAAATATATCCATCATTGATTTTACTGTTTTAAACGGATGGACTTTTCTGTAATTTCTATTTTGCCGTTTTTAAGTAAATTGCCCACTGCACGTTTAAATTCGTTTTTACTCATATGCAATTCACGGTTAATCACCTCAGGCGATGCTTTATCGTTAAAAGGCAGGGCTCCATCAAAACTACCAATTACTTCCAGTACCTTTTGGGCATCCTTTTCTATTTGAATATATGCCTTTTCCCGCACGCTTAAGTTTAATTTCCCGTCTTCCCTTACTCCCGTTACTCTGCCCGATATGATATCCCCTATCTTGTAATTTCCGTACAGCTCTTTTTTAGGTATCAAAGCAGAGTATTTATCATCCACCGCTACAAAGGCTCCGAATTCCGGACTTGTTTCATAGATACAGCCCGTTACCTTATCATCCTTTTTATATGGGCTTTCTGTGGAAAGATTAAAATAAACATTCATGGTTGCACAAAGCCGGCTGCTTTTATCAATATATAGGGACACCAAGGGCTTCTCACCGGGATAAACCCTGCGTGTTTGTTGTTTAAACGGTAAAAATAAATCCTTTTCCAATCCCCAATCCAAAAAAGCGCCGTATTTATTTACATCCACCACCTTCAGCCTAGCCACTTCTCCCATTTGAAGTAAGGGCTCGTTGACAGTGGATATAATACGATCCTTGGAGTCTCGGTAGACAAAGACCCCAACCATATCTCCGATTTCTGTGTTTTCCGGCACCTGTCTTTTAGGAAGCAGCACGCGTTCCTCTGTATCTGCTTCATCCGCCAGATATATGCCGAAATCAACTATTTTCACAACCTCTAATGTCTGTTTTTCACCCAGTTTAATCATTGTCTTGCACCTTTCCTTCAAACTCCACATTTACATAGACACCATCCTGCGCATCCTTAAAAGATACTGTCCAAACCTCTTTTTCTCCCTTTTGGGAAGCCACATATGGATATAGGATATCATGAAGAAGTGCTTGTTTTTTATATTCTGCCCGCATTTGAGAAATAACAAACCGCTCCGGCAAAAAATCCATAGCCATACGCACATACTGTCCGTTATTTACATGATGATTGGTATCCAAATGCTGTGTTTTGACCCTGATCTCTTCTTCCGGACTGCCGTCACCGGGAATATTGATTTTTCTTGAAGCATAATCCATGGGCATTTTTTCTTCCATCACATAGTTTTGTTGCATTTCTTTTGTGATACGGGCAGGTCTGAAGCTATCGGTGTCCAAAAGTGTCCAGAGACTATTGGCCCTTGCCGCATAATGCCCCTGTGAATCCTTCATAAAAAAATTACGATGTCCGAAGCAACCTTTAAATTCATACGGAAAAGTACCGATGGTTACATGCTCACATAAATCGGGATATCTGTCCACCACAATCTGCCAGGAGGAAAGCACCCAAACCAGATTTCTTTCCTTTAAATAAGAGAATCCCACTCCCAACTCCTCTGATTGAAAGGTAGAGCAATCCTGAAAATAATTCAACAATGCCTCCAATGAAAGCTTTCCTTCACTTTGTGTCTCACTATATCTGATCCTACTGTCAAAACTAAACATATTTTCCCCGTTCTTGCCCTATCCGATTAACTGCAGAACAATCATTACAATCCAAAAGATACCAAAAAGCCCCATTCCCACATTTATAACAGCTGTGGTAAATCTTTTTCCTTTGGGCAGCATAATCCCTCTGGGATTTAAGCGTAATTTTTTCCTAAAAACAATGAGAAGCACCACTCCGGCTATTACCACTCCGATGAGACAGATAAAATAAACCCCAAATGCCAATAGCCCCGGAATAGCCTCTGACATAGCAGTCATACTTCCTCCATCTAATATCGCTTGTAAGTTATCTAAGTCTACTAAATTTAAGACAAACAAGCTGAGTACACTGCCGATAAAATTCACTACCATATGTAAAATTATGGAATAAATGATTTTCCCTGTTTTTACATATACCAATCCTAAAAATAACCCTAAGGTAAATGCATAAACAAACTGTGAAAGATTACCATGAAAAAGGCCAAACAACAGTCCGGAAAGCAATACAGCCACACCTTCCCCATAACGCACAGCCCTATCAATTAAAAGCTTGCGGAAAATTAGCTCTTCCATAATAGGTGCACAGATCACAACAAAGAGAATAGTTAACCAGGGATTAATATTCACTACAACATCATGAATTACATTATTGACTACGCTCCCCTTCAGTAACCCGATGATAAAGGTAATTACCGAACCTACTATATTACTGCAATATACAATAGCATAGCTCATAATCATGGCCAGTACAAGCTTTCCAAAGGAAATAGAAGCAGGCTCTATTTTCTCCTTGGGAACGGTTCGAATTAGCAGTATCATAATCGGCATACCTATGAGATACATGGGCACCATAGTTACCACCATACTCCAATTCGGATCATTTAAGAGTTCCGGCGCAATTATATTAATCAATGCCACAACTGCTATTTGGATACCGTAAATAATCAAGGTTCCCAAAAAATACATAAGTCCTAACTTAGAGAAGAATTTCCTCCCCTGCTTTACCACTCCGGAGCTTTCCATTTGCACCGGCATTTGATTTACATCCATAATAATTTCTCCGCTCACTTTTTTATATTATAATATGACAATTATTCTTGTCATTTTTATTGTACTAATGACAAGTAAATTTGTCAACACTTATTTTATATCGTAAAGTAAAAATTTAAACTCCACATCTTAACTCTATATTTCATAGGGGGACTTTCCTATATAATAAAAATCCCGCAGGACAATTCCTACGGGAAATTTCAAAGCAGGGCTACAAGGATTCGAACCTTGAGATGACGGAGTCAGAGTCCGTTGCCTTACCGTTTGGCGATAGCCCTCCATGCATTACTTTATGCATTATACATGAAGTGTATTTATTTTGCAATACCAAAATTTAAAGTCATGAAGATATTTTACATTCATTTATAAATAGTTTAACCCTAATGGCATATACATGGGAAGAATGTCTCGAAGAGACATTCTTCGGTGTGGAATTTAGAAATTCTACACCTCAAAGGTTAAATCCCCATAGGTGGGCATGGGCCAATAATCCTTTTCTACGATTTTTTCCAATGCATCAACCGGAGTCCTAAGCTCTTGCATCACATCCTTTACCGTATCCTTGTAGTAGAATGCCTTTGCCTTTTCGTCTTTTATTTTAACTGCTTCTGCGGTAACCTTTTCAAGCTTTGTAAGTGCTGTTTTGGCAGCAATCAAACCAATGCTTACCGCCTGCAGCATTTCACTCTGTGCAGAAGCATCCGCACCGGCTTCCCTCACTGCTATAACAGCATCCGCAAGAGTTTTACTGTATCTTACAACAGCAGGAAGAATCTTTTTACTGGCCATGTCAATCATGGTATGTGCTTCAATATTAATTGTCTTTGCATACATTTCATAGAGAACCTCTTCACGGGATTCCAGCTCTACTCTGGTAAAAATTCCGAACTTTTCAAACAGCTTAACAGCCTTATCCGTGGTGAGTGTTTCTACCGCTTCAAGCATGGAGCTAATATTGGGAAGTCCCCTTCTTTTTGCTTCTTCCACCCATTCATCGGAATAGCCGTCTCCATTGAAGATGATTCTCTGGTGCTCTGTCATGTATTTTTTAATTAAATCATGAACGGCAATATCAAAATCCTCTGCTTTTTCCAGCTCATCCGCCGCCTCGCAGAAGGCCTCGGCAACAATGGCATTTAAAGTGGTATTGGGGCTTGCGATGGAGTCTGCGGAGCCCACCATGCGAAATTCAAATTTATTACCCGTAAATGCAAAGGGTGAGGTTCTGTTACGGTCTGTTGCATCCTTGTCCAAATCAGGCAGAGTGGAAACACCTGTCTGTAATTTCCCCCCGTCCAGGCAATGTGCCGCTTCCCCTGTTTCTACAAGCTGTTTTACCACATCCTCAAGCTGCTCGCCTAAGAAAACCGATATTATTGCAGGCGGCGCCTCATTAGCACCCAACCTGTGATCGTTTCCTACATCCGATGCACTCTGACGAAGCAGGTCCGCATGTATGTCAACAGCCTTTAAGATGCATGCCAGCACCAGCAGGAATTGAATATTTTCATTGGGTGTATCACCGGGGTCTAAGAGGTTTACACCATTATCCGTACCCAGCGACCAATTATTATGCTTGCCGGAACCGTTTACGCCCGCAAAGGGTTTTTCATGTAATAAGCATGCCATGCCATGACGGCCCGCTACCTTCTTCATGGTTTCCATCACAAGCTGATTGTGGTCCACCGCAATATTTGCACTTTCATAAATAGGTGCCAATTCATGCTGAGCGGGAGCCACCTCATTATGCTGTGTTTTGGCTGTTACACCAAGCTTCCACAACTCTACATTCAAATCCTTCATATAAGCACCGATTCGTTCACGAATGGTACCAAAATAATGATCTTCCAGCTCCTGTCCCTTGGGCGCCGGTGAGCCGAATAGAGTACGTCCCGTAAAAATTAAATCTTCCCGCTGTAAGTATTTTTCTCTGTCTATTAAAAAATATTCCTGCTCCGCACCCACAGAAGCCAATACTTTAGTAGCCTGGGTATTGCCAAAGAGACGCACAATACGAAGGGATTGGGTGCTGATTGCCTCCATAGAACGTAAAAGCGGAGTTTTTTTATCGAGAGCTTCCCCTTTATAGGAGCAGAAAGCGGTAGGAATACAAAGTATAATCCCTGTTGCATCTTCCTTCAAAAAAGCAGGAGAGGTAATATCCCATGCGGTATAGCCCCTTGCCTCAAAGGTAGCCCGCAGGCCTCCGGAAGGAAAAGATGAAGCATCCGGTTCACCCTTTACTAATTCTTTACCTGAAAATTCCATTAGCATATGACCGTCTTCATCGGGATTTGTAACAAAAGAGTCATGCTTTTCCGCAGTGATGCCTGTTAATGGCTGAAACCAGTGTGTATAATGGGTCGCACCGTTTTCCACAGCCCAATCCTTCATGGCTTTCGCAACAACATCCGCTGTTTCTAAAGGGAGCTCACCGCCCCGGTCCATTACCTTTTTCACTTCTTTGTATACACTTTTGGGAAGGCGTTCCTTCATTTTGCCCAAAGTAAATACCTTACTGGCAAATACTTTTTCAACATTTAATATCTCACTCATTTATTTTCCCTTTCTTTCCTAAAGCTCCTGAATCTATTCTTAATAAAAAATCAATCATAATATCAAAAAAGTGTCCCAAAATAAATTTTTGGAACACCCTTGCTTCTAATCTTATTTTTTTAGAATTTATTGTTTCGGGTGATTCACTGTTCACATTGTACAATATGAGTGTGATACCGGTCAATCTTATTTTTTATTCTCATCTGCATTTTGTTCCTATCCGTTTTTTACCCGAAGCAAGTCATATTGACTTGGCAGCTCTGATAGGGAAAGCCATAATACCTGTTTAGGATGAGGCGCACTTTCCATCTTCTCTCCCTCTTCTGTATAGATAGCCATAACAGTAGTTTCCACATTATTGCCGTCCGGCTTCATGATTTCAATTCTGTCTCCCACGCTAAACTTATTGCGTTGGGAAATACAAACCATCTCCCTTTTATCACCGTTTTCTTCCCGCAGGCTTACTTCTTCCACAATCCCCAAGTAAGTATACTCATTTACATAGGTATTATGATCATAAACCTGAGTACTCTCATCGGGTCTGCCAAAATAAAATCCGGTGGTAAATCGGCGATACGTACATTTTGCGATTTCCTCTTTATACCAATTTATATTTTCACGGTATTTTTGTTCGGATACAAAATAGTCATCGATTGCCTTACGATAGGTTCTGGCTACCGCAGCCACATAGAGAGCGGTTTTCATCCTCCCCTCTATCTTGAAGCTGTCTATGCCTGCTTGAATCATTTCAGGAATATATTCTATCATACAAAGGTCCTTGGAATTAAAAATATAGGTACCTCTTTCGTTTTCATAGATAGGCATATACTCACCGGGCCTGGTTTCTTCCACTACCGCATACTTCCAACGACAAGGATGGGTGCAAGCCCCTCTGTTTGCATCCCTGCCCGTTAAATAATTACTGAGCAGACAACGTCCAGAATAAGAAATACACATGGCGCCATGAATAAAGCTCTCTATTTCCATCTCCGCCGGTATCTGCTGCCGAATCTGCGTAATTTCCTGTAAAGAAAGCTCTCTTGCGGATACAACACGTTTCGCCCCCTGTTCCCACCAAAATTGATAGGTCAGGTAATTGGTATTGTTAGCCTGGGTAGAAATATGGCGTTCTATTTGAGGGCAAACCTCTTTTGCTATCATATACATACCGGGATCCGAAATAATCAGGGCATCCGGATTGATTGCAGAAAGCTCTTTAAAATACTCTCTTGCCCCTTGCAAATCTCCGTTGTGAGCAATTATATTAGCTGTCACATATACTTTTTTCCCATGATTATGGGCAAATATAATCCCCTGCTCCATCTCCTCCATGGTAAAATTTTTAGCTTTTGCCCGCAGTCCGAAGGCTTCTCCTCCTATATAGACGGCATCCGCCCCAAAACGTATCGCGGTTTTTAATACCTCAAGACTGCTTGCCGGAATTAAAAGCTCCGGTTTTTTATTCATTTGCATGGGCATTACCTTCCTTTTTTACACTGAGCGCCATACCATCCCCCAACTGCAGAATCACCGTTTCCAATCCGGGATGGTGCGTGAGTCTGTATAAATAGTCCCGCATTCTGCTATGTATGGTGCGGTTTCTTCTCGTCACTGCAAACCGAGATTCCAATACCTCTCCGTCCATAAGTACATTATCGGATAAAAGCAGGCCCCCGGGCAATAGAAGTCTATATGCCTCGGGCAGAAAATGAAGATACTGTCCCTTGGCGGCGTCCATGAATATAAAATCATAGGGACCCTTCAGTTCCTTTAAAATATCTGTTGCATCCCCTTCCAACAGGGTAATACTTTCCTCCCTGCCCGCTCTTTTGAAATTTGCTTTGGCTATGGGAAGTCTTTTTTCATATTTTTCAATGGTCGTAATATGGCAGCCCGAAGGTGCATACTCACTCATAAGAAGTGCGGAAAAACCTGTTGCTGTCCCCACCTCTAAAATATGCATGGGCTTTTGTACAGCCAATAAAAAACGGATAAGACTCTGGGTCTGTGTCCGTATAATAGGCACCAAAGCCGCCTTGGCTTCTCTTTCAATTTCGTTTAATAAAGGTGTATTGCCTTTATCAAACGAGTTAATAAAGGCAACCATTCTTTCATCAGTTAACATTTGCGCTTCCTGTCTCATCGCCGGAATAAACCGGCTCTTGAGGTGACATAATTTCCATCATTTCTTCCATAGTCATGGATGTATTGAGGGTATATACACCTGCCTTCATTTTATCCTTGTAATGAGAAAGCAGGTTCTGTATATAAAACAGCTTGGCATCCCTGATCAGTCCTTTTTGTTCTAATATTTCACCTATCTGGAGCGCACTTTTCCCCACCGTAATTTCAACGGTCAAGTCAATGCCCGGAGCCTCCGATACGGGTTCCTCTTCAAAAATACGGTACCCATAATCATAAGCTACGACCGCCCCCCTATAAACAAATATTATCACAAGTACCGCAATGGATACCTTTAGCACCATACCGATAATTGCCCCTACCATCTGCTTGGTATTCATATCAATACCTCCTAAGCTACTAATCAAAATCAAGAGCCTCTGTCACCCTTATATTCACATCCTGCATCATTCTGCAAAAATCCAGTTCTGCCATCAAAAAATCCGACACCAGAGGATTCTCCCGGAATTTATCGTATTCCCATTCAAATTCCTCCAGCTTATGAAACAGCTCTTCGTCGTTTGTCATACTTTGCAATTCATAATTTCGCAATCTGAAATCATCAATCTGTCTTTTCAGATCGGGAAAACGGCATACTTTGTCTTTTTCCCGAACATACTTTTTATATTTTTCTGTGTCTATAATTGCTGCAATCAGTGTATCTACCGCATGATCTAATTCTGTCATCTCTCCCTGCCTTTCTGCTAACGCTTTTCAGCTAACAATAAAGGTGATGATCAAGAAGAATGCTTTCTCCTTAAACTTCCATAATAATCGGTAATATCATCGGGCGGCGTTTGGTCTTCTTCCATACATACTCAGAAAGGACATCTTTTGTAGTAGCCTTCAGCTTACCCCAATCGGTAACTCCTCTATCCACCAAATCCATCAGTGCCTTATCAACCATTTGCCTTGCCTCTTCTAACAGTTCATCAGACTCCCTTACATAAACAAACCCTCTCGAAACAATATCGGGTCCCGATACCAGTATGCTTTCTGATCTATCAAGTGCCATGACTACTATTAGAATACCATCTTCGGCTAGGTGTTGTCTATCACGAAGTACAACATTTCCTACATCGCCCACACCAAGACCATCCACCAAAATTGAACCCACGGGCACCTTACCGGTCACAGCCGCTTTATCTTGGGATAATTCCAACACATCTCCGGAGGATAAAATAAAGATATTTTCCTTTTCAATACCAAGGCTCTCTGCAATCTTACCCTGTGCCCGCAAATGCTTATATTCTCCATGTGCAGGAACCGCATATTTGGGCTTTACCAATGTATAAATCAGTTTTATTTCCTCCTGGCAAGCATGTCCCGATACATGTGTATCTTGGAAAATAACATCCGCTCCCTTACGGAACAGTTCATTAATCACCTTTGTTACCGCCTTTTCATTTCCGGGAATGGGGCTGGAAGAGAAAATTACCGTATCTCCATGGCCTATTGTTATTTTCTTATGCATATTGGATGCCATTCTGGAAAGAGCTGCCATACTCTCCCCCTGACTGCCTGTGGTAATTATAACCTGCTGTTCATCCGGATAATTTTTAAGATGATCCACATCTATTACAGTGTTCTCCGGAATATCTAAATATCCCAAATGAGAAGCTGTATCAATGATATTGACCATGCTTCGACCTTCCACCACTACTTTTCTGCCGAATTTATATGCCGTATTAATTATTTGCTGCACACGATCCACATTAGACGCAAAGGTTGCCACAAAAATACGGGTGTTTTTATGGTCTGTAAATAAGGTGTCAAAGGTTTTACCCACTGTTTTTTCAGAGGCTGTAAAGCCGGGGCGCTCCGCATTCGTTGAATCACACATTAGTGCCAATACGCCTTTTTTACCTATTTCGGCAAAACGCTGCAAATCAATGGCATCTCCGAACACAGGTGTATAATCCACTTTAAAGTCACCTGTGTGCACCACTGTTCCTGCCGGTGAATAAATAGCGAGAGCCGCCGCATCCACAATACTATGATTTGTTTTAATGAATTCAATCCTGAACTTTCCAAGGTTGATGGACTGTCCGAATTTTACAACCTTTCTTTTGGTTGTCCGTTCCAGATTGTGTTCCTTTAATTTTTTTTCGATAATACCCATTGTCAGCTTGGTAGCATAAATAGGTACATTCACTCTGCGAAGCACATAGGGCAATGCACCTATATGATCCTCATGTCCATGGGTAATGATAAACCCTTTTACCTTATCCTTATTTTCTTCCAGATAAGTTACATCCGGAATTACCAAATCTATACCCAGCATATCATCTGCCGGGAAGGAAAGGCCGCAGTCTACCACAACAATACTGTCCTCATATTCAAAGGCAGTAATGTTCATACCAATCTGCTCCAAGCCTCCCAAAGGAATAATCTTTAGGCCGGAGCTACTTATATTTTCTTTTTTCTTCAATCAATTTACCTCCACGTAAATACAGCGGGCGCTTCATCTCTCGGTAAGATGCATAATATCTGCTCCGCTCGCTAAATCCTCAAAATGTGCTCTCTTTGTATGCTCCATTTTTCCCGTGCCCTTTTGCATACAAAACATTTTCGGATTTAGAAGCCCGTCGGATGATGCTGCCTGCCTTTTTTAATTTATCTTATCCTCACAGTCTTGCCGCCTTCATCAAAAGACATACCTGCAGCTTGTTTCTATGGGAAAAAAATCACTCTAAAATAACGTCCTCCATCATACTTTGAAAAACTTGCGCAACCGCATCCAGCTCTTCATCCTCTTCTACGATGGTATAGACGCTTTCTTCTTCCCCGTCCCGGGAAAGGTCTTTTAAAATCAGGGCTTCTCCGTCCCCTTCTTCTACATCCGTAACCAAAATATAATTGATACCGCCTATTCTGGTTTGTTCCAATACATAAAAATCAATATTTTCCCCGCCGTTTTCGTCGGGGCAAAATGAAATTTTCTCCATTAAATATTCCTCATATTCCGCTTGTCCAAATATCCTTGCAAAATAAAGCAAGCGGCTATTTTATCCACATGCTCCTTGCGTTCTTTTCTGCGGATACCCGCTTCTATCATTACTTTATCTGCCGCTACAGTGGTAAGGCGCTCATCCCAGAGCGTTACGGGCAGTCCCGTCCTTCTTTCCAACATAGCTTTAAATTCCATTGTCAGCTCTGCCCGAACACCTTCGGTATTGTTCATATGCTTTGGCAGACCAAGTACAATTTCTTCCACTTCGTATTCCACAATCAGCTTTTCAATCTGTGCCAGTGTCTGACGCAGTTTATTTTCTTCCTTGCGGCGAATAATTTCAATTCCTTGGGCAGTCAAAAGTAAGGCATCGCTTATTGCCACTCCCACTGTTTTAGAACCGAAATCCAGTCCCATAATTCGCATGTATTTTCTCCATCATCCGATTAACTCCGGATTACTTCCAATGATTGTTGCTGATATAATGTGTAAGAAGTTCCTCTACCAGCTCATCCCGCTCCACCTTCATAATAAGGCTTCTTGCATTTTTATGACTGGTAATATAAGTAGGATCACCACTCATGATATATCCTACAATTTGGTTGACCGGGTTATATCCTTTTTCAGTGAGTGCCTCATAAACCGTGGAGAGCACCACCCTTACGCCGGTTTCCGGCTCTGTTTCCACTTTAAAATATTGTGTGTTTTCCAAGTTCTGCATACGGCTCACTCCTTGTTATACAGATTATTGATATTATCATGATATACCAATTTCATCTATGGTTCATTCTAAACCATATTTTATAAAAATTCAACCTGCCGGTAAAATTTTTATTTTATTCCATGATTAAAAGCTCATGATTCAGAAATCCGGTTATGTTTCCGGATACTAAAAGGTTAGACAATTTATCCCCGGTTTCCTTTGCCACACGTACATATTGCTTTGTATGTCCTATCTGATAAGATTTACCTTCAATCACTTTGGTATCTTCAAACAGTACTTCCACCTCTTTATCTATGTATGCGCCGCAAAACGCTTTTGACTGCTCTTTATTTAACTTTATCAGCAGATTGCTTCTCTCTGCCTGTATCCTGCCGGGCACCTGCTCGGGCATAATTGCTGCCGGGGTTCCCTTTCTTTTAGAATATTTAAATACATGCATTTCATAAAACTTTACTTTTTCAAGAAAAGCCGCTGTTTTTTCAAACTCTTCCTCTGTTTCTCCGGGAAAGCCCACTATTACATCCGTGGTAATGGCCGGATATTCATATGCCCTGCGAAGATGATTAACACATTCTAAGTATTCACCCGTGGTATAATGTCTATTCATTCTTTTTAATGTTTCATCACAACCGCTTTGCAAAGAAAGATGGAAATGAGGGCATATTTTAGGAAGCAATGCCAGTCTTTTTGCATTATCCTCCGTAATAATTCGAGGTTCTAAAGACCCTAAGCGAATGCGTTTTATTCCCTCAATATCCTGAATCCGTTCTAATAAATCTATAAATTTGGAATTTTTGGTGTAATTTCTTTGCCCGTCCTCTTTTTTGATTACAACACTTTCTCCCCTGCTCCATGCCTCGTCATCAAAATCAATACCATAGGAACTGATATGGATTCCCGTAAGAACAACTTCCTTGTAACCCGATGCCGCCACCCTCTCAAGCTCATTACGGATATCCTCCCACCTGCGGCTGCGGACCCTGCCCCTTGCATAAGGAATAATACAATAGGAGCAAAATTGATTACAGCCGTCTTGAATCTTAATATAAGCCCGGGTATGTCCGATGGTATGCTCCAACGTCATTTCCTCATAGTCACATCCTGCGTTTATGTCTATGACACTCGTGTCATTCATGGTTTTCAGACTATGATTCTCTTCTTTATCTTCTTCCTGTTTTTCCCTCTCCAGCAAAAAAGACTCTAAAATCGGTAAGAGCTCTTTTTTCTTATTATTGCCGATTACAAGGTCCACACTCTGATCTGTAAGTGCTTCCTTTCCTCCGGTTTGCACATAGCATCCCACTGCAACCACTATAGCCTTAGGATTCCTATTTTTGGCCTGGTGAAGCATTTGACGGCTTTTTCTGTCTGCTATATTGGTAACCGTACAGGTATTGATAATATAGATATCGGCTGCTTCATCAAATGGTACAATAGTAAAGCCTTTTTCTTGTAAGTTTTGTTGCATAACGTCCATTTCATAAGCATTTACTTTGCAGCCAAGGTTATGTAGTGCTACACTTTTCATATTATTCCTTCCGAATTTTGTATTGTTTTATCATTGACTTTTATCCTTGAACACATTAATATGGTAGCAGAAGGTATGAATGAACATTCAAGGAGGTAATGACTATGAAAGCAGTTCAGATTTCTTTAAACTCCATTGACAAGGTAAAAGCTTTTGTTAATGATATTACTAAGTTTGATTATGATTTTGATTTAGTATCCGGCAGATATGTTATTGATGCAAAATCCATCATGGGTATCTTTAGTTTGGATCTTTCCAAACCCATTGATTTAAATATCCATGCAGAAGAAGACATTGATGATGTTATGGCAGTTTTAAAGCCTTATCTCATTTAATCAGGTCGCTTAAGTAGTAAAAAGCAGAACACCCTGGAGCTCTCCGAGGTGTTCTTTTTCTCTGCCTGCCGGTTCTTTAAAAGTAAGCGGTTTCTATGCTTTACTATTCTCCTACCACAATAAGTTCCTCTGTTTCAATCGCTGTCAGTATCATATCATCAATCTTTTCCCCTAAGTTTTCCTCATGCCTGCGGATAAATTTTAAATTAGGCTTGGTCACGGGATGTTTTGCCACAAATATAGTGCAGCAATCCTCAAAGGGCAGAATCGAGGTTTCATAGGTTTCAATTTTATCAGCAATCTGTACGATTTCCTGCTTATCAAATCCTATCAAAGGTCTATATACAGGAAGGCTGCAGACTTCATTGGTTACCATTAAACCATGCATGGTCTGGGATGCTACCTGTCCGATGCTTTCGCCCGTTATAAGCCCCAGACAATCCGTTTTCTTTGCAATCTCTTCCCCGATGCGCATCATATAACGCCTCATGATGATTGTTAACTCCTCATGAGGGCATTTTTCATAAATATAAAGCTGTATATCCGTAAAATTAATGATATGCAAAGAAATGGGACCCGTATAGCGGGATACAATTTTCGCAAGGTCAATTACCTTTTGCTTTGCACGTTCACTGGTATAGGGGGGTGCATGAAAATAAACCGCTTCAATCTTTACCCCTCTCTTTGCTATCATATAACCGGCAACCGGAGAGTCAATACCGCCCGACAATAAAAGCATTGCCTTTCCGCCCGTACCAACGGGCATTCCCCCCGGTCCCGGAATAATTTCAGAATAAATATAAATTTTTTCCCTGATTTCGATATTTATAAGAATATCCGGCTTATGAACATCCACACGCATGGACGGATAAGCCTCTAAAACAGCAGCTCCCATATCCATATTAATCATCATGGAATCCTTGGGATAGTTTTTGCGTGCCCTTCTGGCCTGCACCTTAAATGTTTTGTTCTTATCGGGATAAACCCTATCAATATAGGAAACCACATCCTCACATAGCTTCTCAAAGCCTTCATCCATAACATAAACTACCGGACAAATTCCTGAAATTCCGAATACTTTTTGTAGATGTGCCGTTGTCTCTTCAAAATCGTACTCCGATAGGACATCCACATAAATACGTCCCTGGGTTTTATGCACCAAAAATTCACCTTCACATTTTTTTAACGCATATTCTATCTGTTTTACCAATGCATCTTCAAACAAATATCTGTTTTTTCCCTTGATACCTATTTCAGCATATTTTATTAAAAAAGCTTTATACATAACGAACCTTTCTCTGTATACTTATCTTCTTGTATACTTGCGCAACATGGGAATCATATCATACATTGTTTGCAATGTATAGTCTATTTCTTCCTCTGTAGTGTAGACAGACATACTAAACCTTATGGTAGAATCTGTCAACTCCTTATCGGCATTTATCCCTTTCAAAGTAGCTGATACGGCAGTATTTTGTTTATTGGAAGAACATGCACTTCCTGCCGAAACATAAATTCCTTTATCCTCCAGTGCGTGCAGCATAACTTCGCTGCGAATGCCCCGTATGGATGCACTGATAATATGGGGCGCACTGTCCGTTCCCATCAGTCCGTTTATGGTCACATCCTCAATCTTAAGCAGCCCTTCAATAAAACGTTCCTTTAAACCATACATGCGTCTGGTATCTTCCTCTAAATGCTCATACATCATTTCCGCTGCCAATGCCAGCCCGGCTATGCCGGGAACATTTTCCGTACCGGAACGAAGATTTTTCTGTTGTCCCCCTCCGTAAATAATATTGTGGATTTTTACGCGTTCTCTAATGTATAAAAACCCCGAGCCCTTGGGACCATGAAATTTATGGGCACTAACGGAAAGCAGGTCAATCCCCATTCTTTTAGGATAAATGCGGAACTTGCCGAATCCCTGTATGGCATCCACATGAAAAAGAGTTCCCGGATTGATGGTTTTAATCAGTTTTCCTGCTTCTGCAATGGGTTCCACTACACCAATCTCATTATTGGTATGCATAATAGATACTAATATGGTGTCCGGACGGATTGCATTTCTCAAATCCTCTAAGGATATCCTACCTACCTTATCCACAGGAAGATAGGTCACCTCAAATCCCTGGTCTTCCAAATAATGCATGGTCTGTAAAACGGCCGGATGCTCTATCTGCGTCGTAATCAAATGCTTGCCCGCACGATAATTAGCCATTGCACAACCTACTATTGCCAAATTATCGGATTCTGTTCCTCCGGAAGTAAAATATATCTCTTTTTCGCTAACCTTCATCAGTCTTGCAAGTGTTTCCTTGGCATATCTCATATAGCTTTCCGCCTGAACACCTTTTAAGTGCATACTGGACGGATTCCCGTAATCTTCACACATTATTTTTGTCATTAACTCCACAACCTTCGGAAAGGTTCTGGTTGTTGCCGAGTTATCCAAATATACTTCCATTGTGTTTCTCCTTAATATTCTATCTATATACAATATATGCGTCTATTTTTCCAACTGATACATAATCCATGCCATAACGGTAAATCCAGCAGTTTCTGTACGGAGAATCCTATTCCCCAATGTAATGGGTTTAATTTGTGCATCCATCGCTTTTACTATTTCAGTCTCCTCAAAACCGCCCTCCGGCCCTATCATTATTGCAATCTCCATGCCGGGAGCCAGCGCGGAGATTATTTCCTTTGTTTGATCCATTCCCTCCGCCAATTCATAGGGAATCAATTTTATATCCATAGAAGCTGCTCTTTTAACCGCTTGGGAAAACTGTATGGGGGATGAGACCGACGGAATTATCCGCCGTTTACTCTGCTTGGCTGCCGCCTGGGCAATCGCCTGCCAACGCTCCGTTTTCTGCTTCGCCTTTTTGGCATCCAGCTTTACCACCGAGCGCTTCGTTTCTACCGGAATAATCTCATATACACCCAGCTCTACCGCCTTCTGTATAATAAGCTCCATTTTATCTGCCTTGGGCAGCCCTTGAAATAAATACACTCTGGAGGGCAGTTCAGTACCATCCTCTCTGACATCAGTGATTTTACAGACAATCCGTTCCTCTTCCAGTCTTTCAATGGTACAGCCGTACTCCTTACCGTCCTGTCCGTTGCTTACCGCTATTTTATCTCCGGCTTTCATACGCAGGACATTCTTTATATGATTTACATCTCTTCCTTCTATTATGACATTATTGTCACAAATCTGGCTGGGTTCTATAAAAAACTGGTACATGTTTTATTCTCCGTATTTGCTGTTAGGTTTATACATATAAAATATGATTCTTATTTTCTTGCGGTGATGCAGACCCATTCACCCTGATAAGTGATAGTAAGGATTTCAAGTCCTGCCTTTTTTATCGCTTCCGCCACAACCTGCTCCTTGTCATCAATAATACCGGAAGTAATATAGATACCTCCATCCTTTAGCTGATCTATGATGACGGGTGTGAGAGGAACCAAGACATCCGCTAAAATATTCGCTGCAACAATATCATAGCAGTGATAGCCAGCCCTATCCTGCACCTCTTTATCATCAATAATATTTCCGATAATCATCTCAAACTTATCGGGACTGATTTGATTTCTTTCACAATTTTCCCTTACCGCCTCTGCCGCACAAATATCAAGGTCGGTACCCGTTGCCCTGCCGGCACCGAACATCAGGGAAAGGATTGATAAAATTCCGCTCCCCGTTCCCACATCTAAGAGTACGGTATCCTTTTTAACATATTTTTTTAGCTGTCTGATGCAAAGCTGTGTAGTCTCATGCATACCCGTCCCAAAAGCCGTCCCCGGATCAATATGAAGCACAATCCTGCCATCATCCTCCGGTTTTAATTCTTCCCAAGAAGGTAAGATTAAAATATCATCAATATAAAAACGATGGAAATATTTTTTCCAATTATTAATCCAGTCAATATCCTGTGTTACCTCCACACTGATACTGCCCTCACCGATATCCATAAAAGAGCGGATTTGATTTAATTCATTCTGTATCTGTGATGCTACAGCTTCCCGGCTTGTGGTCTTACCGTTCACAAGAAGCGCACCGTCCTCACCTTCCTCCACAAAAAAGCTTAAATGAGCAATCCCGTCGTCTGCCTTCGCCTCCGGCAGGATATCTACAAACATCTGCTCTTTTTCCCATGTTGAAAGAGGAACATTATCTTCTATTTGTGCTCCTTCCAAGCCGATATCATACAGACTGCTGATAATAATATCCTCTGCCTCCGTAATTGTTTTTATTTTAAATTTTACCCATTTCATAGTTATAAATCTCCTGATTCGTACTTAAGTTTAATTTATGGTTCCTCCACGGGTTCATAATAATCCCCCGGCTCCACCTCCTTGGCAACCACAACAAACCGGCCGTTTTCCACTTGATAGGAGCAGGTGGAGAGTGTCAGAAACCGATCGCCGAACTCAGCAGTGACACCTGTGTCATATATGGAGAGCTCTTTAATATTATCATAAAAATCCAAAAATTCCTCTTCTGTATCGGCTTTAAAATATTTATAAAATTTGAATACATCATCGGTCTTTTTATATACCTGAGTATAGAAAACCGCAATGACTTCATAATTCCTCTGATATTCCTTCGTATAAAGGATCATTGTTTTATGATCCTCATAATAATCTTCTTTCTTATATTCTTCTAAATCACCAAACATGGCTCCGGATTTCATATTATGACCATGTATAATCAGATTGGTACTGCCGGGGCCCAGACTGCTGTCCGTATCCAGAATCAGGCTTCCGTTCTTATTATCTTTTTTATCAAAATCAAGGTACAAGTAAAAGTTTTCATCCTCCGGCGTCTGCATAACCGGATAATCCATTTTGGTTCCCGGTACTACAAGCCATCCGGCCATATCGGTATTTTTTAAATAATAATCCGCATAGGGATTGGGTATCAGCACACCCGAATCGGGGACCTGATCCTCTGACTCATCCGGATTACTGAGAGTTTCGGGTATCTCTTCCTTCATGTCGGGTTCCGGTGTCACTATATTACCGTTATCCACTAAAGTAATAATCTGTGAATTATCAATGCTTTCCTGTGCCTGTCTGTCACCCATTGCTCTTATAACCAAAATAGCCGAACCTGCCACCAAGCAAATCGCAGCACAGCCGATTAAAGTACTTGCCAGAATACTGCCGCTCTTTTTCTTAGAAGCTTCCTTCATATGGGACTTCTCTTTCGTATCAGCCTCCGAATTGACAAGCTCAGGTTCATCATAATCCGTCTCATCATCCCAGTCATCATTTAAATCATAATCGCCGTATCCATCTTCTTCATCCAAGTCAGTAATTTCAAATTCGTTTTGATCTTTCATAGGACCTCCGTTATATCACCCTTTTAAACAACTTACTATACCGAGTATACCAGTTTATTGTAGCCTTTTTGTGTTTTAGTGTCAATCAAGTTATCCGTACCAAGGCTTGGGAAAATATGCTTTTTATCTGGGCGTTAGAAAGAATTTCGCTTTGCGAGATTCTCCTCCTGTAGTGAGTCGCGTATAAAAAACGTGTACTGCATGACGCAGTACACGCTATGGGTTAATCTAACTTCATCTATACCAAAATCAATACATCAGCCCTTGGGCATGCGTCCCAGAATTCTTCCTGCAAACTCATTAAAATTCTGTGTCTGCAAAATAACACGTCCGGGACCTGTTAATTTGGTTAGGAATAGGCCTTCTCCGCCAAATAAAATATTGCTCAATCCCTTTACCGTCTCAATTTCATACCTAACGCTTCTTTCAAAAGCAACTACATTTCCCGTATCAACCTTAATCACTTCTCCCGGTGCCAAAACACGTTCAATCTTATCTCCGTCTATCTCCAAAAATACCATGCCCTGTCCGGAAAGCTCCTGCAGGATAAAGCCTTCTCCGCCGAATAGACCGGCAGAAAAACGCTTCGTAAAGGTAATATTAAGATTTACACCGGGCTGTGCACAGAGAAACGCTCCTTTCTGGCAAATCAGGCTTCCGTATGTCCCAATATCCACAGGTAAGATTTCACCCGCAACCGTAGATGCAAACGCAATATATGCCCCCGGCATCTGTGCGGTATAGGTTGCCATAAAAAGAGATTCACCGGAAAACATTCTTCCGATACTCTTTCCGAGGCCGCCCCTCATATTGGACTCCATCGATATACCATCACTCATCCAAGCCATTGCACCCGATTGTGTGTACATGGATTCACCCGGTGCATCAAAAAGCACCTGAACCGCAGGCATGGTATTTCCTAATATCTGATATCTCATTCTTCCTCCCTCTGTCTGCATTCACAGACTAAAAAAATGTTTAAATAAATTATACACTATTTTACCGTAAGTAAACATCAAATATTATACAATAAAAACCTTCCGTAAAAATACCGAAGGTTTTTATCATTTTATGTCTTATTTCCAAAATTTTTTCTTCTTGCCGCTGCCATCCGTATTGGGGGCATCATCATTATTCTGTGTACTCTTGGTCGCATTTAAAGAATTTCCGCTTTCGGCATCGAACTGCTTCAGCAGCTCTTTTGCTTCATGTGTCATTTTATCGGGTACCTGAACCACCAGAGTTACATAATGATCGCCGCGCACATCTTTATTACGCAGGGTAGGCACACCCTTACCTTTCAGACGAACCTTGGTATCCGTCTGGGTACCCGGCTTCACATCATAGATTACTTTACCGTCCACGGTATCAATTAAGACTTCACCGCCTAAAGCCGCAACAGCAAAAGACATGGGAACCGTGGAATAAATATTATAATCCTGTCTCTGGAAAATAGGATGACGTCCTACAATCACTTCTACCAGCACATCTCCACGGGGGCCCCCGTTTACTCCGGGCTCCCCTAATCCGGGCATACGCTTGTACTGTCCGTTATCAATACCCGCGGGAATATCTACCGCATAGCGCTTTCTCATAGGTACAAAACCGGTACCGCGGCAATCCGCACATTTTTCCCGGATCATGGTACCCGTACCCTGACAATCGGGACATGCCTGTACATTCCGAACCGTTCCGAAGAATGACTGCTGGGTAAATACTACCTGACCCTTACCGCCGCATTTGCTGCAGGTCTCGGGACTGGTCCCCTTTTTGGCACCGTTTCCGCCACAGGTTTTACATAACTCCTTAATCGTCAGTTCAATTTCCTTTTCGCATCCAAAAACAGCTTCTTCAAAGGAAATACGAATGCTGGTACGCAAATTTGCACCCTTCATGGGACTTGTGCTGCGCCCGCTGCTCCGTCTTCCTCCAAAAAAGTCACCGAATATATCACCGAATATATCACTGAAATCAGCTCCGCTAAAATCAAATCCGCCTGCTCCGCCACCTGCCCCGTCAAACGCTGCATGGCCGAACTGGTCATATTGACGCCTCTTCTCCGGATCACTAAGAACAGCATACGCTTCTGATGCCTCTTTAAATTTTGCTTCGGTAGCCTCATCACCGGGATTCATATCCGGATGGTATTTTTTAGCCAAAACACGGTATGCTTTTTTCAGTGCGGCATCATCTGCATTTTTATCTACGCCTAACACTTCATAGTAATCACGTTTCTGTTCTGCCATAATTTCCTCTCCATTCCGCCTATACGTAAGAATACCTGAAGGGCTCTATTAAAGAACCCTTCAGGACTTTCCGTTAAACTTTAGTTTATACTTCGCGGAAGTCTCCGTCAATAATATCATCATTTGGGGCACTGCTTTCAGCATCGGTTGCTGCACCGTCCATATCTGGACCTGCACCCTGTTCACCCTGCGCAGCCTCGTACATCTTTGTAAATACACCCTGTGCGCTGTTCATTAATTTCTCTTTTGCAGCCTTCAGTTCATCCACATCAGTGTCGGAAAGCTCCTGCTCCTTTGTTCTGTCAAGAATCGCCTTTACCGCATCGATTTCGGTTTGTACCTGCGCTTTTTCTTCCGCACTTACCTTATCACCTACATCATTCAATGCTTTTTCGGTTTGGAAAACCATTGCATCCGCGTCATTTCTGGTATCAATCGCTTCCTTACGTTTTTTGTCCTGTGCCTCATACTCAGCTGCCTCTTTTACAGCCTTATCAATATCGGAGTCCGACATATTAGAACCTGCTGTTATGGTAATATGCTGCTCTTTTCCGGTTCCCAAATCCTTTGCGGAAACATTAACGATACCGTTGGCATCAATATCAAAGGTAACTTCTATTTGAGGAACTCCTCTGGGAGCCGGTGCGATACCATCAAGTCTGAACTCGCCCAGTACCTTATTGTCCTTTGCAAATTGTCTTTCACCCTGTAATACCTTAATATCAACCGCAGACTGGTTATCTGCAGCAGTGGAGAATACCTGACTCTTCTTGGTAGGTATTGTAGTATTTCTCTCAATCAGCCTGGTTGCGATACCGCCCATTGTCTCAATGGATAAGGACAGGGGTGTAACATCCAAAAGAAGGATATCGCCCGCTCCCGAATCGCCTGCCAACTTACCACCCTGGATAGAAGCACCAAGTGCAACACATTCGTCAGGGTTCAGACTCTTATTGGGCTCATGGCCGGTCAGTTGTTTTACCTTTTCCTGTACCGCAGGAACACGTGTGGAGCCTCCTACTAAGAGTACCTTGCCTAAATCCGAAGCGGTAAGGCCTGCGTCCTTTAATGCATTCTGAACAGGTATTGCTGTTCTTTCTATCAAATCATGTGTCAGCTCATCAAATTTAGCTCTGGTCAGATTGATATCAAAATGCTTCGGGCCTTCTGATGTTGCTGTAATAAAGGGAAGATTAATATTAGTGGTGGTGGCGCTGGAAAGTTCCTTCTTTGCTTTTTCGGCTGCTTCACGCAGTCTCTGCATTGCCATTTTATCACCGGACAAATCAACACCTTCCAGGTTTTTGAACTCTTTTAACATCCAGTCAATCACCTTGTTGTCAAAATCATCACCGCCTAAGCGGGTATCGCCGTTGGTAGCAAGCACTTCAATAACACCGTCACCGATGTCAATAACAGAAACGTCAAATGTACCGCCTCCCAAATCATAAACCATTATTTTTTGTTCTTTTTCATTATCAAGTCCATAAGCCAATGCTGCCGCAGTAGGCTCATTAATAATACGCTTTACATCAAGACCTGCAATCTTACCTGCATCCTTTGTTGCCTGACGCTGTGCATCATTGAAATAAGCGGGTACGGTAATCACTGCTTCCGTAACCTTTTCTCCTAAGTAATTTTCGGCATCTGCTTTTAATTTCTGTAAAATCATGCCGGAAATCTCCTGAGGTGAATATTTCTTGCCATCAATCATACGTCCGTTAGAAGTACCGATGTCTCTTTTAATCGAGGCAATGGTTTTTTCTGTATTTGTAACCGCCTGACGTTTTGCAGGCTCACCCACAAGTCTTTCTCCTGTTTTCGTAAATGCCACAACAGATGGTGTGGTTCTTGCCCCTTCTGTATTTGCTATAATAGTGGGTTTGCCACCCTCCATTACAGCTACACAACTGTTTGTTGTTCCTAAGTCAATACCAATAATCTTGCTCATACTAAGCCCTCCTGCTTTATTTGTTTAAATGATTAAGTAATTGCTGTTGTTTTATTCGGATACCATTACCATACTGTGGCGAATGACCACATCATGATAGGTATACCCTTTTTGTAACTCTTTTGCCACAATTCCCGGCCCATATTCTTCACTTTCCACCTGCATTACCGCATTGTGGAATTCGGGATCAAACTCAGTTCCCAGTGCTTCGATTGGCTTAACACCCATTTTATCAAGTTCGCCTGTAAGCTGCTTATATATCATGTTCATTCCTTCGGAAAAGGCGTTTCCCTTTTCTTCCTCCGGAATGCTCTCCAATCCTCTTTCAAAATTATCAACTACCGGAAGCATTTTTTCTATTACGCTTCTGGCTCCTATTTCAAACATAGCCGTTTTTTCTTTTTCGGTACGTTTACGGAAATTTTCAAACTCCGCCATCTGACGTCTTACCTTATCCTCAAGTTCTTCCACGCGCTGCTTTAAAACCTCTTCCTTCTTATCTTTTTTCTTGCTTTTACCCATAAACTTTTTATCGATTTTCTCTGCAGCTTCTGTATCATTTACATTGTCTGGTTCCTGCCCACAGGCACTTTGAGATGTATCTGCGGTTTCCGATTCTGTTTCGGTAACATCCTGCAATCCATCCTGGTTTTCCTTCAAAATGTCTTTTTCCTGTTCCACCATTTACTTTTCCTTTCTTTTTTTAGCTGTGCTACTTTTTATATAAAACATCTAATTGATGCATCAGCGTCTTTAAAGTACCTACCACCTTGTCATAATCCATTCGTTTGGGACCTATGATCCCTATCGTACCTTTCATGCCTTCATCCAATTCATAGGTAGCTGTTACCACACTGCAATCCTTCATATCCTGAATGGGGGATTCATCCCCGATATATACCTGAATACCGGTATTGCTTTCATCTAATAATGTTTCCTGCATCCATGTGCTGAGTGCCTGCTTTTCCTCAAATGCACTGATTAATTCACTGGCCTTAGCATTGTCTGAAAGCTCCGGATATTTAAAGATATTGTTGCTGCCGCTAATGTAAATCTCAAGATCCTCATCCTCTTTGATAACCTCCGCTACTGCGTCAAGCACTTCACCTACAATATCACTGTGAATGCCTGCACGCTGCTTTAAGGCAGCTATGAGTCCTAAATTGATTTCTTCAATGGGTAAACCGTTCAAATGGGTATTTAAGAGAATATTAAGCTTTAGCAATGTTTCATCGTCCAGCCCCTCCGGTACCTTCAGCATATGGTTTTTAATCAGATTCCCTTCCACAACGATAACCGCTAAAATCTGTCCCCTGTCCACTCTCGATAATTGAATAAATTTTAATTTATTGCGATGAATTTGGGGCGCTGAAATCATAGTGGCATAATTGGTATTCTGCGCAAGCACCTTTGCTACCTGCTTTAAAAGAGTCTCCATCTTATCTTCCTTTTCCAGGAGCATCTCTTTCATCTCCGAAACCTCTTTGTCCTTTTCCTCCATCATAAGATCCACATATAACCGATAGCCTTTATCCGAAGGGATTCTTCCGGCGGAGGTATGGGGCTGAATAATATAACCCAATTCTACCAGATCAGCCATTTCATTCCGAATGGTGGCAGAGCTGAGATTTAAATCCGTATATCTGGAAATCGTCCTGCTGCCTACAGGCTCTCCGGTTTCCAAGTAGTTACGAATGATGGCCTGCAAAATTTTCTTTTTTCTTTCATCAAGCTGCACTTCGCTCCTCCTTCTCTCCGGCTATATTCAGGTTGTTAGCACTCGACCTTGGGGAGTGCTAACGTCTTCTTACCATAAAATATCACTTACCCTTAATGATGTCAACTGCTTTTATGTAAATAAATTATAAAAAATGTATGAAATAAAGTTGATTCATATGTTTTGGGCAAAAAAATCCTATCGACAGCATTGCTTACCCTATGCTGCCGATAGGAAAATAGGTTCATTATGTATGAAGATCAGATATAAAAGCTTCCTGCTTCTTTTGAGTTAATTACATAATATACCATGCCGTCTTCCGGCTTTACATACAATTCCACTGTTTTAAAATCAACTACCTTTTGCTTCAAATCATATTTCCAAACATCCTTTGCGATTTTTACTAAATCATCCATGGTATATGACTTACCGCCGAATTGTATATTCATGCTGACCTTTACTTCCGTTTTTGCCACAGGCTTTTTAGCCGGTGCTTTTTTAGCGGGCGTTTTTGCCGCTGTTTTGGTCGTATTGGTTTCCTTTGCAGTTGCTTTTGTTTCCTTTTCAACTTTTGTAGGCGCTGTTTTCACTTCTGTCTTGGCTTTTGTAGGAGCTGCTATTACTTCATTTTCGGCTGCTGCAGATGCTGCTTTCACTTCCTTTTCAGTGTTCGCTTCTGTTGCTTCCTTTGTTGTCAGCTTTTTTACTGTTGCCATTTGAATTTCTCCCTTCAAATTGAGTGACATCCTATCATGTCCATCTTTTTCACTCCTCACAGGATATTGCTAATATTTTTCAAGCCTCCTGCAACTACATTTTATTGCATATGGACTGTCTTGTCAACTGCGCATACTGTGAACCACCTACTTTTAATACGGGAAACCTTATCTAAAAAACATAAAATATAGTATTACGATTGCGCCTAGTATAATTCGATACCAGCCGAATACCTTAAAGTCATGTTTCTTAATATAAGAAAGTAAAAATTTAATTACAATGATGGACACTGCAAATGCCGCTACCATGGCTGCTAAAAGTGCACCCAACTCAATAGGTGTAAAATCAAATCCAAACTTTAACACTTTTAAGAGGCTGGCACCAAACATAACCGGAATCGCCAAAAAGAAAGTGAACTCTGCAGCCACCGATCTTGAAATGCCGATCAGCAAAGCACCGACTATTGTGGCTCCCGAACGGGAAGTGCCGGGAAAAACAGCTGCAATAAGCTGAAACACTCCGATCATTAAGGCTGCCTGATAGGAAATTTGGGAAAGCTTCGTAACCTTGGGGTCTTTTCCTTTATTCCAATTTTCTATAACAATAAATGCAACACCAAAAACGATAAGTGCACCGGCTACCACATACCAATGATAAAACAAGGCATCCAGCTGTTCATCAAAGAGCAAACCTATGATTGCCGCCGGGATACAGGCCACCAATATCTTAAGCCAGAGGTTAATGATATCCATATTCACATAGGCTAATACACCTTTGCTTTTAAAACCTTTTCCTTTTTTGCAAAAAGGCCAAATCTGTTTGATGAAAAGAACCACCACAGCTAAAATAGCACCAAGCTGAATCACCACTTCAAACATGGAAAAAAAGCCTTCCGAAACATTGTCAAACTTAATAAACTCTTCTAATAAAATAAGATGACCCGTGCTGCTGATCGGCAGCCATTCTGTAATTCCTTCCACTACACCAAATAAAATCGCTTTTAAAATATCTAACATAATTTCCTCTTTCAGGCTGAAAACCGCCTATATTTTATTTTAAATCCTTAACTGCCTTACATTAAGACTATGATTCCAGATAATTCTCAAGCAGTTCAAAACAATTCTCTGCATCCTCATATCCCTCTTCATAGAGCTTCTTTAATTTCTCTGAATCTTTTTCAATCCTTCCTACATCACTCTTAACCTTCGGCCTGATTACAAAGGCCTGACCGTTTTCCTGCTGCTCTTCCAGATAAGAAAGGGTGCTATTATAGGTAAGATGTCTTTCCTTCATCAGCTCATAGACCTTTTTATACTTCAGATAACGCAGTTTTAGAAGTCCTATCTGGGTAGCCGCCTTACGTACATACCCCTCTTCCTTTGTAAGGATTACTATATTTTTCCTATTTCCGCTCATGATAGACTTTTGAATGGGAATGGCGTCGCTGATGCCTCCGTCCAGATAAAGCCCTGTCCCGATTTTTACATTCCGGGATACCAGGGGAAGGGAAGCGGATGCCCGGATGGCATCTATATCCTTCCGCATATCCCTGATTCTCAAATATTCAGGTTTTCCGGTGATGATATTAGTAACCACCGCATAAGCCTTTCCTTCATATTTATCAAATGCAGCATAATCATAAGGGTTTAAATATTCCGGTATCAAATGGTACGAAGTTTTTACATTAAACAGGTCACCTGTGGTTATTAGACTTTCCACGCTGCAGTATTTCTTATTGTCTAAATAGTCAAGCCCCACATCCAAGGATCTGCCCTTCTGCTTCGACAAATAACTGCACATATGGCATGCGCCCGCAGAAACACCATATACACTGGAAAATTCCAATCCCTTATCCAAGAAGAAATCGAGTACACCTGCCGTGTACATACCCTTCATTCCCCCACCTTCCAAAATAAGTCCTGCCTGATACATAATCATCCTCTTTTCCTTTAGATACCGACTTCAGTGCAAATTTCAGTTCCTGTATTCGGTCTCCACGAATTTTCTAAGTGCCGTCAGAGAACGCTTCACTTTTTCGGTATCAATACAATATGCCATACGGAAGTACCCCGGACAGCCAAAAGAATCTGCCGGCACTAAAATCAAATCATACTGTAATGCCTTTTCACAAAATAGTTTAGCATCCTCCTCCAGTGCCTTAGGGAAGATATAAAAAGTACCCCCCGGCTTCACACAGGTAAATCCCAGCGCTTTCAGCTCATCGTACAGAAGATTCATATTCTTCTCATAGACGGATAAATCCGCTGTCAGTTCCAATACCTCGGCCACCGCAAGCTGGATAACCGAAGGCGGGCAATTATGTCCGATTCCCCTTGAAATCTGACCGCACATCTGAATCATATCCACCGCGTCCTTACATGCGGGATTGATTGCAACATAACCGATTCTTTCTCCCGGAAGGGATAGAGATTTTGAAAAGCTGTAGCACATAATCGTATTTTCATACAGTGCGGAGACACAGGGCGCATCCACGCCCTCAAATAATATTTCCCTGTAAGGCTCATCTGAAATCAAATAAATCTCATGTCCGTATTCCTCTGATTTTTCTTTCAGAACCCGAACCAGCCTTTCAATCGTTTCCGTAGAATACACAATACCGGAGGGATTGTTTGGAGTATTAATCAAAATTGCCATGGTTTTATCGGAAATCATTTCCTCAAACGCGGTAAAATTAATTTGGAAATCCGCCGTATTGGGGGGTACCACTTTTAAAACCGCTCCCGTTAAATCCACATAGGGGTGGTACTCGGGGAAAAAAGGAGCAAAGGTTACAATCTCATCCCCCGGCTCTGTTACCAGCCTGAATGCATGGGCAAGTGCGCCTGCCGCACCCAAAGCCATGAAAATATGTTCCGCCCGATAGGGAATTCCAAATCTCTTTTCTAAAGAAGCCGCTACCTTTTCCCGAACGGACCATATCCCAAGGCTGGGGCTGTAACCGTGAAGGGTAGCGGGGTTTTCCTCTTTTAACATATTTATCATCACATCCGTAAATTCCCGGGGAACCGGTACGGAGGGATTGCCAAGGCTATAATCAAATACATTCTCATAGCCGATTTCTTCTCCTCTGGCAGTCGCAAACTCAGAAAGCTGTCTGATTACCGATTTTCCGGATAGCATATTCTTATATTTTTGAACTAACATTTTATCCTCCCTTTCAATTATTATAGTTAGGTATTTGCATTTTCAAGGGACTCTACTCCTCATAATACTTTGTCAGCCGGTTTTTCTAACCATTCCAATGAGCCCCTAAGTGTAAAAGCATGTTCAGCAAAGGCTTCCCTACTTTTAGGAATCCCTTACGGTCTCATTTCCATAGAAAAAGATGGCATTCCAAAGTAATATGAGGAGTAGAGCCACTTAAAATGAGTTTGCAATTACCTAATATTATAATATATTTTATCACATACTACGCATATTACAAGAACGTAAGAACCTTTATTCTTCTGCCCAGATGAGAGCACATTTAACCGCCTTTTCCCATCCTTTTAATAATTCCTCTCTCCTATCCTCTTCCATGGAGGGTTCAAAGCTTCTGCCCAAAAGCCAGTTTTCCTTTATTTCCTCACGGCTCTTATAATAGCCTGTGGCAAGTCCCGCAAGATACGCCGCTCCCAATGCCGTGGTCTCAATGCAGGCCGGTCTTCTAACCTCCGTATCCAATATATCCGCTTCAAATTGCATTAAAAAATTATTGGCACTGGCTCCCCCATCCACCTTCAGACTCTTTAAATCAATACCGGAATCCTTCTCCATGGCCTTTAATAAATCCACTGATTGATAAGCAATGGATTCTAAAGTCGCCCGTATGAAATGCTCCTTTTGACATCCCCTTGTCAGTCCCACAATCATGCCTCTTGCATAGGGATTCCAATAGGGAGCTCCCAAGCCCGCAAATGCCGGCACCACATAAACACCTCCGGTATCCTCCACTCCTACGGCATATTCTTCGGATTGGGGTGAGCTCCTTATCATACGCATGCCGTCCCTGAGCCATTGAATGGCAGCTCCGGCTACAAATACACTGCCCTCCAATGCATATTCCACCTGATCATTTGTGCTTGCCGCAATGGTGGTAAGCAACCCCCTGTCGGAGTGAATCGCTTTGCTTCCGGTATTCATAAGCAGAAAACAACCTGTCCCATATGTATTTTTTACCTCACCCGGTTCAAAACAACATTGTCCGAATAAGGCGGCCTGTTGATCTCCCGCCGCCCCTGCAATGGGTATTTTGCCGCCGAATACCGATATATCCGTATAACCGTAAATATAACTGGAAGGCTTCACCTCCGGAAGCATATTGATCGGAATATTAAAATAGTTAAGAATTTCCTCGTCCCACCTCAGTTTATGAATGTCAAACAGCATGGTACGGGAAGCATTGGTATAATCCGTCACATGAACCGTACCCTTGGTGAGATGCCATATAAGCCAGGTATCCACAGTACCGAATAACAGTCTTCCTGCCTCTGCCTTTTCTCGGGCACCCGGCACATGTTCCAGTATCCATGCGATTTTTGAGGCACTAAAATAGGCATCCGGAATCAGTCCGGTTTTTTTTCTTATTATTTTGTCAAACCCCGCTGCCACCAGCTCGTCTATCATGGGTGCGGTGCGCCTGCACTGCCAAACAATGGCATTATATATCGGCTCCCCCGTTTCCTTATCCCATATAATTGTTGTTTCACGCTGATTGGTAATACCGATGCCGCTGATATCCTCCGGTCTTGCTCCCGCCATAGCCATGGCTTCCATGGCTACACCCAGCTGGGAAGACCAAATTTCCATAGGATTATGCTCTACCCAACCCGGCTTCGGGTAGATTTGTTCGAATTCCTTCTGGGCCATGGAACAAGCTTTTCCTTTTCTATCAAATAATATACACCGGGAGCTGGTGGTTCCCTGGTCCAATGCCAATACATATTTTTTCATAGTAATATCCTTTCTCTTCTTACTTTATATTATCTTACAGGTTGCCAGAATGTCCGCCCCCGTATCTGCCACATTTTTTAATAAGATATCTCCTATCTCTACAGGAGGGACAGCCTCAATCCGCCCAAGGGCTTCCATGCATTCCATTATTTTACCTTTGGGAATATCCTCCGATGTTTTTACCGACACTACCCGGTTTTGACGGCCTTTAATCCGCACCGTACTTGTTACCGTCCTCCTGGGGTCCCTGATTTCGCCCAATGCATACTCTTCACCCTTCGGACAAGTATTGCCGGTCACCGTAATATTTCCCTTTTCATCTGCAGTTGCCGTAAGCGCACATCCCAAAGGACATCTGATACAGGTCATTTCCTTACTTTGCATCCTATTTCTCCTTTTTACTGGTCGATTTAAACCCTACTCCTGTCTAATACATATGGTTATGTGAGTAAGGGGAGCCGCTTTTAAAATATCTTCCTTTTTGAGTCTTATCTGTTCCATTTCAGCGGGTGCCAATACCCGTTTCTTTATTTTAGTGACGCACGTGTCGTTAAAGTAAACGCAGATAGATATATTTTGATAGACTCGATCCACACGAAACCGGATTAACTGCATCTCTTCCATATAGGCCGGTCGTATCATGGCCGGTACCGTATAACGGATACCGTCCTTTGCTTGAATTAAGATTTCTTTGTCACAATCCCCGGCTTCCGCTCCCGCTTCCGTTACTGTGTTGCTTTTTTCTAAAACATATGCCGCGGCGCACGCACCGGCTTTACCGGCTTCCTCCGTTACATAATCAACCAAGTCATGTACATGAAGTACATTTCCGCAAGCAAATACACTGGGAATATTTGTTTCTAAGCTTTCATTTACGAGAGGCCCTCCCGTCACCGGATTCATTGCCGCACCCAGTTCTGCGGTAAGCTCGTTTTCCGGTATTAATCCGCAGGAAAGCAAAAGTGTATCACATGATATATATTCCTCCGTCCCGGGAATGGGATTCTTGTTTTCATCCACCTGCGCCAGGGTTACGCCCTTTACTCTGTCCCTGCCGTCTATATCCACTACCGTATGTTCCAGCTTTAAGGGAATATCAAAATCATCCAGGCATTGTACTATATTTCTCTTTAGTCCTCCCGAATAGGGCATCAGCTCGGCCACCACCTTTACCCTTGCTCCCTCAAGTGTCATTCTTCTTGCCATAATCAACCCGATATCACCTGAGCCTAAAATCACTGCTTCTCTGCCCGGCATCCTGCCTTCCATATTGACATAGCGTTGTGCAGTGCCCGCACAATAAATGCCGGCGGGACGATAGCCCGGAATATTTAAAGCTCCCCTTGGGCGTTCCCTGCATCCCATCGCCAGAATAACCGCTTTTGCTTCTATATGATACAACCCTTTCCGGGGATTCATGAGTGTTATTATTTTTTTATCCTCTTCTCCCCGGGCAACGGATAATACCATGGTTTCCAATTCGTAGGGAATCTGCAAATTATCTGCCATAGAAATATATCTGGCCGCATACTCGGGACCGGTCAGCTCCTCCTTAAAGGTATGAAGGCCAAAACCATTATGGATACACTGGTTCAGGATACCCCCCAATTCCTTGTCCCGCTCCAATATCAATACTTTTCTTACAGAAGCCTTCACGGCAGAAACCGCCGCCGCAAGCCCGGCAGGACCGCCGCCGATAATTGCAATATCCACCTGATTGTAATCGGTTGTCATGCCTGCACCTCTTCTTCCTCTATTCTATGATAGGCTGTTACCGCTTCTTTAGTTTCTTTGTTGTACCCGGTAAGAAAAAGCGAACCCTCTCCCGACTTTGTAATCTCACCCATATCCTTTGATAGCTCTCTGGCAAGTATCTCCACCGTCTTCGGCAGGCAAAATCCCGCCTGGCATCTGCCCATTCCGGCTCTTGTCCTTCGTTTGATACCGTCCAGAGTTACCGCACCCAGAGGTCGGTGTATGGCGTTTAAGATCTCCCCTTCCGTTACCTGCTCACACCTGCAAATAACATTGGCATATGCGGGATTCTCTTCAATCAGGCGTTTTTTTTCTTCCTCTGAAACTAAGCGCATATTGGGAATCCCCTTTCTCTTTGCCTTAAAGTCTTCCTTAAGGGGGGCCGGATTCATACTGTTTATGAGCTCGGCCACATAAACACCTATGGCAGGCGCGCAAGTAAGTCCCGGAGATTCAATCCCTGCCACATCAATAAAACCGGGGGCATCCTTTACTTCTCCTATCAAAAAGTCTATATTACCATCTGCATTCGTATGATTTCCATGTGCCCGTAGTCCGGCAAAAGAGGTGATAACAGCACGTACCGGCAAATCCTCCACACTTTTTGCTGCCTGTGTCAAAACCTTTTGCATTCCCTCCGCCGTGGTATTGACCGCTTCCTTATCTTCCACATTTTCGGCCGTAGGTCCGATTAAAATATTGCCATGTACTGCCGGGGTAATTAAAATACCCTTACCCATTTTGCCGGGTAGCTGAAATATAGTAGAGGAAACCAGATTGCCTGCCGTTCGGTCCAAAAGGCAGTACTCTCCTTTTCTTGCCGTTATATAAAACTTCTGCTCACTTACCATATTATGAAAGACATCTGCGTATACACCGGCTGCATTGATTATAATGGGTGCTTCAAAACATCCCTGGTTGGTATATACTTTATAAATATAGCTTTCAACCCCCTCTGTTTTAGCTTCCGGCTTTTCCAGCTTTTCATTATTCTTATTATTTATCTTCTCTATTTTTTCTACCTTAGTATTAAATTTGAAAATTACCCCGTTTTCACAGGCATTTTCAGCCAATGCTATATTCAAGCCAAAAGAACATACAATACCGCTGGTAGGTGCGTAAAGAGCTGCCTTTATCTTTCCCGATAAATTTGGCTCCAAACTCTTTATTTCTTCCGGTCCTATGATGCTTAAACCTTCCACACCATTTTCTTCTCCCCTTTTTAAAATCTTAAGGAGATCTTTTTCCCCTTCTTCTTCAAACGCCAGTACCAGAGCACCGTTTCTATGAAAAGGGAAATCCAAATCCTTGGCAAGCTGTTCCATCATCCGATTTCCTTTGGCATTAAAGTATGCCTTTAATGTGCCGGGAAGTGCATCATGCCCCGCATGTACAATACCGCTGTTTGCTTTCGAGGTTCCTTCACATACATCGCTCTTACCCTCCAATACAAGAATATCCCTTTTGTAACGTGACAATTCCCGTGCAACCGCTGCCCCTGATACACCCGCACCGATAATAATGATATCTGCCATAGTCGTTCTCCTTCTCCTAAAAACCAACAAAAGTCAAACCAAGACATTCAATTGTCTTAATTTGACTTTTACTCAATGTTAAAACCTTACAAGGGATCCTCCCTTTATTTCTATTATCCGATCATCCACTTGAAGCCATGCGCTCTTTGCTGAGGGATTATATACAAAGTCACCTGCGGCGCCAAATTGCAAACACCTGCAAACCCTATTATAATCTATAATATCTATATTAGTGGCATACCAGATATCTTCCCTTTCGCCCATATAAGCGCAGAATTCCTCTATCAAATCCCAATTATTGTCCCTGTCAAACTCATAGCTATGTCCCCATACGGACAGGCATTTTAAATACTGAGGCTTTTTAAAATCGGCAAATGTCTTTGCATAATCCATAAGATGATAATTATGATGGCAGGTGCTTTTCCATTCATACGCATCTTCAGGTAATTCAAACTCTCCGCTTTCCATGCAGGCCAGTCTGGCATATGCAATTCCCAAGCTCTTTAATAATTGCTTAATCTCTTCATTACAGGAGCCGTTGGGATAAGCATGCCCCCGGACCGGGTATCCTGCAATATGCTCCAGGCCGATCCTATCCTCTAAAATTTCCTTTGCCACCTCAGTAAGGGGGCATCTGGATATCGTAGGATGCTTCAAGGTATGGGTTGCAATCTCATGCCCCTCATACAAGTCTTTAATTTTGTCCCTGTTTATCCGCTCCGGATTATCCATCAACCCATAGTTTAAATTAAAGGTTCCCTTGATACCGTGGCGGTTGAAAATCTTCAAAAGTCTTTCGTCAGCAAGCTTTCCGTCATCATAGCTCATTGTCAATACTTTAGTCTTTCCTTGTGGAAAACAATTATATATTTTCAAAATTAACCGTTTCCTTTCCAGCTGTCATTTTTGTTAGGCAATTGTGAAACTTATTTCCAGTGGCTCAACTCTCCATAATACTTTGGAAAGCCATCTTTTTCTATGGAAATGAGACCCTAAGGGATTTCTAAAAGCAGGGAAGCCTTTGCTGAACATGCTTTTACACTTAGGGGCTCATTGGAATGGTTAGAAAAACCGGCTGACAAAGTAATATGGAGAGTAGAGCCCCATTGAAAACAAGTTTCATAAATGCCTATTTCTTTTTGTCAATGAAATGTCCTACTAATAATATAGTATATTTTTCTTTCAAAAACAAGACTAACAAATTTCTTGAGTTTCCGTACTTTTATCCACAGACCCCTTGTTTCACTGGTAATGTAA
>CAZJAS010000008.1:0-58299 GCA_964544135.1 uncultured Clostridium sp. | reverse complement strand
TTTAATCAACATACAAAGGAGTGATTTTTTGGATACCGACGGTGTCATACAATTATCAATTCTCTTTATACTGATATTATTATCCGGATATTTTGTATCGGTAGGTACCGCATTTACCACGGTAAGTCGTATTAATATGCGTAATCTGGAAGAATCCGGCAATCCACGCGCAGGCATGGCAAACAAGATATTAGACCGATATGGCAAAATGCTCACCGCCTTTTTAATTTGCCGTACTCTCGTTATTGTAAGCGCGTCTTCCCTTGCTGCTTCATTCGTAATTCGTTTCTTGGGAAATGCTTATATCGGTATCGCAATCGGTCTTCTTACTTTTATCATCCTGCTGGCCGGCGAAATTATTCCCAAAACAAGAGCCAGCTTAAAAGCCGAAAAGATTGTTCTGACCTACTCCTATTTGGTATATTACTTGATGAAGCTGCTTACTCCTGTTATTTTTATCGTGGATGCCCTTACCAATGGGATACTCCGGCTCATACATATTGATCCTACAAGGAAAAGCAATACCATTACCGAGAGTGAATTAAAGGTATATGTGGATGTGAGCCATAAGGATGGTCAAATAGAAACCGAAGAAAGAAAAATGATATATAATGTTTTTGCTTTTTCGGATATCTGTGCGAGGGATATTATGATTCCGCGCCTTAATATGGTAACCATCAGCTCAAATGATTCCTGTCAGGAGCTTCTTGCAATCTTTAAGGAGTCCTTGTATACCCGTATTCCTGTTTACCAGGAGGATAAAGATGATATGCTGGGCTTTATCAATATAAAAGACTTTTTTCTGGCAAGAGAAAATGCTCCGGGTGATAAGGAATTTTCATTGCAGCCACTTATCAGAGAAGCCTATTATACCTATGAGTATAAAAAATCCGCCGATTTGCTTTTTGAAATGCGGGAAAAATCCATGCATATTGCATTTGTATTAAATGAATACGGTTCTACCGTGGGTATGATTACACTGGAGGATTTATTGGAAGAGCTTGTGGGTGAGATACGGGATGAATATGATGAAGATGAAAATGAGCTGATTCAGAAAATCCGTGAAAATACTTATTTGATTGAAGGCAGTATGAATCTCTCCGATATTAATGATGCGATCGGCACCAAATTAGACTCCGAGGACTATGATTCCATCGGCGGCATAATTATAGGACAGCTTAGCCGTCTGCCGGAGGACGAAGAAACGGTTGCCTTAGAGGACGGAACGCTCCTGCAGGTAAAAGGGATTGACCAAAACCGAATATTGCAGGTTCTTATGACACTGCCCGAGACAAAGATACCTGAAAATGATACCGACACTCTATATGCAACAGAAAAAATAGAAACAGAGTCCGCTGCCACATAGCGGACTCTGTTTTAATGAATTAAATCAATTTTTCCTAAATAACACCGTAACCTTGGTCCCTCTTCCCACTTCACTTTCTAAACTGATTTTTGCATCAAGGGTTGCGGTAATATGCTTGACGATAGCAAGTCCCAAGCCTGTACCCCCGGTAGATTTAGAGCGGCTCTTATCCACACGGTAAAATCTTTCAAATATTCTTTCCTGCGCATCCTTAGGAATACCGATCCCCGTATCTGTTATCGTAAGCTCCGTAAATTCTCCCAAATCTTTTATATTTACATCCACTCTGCCACCCTCATTATTATAACGGATTGCATTGTCACATAAATTATAAAGCACCTCTTCCACCATCTGCCTATTTCCCCATACAAAACATTCCTCGCCGCTCAGATTCAGACTGACCTCATGCTTCTCTGCCGAAAACTGAAGCATATCCAGACAATTTCTTGCTAAGAGCTTTAAATTCTCCTTTCCGAATAAAACTTCCTGTTCCCCGCTGTCTAACTCGGACAACCGAATAGTGTCACTGATCAGACTAAACAGTCGATTGGCATTGGCATTGATACCTTTTGCAAACCGTATCACATCTTCATCCGAAGCCATCCCCGTTTCAATCAGCTGCGCATACCCGGAAATGGAGGTCAATGGTGTTTTAAGCTCATGGGATACATTGGCAGAGAATTCCTGACGTATCAGTGCATTTCTCATAATATCCTTATGCTGCTCCTGAATCATGGTAATAAACGGCTGCAGCTCCTCATATGCCGTTATCTCCGTCATATTATCCAGATTTTTAGCGAGCTGCTCTATGGGGGCAATCAGTCTTTTGGTCAGAAAATGTGATACTAACAGACAAATACCCAATAAGAAGATTACCATAATCCCCACAAACGGCAAAGTATTGTAAGAAATACTCCATATGCTTCCCGCTTCTCTGGCTAACCGAAGAATATCACCGTTTTCCAATATCCTGGCATAATAAAAGGTACTCTTCTGCATGGTGCTTGAGTGCCTTACGGCTATCCCCTCCCCATTATCTAAAGCCTCCTGCACCTCCGGTCTGGACAAGTGATTATCCAGAGACAGGCTGCTTGCTTCATTATCATACCATACGGTTCCGTCTGCATTCATGATGGTGATTCTGACACGATCCGGGGGAACCGTATAACCGCTCCCCTGCATATGTTCCACCATGGACGAATCCACAAGCAAATTACTGTAGCTTCTTAGGTCGTCAATAATCTGGCTTTGGTATAATTCATAGAAAACAGTACTTATTAATATCATCGTGGCAAAAATGGCCACTGATGAAATGGCCATTAATTGTAAATTGATTTTCTTTTTCATGGATTTCCTTTTCCGGCTATATCTGTGTCTCTGACATGATATAGCCCACATTGCGCACGGTCTTAATCATCCCGCCCGCGTCTTTTAACTTTTGACGGAGTGTTTTGATATGCATATCAAGGGTTCTGGATTCCCCTTCAAAATCGGTACCCCATACCCGCTCTAAAATTACTTCTCTGGTGGTTACCATACCGGCATTGGTCATTAAGAGCTTTAGTAATTCATATTCTTTAAATGTAAGCTCACATGGAATTTCACTGACGGTTACCGCATGCTTTTTCGTGTCCAAAACAACTTCTCCCAGTTTTAAGGCCTTTTCATCATTTCCCTTTGTATTGCTTCGTCTTAGCAATGCTTTTACACGGGATATCAATTCCATAACACCAAATGGCTTCGTCATATAATCATCCGCACCGATATCTAAGCCCTTAACCTTGTCAAGCTCCGAAGTCTTGGCTGTTACCATAATGATGGGAATCTGTTTTGTGTCCGTACTGCTTCTAAGCTTCTTTACAATATCCAGTCCGTCTTCATCCGGGAGCATTACATCCAACAAGATTAAATCCGGTTTCTTCTCTGCAAGCCTTTGATAAAAATCACCCGCGTACTCAAAATCCTCTACCTCATATCCTACATTCTTTAAGCTAAATGATTCGATTTCCCTGATATTCTTATCATCCTCCACCACATAAATAATCGGCATCCTATTCATCCTTTCGACGGTTATGGCAAAGTGTATTTATCTTTATATGCCAATACCATTTCTCTAAAATCCATATTGTCTTCTTCTCTTAAGGTATCTAAATATTCATGGGTTTCAAAGCTGTCCCCTTGTACCTGTAACAGACAGACTGCAATATTGGAACAATGGTCTGCCACCCTTTCAAAATTAGTGGTTATATCTGACAGTACAAAGCCCAGCTCTATGGTACATTTGCCCTTGCGCAGTCTTTTTACATGTCTCTTCTTGATTTCCTTGTTTAAGATATTTACCACTTCTTCAAGAGGCTCTACCAACTCAGCCTTCGCCAAATCTTCCGTTTCAAATGCAAGTATAGACATTGCTACAATCTCTTTCACCGCAGACGCAAATATCTTTATTTCCTCCGATGCTTTATCTGAAAAAGTCTTCTTTTTATCCGACATTTCCTCTGCTGCTTCCTTAATATTCAGCGCGTGATCGGATATTCTTTCAAAATCTCCGATACAGTGAAGTAAAACGGATATGATATGGCTATCCTTTTCGGATAAATCCCTGCTGTTTAATTTTATTAAATAGGTGCCCAGCTCATCCTCAAACCGGTCCACCTGCTGCTCTATCGTCACGACACGAGCCGCCTGCTCCTTATCATAATCTTCAAGTAAACCCATAGCGATTTCAATGGAACTTTGTGCATAATGTGCCATTGTCACTGCCACTTGCCTGCTACGCTCAACCGCCAGACCCGGGGTATCCAGAAAACGTGCATCCAATGTCATGAGTTCTCTGTCAACCTGCGTCAATTCCTTACCTGATTCATCATCCTTAAGCACAAATCGAACCAATTTTACCAGTCCTTTTGCAAAAGGTAGTATCAGCAATGCAGCCGCTATATTAAACATGGAATGTACCACAGCTATGCCCAGTGGCCCTACGGTATTTTCCATAAAAGAAAAATCTACAAAAGCATTGATTGCATAAAATACCACCATAAAAGTACCGGTCGCGATTGTATTATAAAACAAATGCATCAGCGCTGCTCTTTTAGCATTTTTACTTGTACCGATACTCGAAAGCATGGCTGTAATACAGCTTCCGATATTTTGTCCCATAATAATGGGAATTGCAGTTGCATAACTTACGGCACCGGTTTTGGATATTGCCTGTAAGATACCCACAGAAGCAGAAGAACTTTGAAACACACATGTTAACAGCAGGCCTGCCAACAATCCCAAAATCGGATTGGAGAACATAATTAGGATATTGGTAAATTCAGGCACATCCGTTAACGGCTGCACAGCTGCACTCATCACATCCATACCCATCATTAATATTGCGAATCCCAGCATAATCATGCCGATATCTCTTTTTTTATCCTTTTTTGAGAACATGATAAATCCCACACCGATAATTGCAAGTACGGGAGAAAAGGAACTTGGTTTAAAAAGCTGAATTAAAAAATTAGTACTTTCAATACCGCTTAGACTTAATATCCATGCTGTAATGGTCGTTCCCACATTTGCACCGATAATAACATTGACCGCCTGTTCCAGTTTCATAATACCGGAGTTTACAAAGCCAACTATCATAACGGTGGTTGCCGATGAAGACTGTATCACTGCCGTAACACCTGTTCCCACCAAAAAAGCCTTTAAGGGCGTACTGGTCAGCTTTTCTAAAATACTCTCCAGCCTTCCTCCCGATGCTTTGGTAAGTCCTTCTCCCAGCAAATGCATGCCGTATAAGAAAAGGGCAAGCCCACCGATGAGACTTAATAAATTAAAAAAATCCATTCTTTTTTCCTCACTTGTTTATACAAATTTTACCCATCTCTGACATTTTACAACATATAAGTAAAATATAACAATGTTGCATGTAAAATGTAAGTAAAATTTGAGGAAAAAACGAATTATTTTAACCTTTATCATGTTCTATTATTTTATCTTATTTATTTCAGCTCGTCAATAAACTCACCTCATAGTTGAATTAAAGCAGTCTTACATCATCCATATCTCCCGTTTCCTTGAAAATAGCCCATTTTCCTATGTTTACGGCATGGTCACCTATTTTTTCTAAATATTTAGCTATCATAAGCATATCCACACAATTATCGGTATTTTTATGCCCTTCCTTTCATTCCATTATCAAATCTTCCTTTACCTGATTAAAATAATGGTCAATTACATCATCATAGGCAATTACAGCCTTTGCCTTCTCTATCTCTTTATCTCCAAAGGCTACCAAGGAATCACGTATGATTTTGTCTGCCGCCCATACCATCTGGGGCAGACTTGCGGAAAATTCCTCCATTACAGGAAGATCCATTCTAAGAAATAACTCCGACATATCGGATACATGATCTCCCATACGTTCCATATCCGTAACAACCTTAAGCGCCGCAGACACCATGCGTAAATCTCTTGCAATAGGCTGCTGCTTTGTTAACAGCGTCAAACAACTTGCTTCTATATTTCTCTGCATATCGTTAATCAGTCTGTCGTTTTGCACAATTACTTCCATTTCCTCTCTGCTTTTATTTACAAGAGCCTCAAACAATTTATTGTAAACCAGTTCTATCTGCTTACCCATATCCTTCACACTGTTCTTCAGCGCTTCTAATTCCAATTCAAATAAAATTCTTGGTGACATTGATTTTCCTCCTTATAACCTATCAACCAAACCATCCGGTAATATAATCTTCCGTTCGTTTATCTCCGGGTCTTGTAAATATATTGGTAGTGGAATCCATTTCCACAATATGATCTAACTGAGTTTTATTCTTAATGCCGTGAATACGTGGACCATAAGCAATATTATCATAAATGCTCATGGGAAAAGGATTCGGCTGTTGAAATACCATACCAACCTTTTTACGCAGCAATGTGGTATCCACCTTGGGATCATAAATATTTTCTCCGTCCAATAAAATGCTGCCCTCCACTCTTGCACATTCCACCAAATCATTCATGCGATTGATACATTTTAAAAATGTGGATTTCCCGCAGCCCGAAGGCCCGATGAATGCCGTTCCATAAAACTCTCGCTAAGAGCATTTGCCAGCTTCTCCATGGAAGTGGAGCCGGAAAGAGTAATGGTTCCCGAAAGACCTTTTGCACTTGTCTTTTGACTGTCACCGCATCCGGCAAGCGTCCCTGCTATCAGTACTGCCAAACCTAAAATAACCCCTATTTTGTTTTTTCTTTTTCTCATACTCTTACTCCTCCAAATTGGTTTTTTAATTTTCTTTTTCATTTCAAGTATGATAGTAGCATGTAATAAAAATAGAAAATATCATCTTAACGTAAGAATTATGTAAGAAATATGTAAAAAAACAACTTCGCTGACACAAAAAAACCGCAGCATACAACTTGAGATTGAAGGCAGCGGTCTTTACTGTATCATAAAATAGATCTACAAAAAGGGCCCACAGACTTTAAAATCTGTGGGCTTTGCTTATACACATGCAGGTAAACGGGTCTGATTCTATCTTTTCATATTCACCACCATATGTATCGTGTATGAATTCAGCTAGGTTACTGTTTCTAATATGCCGCTTACAATCGCCTGGGCTATTTCATTAAACTTGGTGTCAAATAAATAATTATCCGCCGGAGTATTAATAAATCCAGCTTCCACCAGAACTGCCGGCATCTGTGTACTGTTCAACACGATAAGTCCCGGCCTTTCACTTATGCCTTGATTGGTAAATCCTACATTTTCTAAATTACGGTTAATACTTTCTGCCAACTGCGTAGCATTTCCGCTCCGATTATAAACAAGGCTTTCAATTCCCGAATACTGGCCCGGTGAAGGTGAGGAATTTCTATGAATGGAAACAAAGTAATTCGCGCCTGCCGCATTTGCCTCTCTTGCTCTCTCCCCCGGTGATTTATAGATATCCTCTGTTCTGGTATAAAGTACATTGATTCCGTTTTCCTGCAGTATCTCGCCTACTGCTAAAGTTAGGTTCAGCGCATCGTCTTTTTCCAGTCTCCCTTCAAAGGAGGCACCATTGTGCCATCCGCCGTGCCCTGCATCCAGCATAACTGTTGTTGCCATATGCCTGCTCCTATTATCTTTTTAATACTATATGCAGTACAATAGCATTAAGTTAAGAATAAAAAATTAAATTAAGAAGAAAAAGACAAAAACCAAGCAATTCCAATCATTTATAAAGCATCTATTTTTTTTCGAAGCGTTAACATCTGCACATCCACCCTCGAGATGATTTCAGCATATTCCCTTAAATCCTTCTGAACCGCCTTTACTGCCTTTAAATCTTTTTTATAACAGATTCTATGGTCTAGTTTAGCCCAAAAATCCATTGCCAGAGTCCGAATCTGTATCTCTGTTTTTATCCATTGCTCTTCACTTTCTGTCCATACAGGAACCTCAACAATAAGATGCAAACTTTTATATCCGCTTGCCTTTGGTTTTTCTATATAATTTTTTTCCATCAAAAACCGCATCTGCTTATTTCGTTTTAGCCGCCCTGCCAACTCATATACATCATCCATAAAATAGCAGGTAGCACGCATTCCGGCAATATCATTCAATTTCATCATTGCGGTTTCCAGCTTGCTGTCACAGCCTTTTTTGCAAAGCTTTCTTTGCACGCTCTCGGGGGCTTTCACCCTGCCGTATATTGTGCTGATAATCTCTCTTTGGGTTTCCTCCTCCAGCCGCTCTACTTCTTCCTTTGTAATCTCCATGGCTTTTTGTACAGCGTTTTCATAGATCTTTTGAAAACAAATATCTTCCATGGATTCCTTCAAGCATAGAAGCTCACTTTCGGCTGCTTCCATTTCTTTTTCTACCATCCCGTTTCTTCCTTCCACATATACATTATGTAACTACTACAACTATAAGTATATGCAGAGGCAAGCTGATTTTTTCCTCTTTTGGCGTTATTTATTATAATTTTGTAAAATCCTCACAAACCGCTATGGAATAGCCGGACAGTTTATCTAGCATATATAGCTTTCTTTTTTTATTGGTTGTGGTATCTATGACTTCACCCTTAGAAAAATCCACGATGATTTCTCTGAAATCCTTTAAAAGACCTTCTCCGCCGCATTTTACATAGGCTTCTTTTGCTGCCCAAAACCGATAGAATTCTTCTTCACTACCCACTTTATCCCAGGAAAAAGCCGCTCTTTCCTTATCATGCATCACCCTGTTTGCTATACCGCTGTTGGTAATCCCTCTCCATTTTTGAATATCAACACCCACCTCTTGATCCGACAGGGCGCATATTGCATACTCTCCGGAATGAGATAAATTATAAAAAAGTCCCCGGTGCTCTTTTAAAAAAGGCTTCCCCCGGGGAGTTGTTTCTATCTCTATGGGAGCGGAATCAGAAAGTACTTCTAAAGCCTTCCCGACCTTAACTTCATTAAAGCAAATTGCTCCGTCCTCCCATAGCTCGCCGCTATCTGTTTTCTCCGCCAAAGAATAAGAAAGCAAAAGACCTGCTGCCATACTGAGCACTTTGCTCTTATCCTGCCTCATTCTGACAATCCGTTCTTTCCTACCGGAATCAGCCAGAGCAAATGCTTTTTCCCAATTTTCTTTTTTATGAAGCGGTGAAGCTTCCATTACATATAGCCTAATCATGTAAATCCAGCTTAATCTGCAATTCCGTAAGCTGCATATCATCTACTGCATCGGGTGCCTGGCTCATAAGGCAAGACGCATCCTTAACCTTAGGAAATGCAATTACTTCCCGGATGTTTTCGGCCTTTACCAACAGCATTACAAAACGGTCTAAACCGATTGCCAATCCTGCATGGGGGGGCACTCCATATTTAAACGCATCTATCAAAAATCCGAATCTGGAGTAAGCAGCTTCTTTTGTAAACCCAAGTACCTCAAACATTTTTTCCTGTACCTCGGGTTGGAATATCCTAACACTGCCGCCGCCTAATTCCACTCCGTTTAGAACAATATCATAAGCCTTTGAGCGTACCTTACCGGGTTCTGTATCAAGTAAAGGCAAATCCTCTTCCATCGGCATCGTAAACGGATGATGCACTGCCGCAAAGCGATTTTCATCTTCATTCCATTCTAAGAGCGGGAACTCGGTTACCCAAAGGAAATTAAATTTACTATAATCGATTAAATCAAGCTGCTTTGCTACTTCGATACGAAGAGCTCCCAATACATTGTATACCGTTTTATTATGATCTGCCGCAAATAACAGCAAATCGCCGTTTTCGCCTTCCATAGCCTGTACAAGCCTATGCAATTCATCCTCTGACATGAATTTTGCAAATGAGGATTTATAGCTTCCATCCGGTAATATAGCAAGATAAGCCAAACCCTTAGCACCATAGCCCTTGGCAAATTCCACTAAGGCGTCAATTTTCTTACGAGGAAATTCTGCCTGTCCCTTTACATTAATACCGCGTACGGATCCGCCGTTTTCCAAAGCCCCTGTAAATACCCCAAAGCCGCAGCCTGAAACCGCATCGGATACATCGACCAGCTCCATCCCAAACCGAGTATCGGGTTTGTCGGAACCGAAACGATCCATGGCCTCCTGCCATGTCATACGGGCAATGGGTAACGTAATCTTCAAATCAATCGCTTCCTTGCACACTGTTTGAATCATCTTTTCGGTAGCATCAATCACTTCATCCACATCCACAAAGGAAAGCTCCATATCCACCTGTGTAAATTCGGGTTGTCTGTCGGCACGAAGATCTTCATCCCGAAAACATCTGGCAATCTGAAAATACCTGTCATACCCGGAACACATCAAAAGCTGTTTAAATATTTGAGGTGACTGCGGCAAGGCATAAAAAGTACCGGGATGCACACGGCTGGGCACCAGATAGTCTCTTGCCCCTTCCGGTGTGGATTTTGTCAGCATGGGAGTTTCTATTTCTAAAAAGCCTTCCTCGGTAAGTAATTTCCTGATTGTAGTCGTAATCTTGCTGCGAAGTATCAGATTATTCTGTAGATTTGGTCTCCGCAAATCTAAATAACGATATTTAAGCCGTAGCTCTTCCTTTGTCTTACTGTCAGATTCTATGGGAAAGGGGGGAGTCTCTGCTTCGGATAATATCCTGATCTCCTGCGCACGTATTTCTATTTCTCCCGTCGCAAGATTTTCATTTGCTGCAGCAGCTCTTTTCTCAACACGTCCTACTACCGCAATCACAAACTCGCTCCGCAATTTTTCTGCCTTTGCAAAATGCTCGGGACCGCAATCGCTTTCCTCAAAAATGACCTGCAATATACCCGCACGATCCCTTAAATCCACAAAAATAATACCGCCTTTATTTCTCTGTTTTTGCACCCAGCCCATTACGGTTACTTGCTCTCCCTTGTGAGAAGCGGTGAGCTCCCCGCAGCGGTGGGTTCGTTTTAAACCTTTCATTGTTTCAGCCATAATCTACCTCGATTCATTTATGCATCCTGCATTCAGTTATTTCTGATTAACCTATATTTATTTTAACGGATTCTTATAAATATCTTTAAATTCCTCATAGCCCTCAGCCATAAGTTTTTCTTTTTGGAATTTTTTATTTTTATTCATACGGGCCACTAACACCTGATGCCCATCCTCACGTTCTTTTTGCGCCTCTGCTATTACCTCACAGAGTGTCTCACCGGATACTCCCTTCTCAATGAGATATGCAATACGTGTTTGCTCAATGGGAACCTGAAATCCTTTTTCCATCAATAAGAGGATGATTCTTTCAAAACCAATGGAAAAACCGCAGGCAGGTACATCATTACCTGTAAATTTACCCACCATTTTATCATATCTTCCTCCACCGCCGCAGCTGCCTCCGAATTCCGGCATTGCAATCTCAAAAATAGTGCCTGTGTAATAGCTCATCCCTCGTACCAGTGTGGGATCGAATACCAATTCAAAGGTATCCGCCTTCGTTGTGGTAACACTATCCATAATTTCCATAAAGGAGGTCATCACCTCTTCTTCTAAATAACCCTTTAGGCTATCCATCAAAAAGGCTGCTCCGTTTTCTGTTTTCCCTACTTGAGTAAAGAGTTCTAAATACTTATCACATACCGACTCGGTATAGCCCGTTTCCAAGAGCTCTTTTTTAACACCCTCCAGACCGATTTTATCCATCTTGTCCAATATAATGAATACACTGTCATAGGATTCCTCCGCAAAACCCGCATAAGCCGCCATGGCTTTTAAAATCCTTCTGTCATTGATACGAATCTGGAAATTGTCAAAACCCAATTTACTGATTGTGGTAGTAGTCGCTAAAATCAACTCTATCTCTGCCAGATTGGATGCCTCGCCCAAGATATCAATATCGCATTGTGTAAATTGACGGTATCTGCCGCGCTGTGGTCTGTCCGCCCTCCATACACTTCCCATCTGCAATGCTTTGAAGGGATTTGGCAGATTTGCAGCGTTATTAGCATAAAACCGCACCAAGGGTACGGTTAAATCATATCTGAGCCCACTGTCAACTAAATCATATTCTGTTTCTGCTGTCTCGAGATTTAACTTTTCTCCTCTTTTTAATATTTTAAATATTAATTTTTCATTATCTCCGCCCTGCTTACTGCTTAAATTAGCGATATTTTCCACACATGGAGTATCAATGGAAGTAAATCCGAATTTTCCGTAGGTGTCCTTGATCACACCCATCACATAATCTCTGATTTGCATTTCTGCAGGCATAATATCCTTCATACCGGTAACCGGTTTTTTACTTAACAATATAATTCCCTCATTTCCGTATTAGATTACTGTTTTCCTGCACAACCTAAGCTCATGCAGGCATTTCTTACTATACTTACAAGATTTTACACTAATTTATACTGCGTTTCAAGCTTGGATTAAGCAATTTAGTTTTCGCTCTATCATTTCATCAATTTTTTCTATGTATAAATCCACATCTTTTACATTATCCCGGCGCTCTATTCTTCCTCCGGGAAATACTACCTTGGTTATACTGCCGGCTCCTAACGCCACAATCGTCTGTTTCTCTTCCATAATCAGAATATTATAAATTCCGTAATTGCCTTTTGTGGCATAACCTACATTTTCAAAATTACCCGACATGTTTTTCTGCCGGTAAAGATAATAAGGCTGCATCTCCATTTCCTTTGCCGCCCGCGCCGCAAGCTTCATGGTTTCATCCGTATTATGGATGGTTTTTATTCCATTTTCTAAAATCCACTGAGAAAGTCTTGAGGCCCGTTTAATCGCAAGGGAATGTACCGTCAGAGAATCCGGCCTCATTTCTGCTATTTCTTTTACCGTTGCCTGTACATCTGCCTCGTCCTCACCGGGAAGCCCTAGGATAATATCCATATTAATATTAAAATCTCCAACCTCACGCGCCATGGCAAAGGTTTCCTTTACCTGCTTCGCAGTAGCCCGGCGGCCGATTATTGTAAGCGTTTCTTCTTTCATGGTCTGAGGATTGATACTGATACGTCCCACTCCGTGTTTCTTTAATATTTCCAGTTTCTCCTTTGTAATACTATCCGCTCTGCCCGCTTCTACCGTAAATTCCTGTACGGTGGAAAAATCAAAACAATCCTTCAATGCCGTAAGCAGTCTGTCAAGCTGATTTGCCTCTAGGGTGGTAGGCGTACCCCCTCCCATATAAACACTGTCCAATATCCTACCCTTGCAGGCTTTTGCAGTATGCTGCATCTCCTTAATCAAACAGTCAAGATATGCTTCCACCTTATCCCTATATTTACAGATGGGATAAGAAGTAAAGGAACAATATAAGCAAGTGGTAGGACAAAAGGGAATACCGATATAGAGGCTGTAGCCGTTTTCATAATGAATACGGGATAGGATTTCTTTTTCTCTTTCTGCGATTTCCACGCTCAAGGCTGCCTTTTCGGGGCTGACATAATGCTCTTTTTCTAGGAAATATATGATTTCTTCTGCATTCCTACCCTGTTCCAAAAGTTCCATTGCAATCTTGGTGGGTCGTATACCGGTAAGATTTCCCCAAGGCAATGTCTTCTCTGAATCTTCACTTAGGGTTTTGTATAAGAAGCGCTTAAAGGCATCTTTATATGCCTTTGCATCTCCCCATTCCGGGCTATTATCCGTAATTGACCAGTGATATTGTTTTCCCTGCCTGCCTAAAGGAGCATCTTCTTTTGTAGAATCTTCCTCTTGATCCATAAACTCTATCCTAGCTCCGCTTTTCCCTGTTTCAATAGTAAGCTTCACATTCTTTTCAAACTCAGCACGCTTATCATCACCGGTATCCGGTGTTAGTATCTTCACATTTTCTCCTTGATAAAAATCTTTAACAAGGGAAAGAATATCATATTCAAATTTGGAGTCATTGATTCTTACTACAAACATTAATTTTCATTTCCTCTCGATCCATATCGCAGGGTTTTATAAACAGTTGTCGCAATCTCAAGTAAGCCGGCAAATATAATAACCGCTAACAATATATTGGATAATATAACGCTTCCTGTTTCCCCGCTCCAATGCGTCATTATATCATATTTATTATTAAAAGTCATGTTTCTAAGAGCAGAAATGTCTGATACAAAATTAGGATTAAAAAAGACCAGGCCTTTCAACATATAGATAGAAATGGCAATATTACATACTTGACAGACTATAGTAACCCACATAACAGTATAATTATAATGACCCACAATGAGTTTTGTAAAATGAACTATAACTCCCAAAGCAAGCGCTAATAAGAATAATGGTAAGATTCTATTCCAGATAGCCATATTAAACAAGGGAATGGAAACGATTTCTCCTCCGCTATTCTTCATAAAAACTCCCAAAAATTCAGGTGCAAATATAAACCAAACAGCAAGTATGACGGTGAATACAATACCGACAATACTATCTCCTTTTTTAATCACAGCCTTTTTATAAGGAATAAACGGTAATTTATTTACCTTCCATGGGCCCTTCTTCTCTTGCAGCTTTACTTGATTCTTTTCCAGTAAATAGAAAACAATTGTTACAAACCCAAATGCCTGTACTAAAGCCATTGGAATTTTCATTAAATTAATTATTCCTTCTTGCATGGAGCGGATGGCTCTGTCTATATCTATGGATTCAAAACTCGCTACTACAAAAAAACTAATTATATTGGAAAGCAACATACTTGCTCCCACACAGATTAACACAATCTTAACAATCTGGCAGTATAAAAAATAGTAATCACCGCCGATTAGATGAGCTTCTTCCCCTCTGTATTTGGCTGCCAGCTTTACAGGCTCTCCCAATTCTTCCAGTACTGCATTTATATTGCTATCCAGGCTTTCCCCGTTTCCCTGCCTTTCCTCCACCATATCCTCAATTAGAGTATAAAGCTCCTCTTCAATGTCTTTTTTCTGGTTTTCCGGTAGTCTTCTTACTACATCATATAAATATCTCTTTATCAATTCATTCTTTTTCATATTCACTACTCCCATCCGATAAGCTTATGCATACTAATCGTCATTTCCTTCCATTGTTCCACTAAATTCATATATACTCTATCTCCGAAGGGTGTCCGCTTATAATATTTACGGGGCTTATTTTGATCCGTTTCCCATTCACTGATTAGTATTTCCTGTTTTTCCAGCCTTCTTAGTAAGGGATATAATGTATTGGTATCTACCCTTACGCCTTTATTCTCCATCTCTTTTACCAGTCTGTAGCCATACTTGGGACTGCTTAACTGGCTCAGTACACTCAGGACAATGGTTCCCCGCCTTAATTCTTGTACTAAAGATTGCATGATTTCATTAATATCTCCCATGTGACTCCTTTCTTGTTCGTCATACTATATATTTCCCCTTCCTCTTACTTTCATTCACATTATACTGTGTACCGCACACCATTGTCAATATAAATATATATTTTATTCTATGTTAATATTATATAAAATAAAAAATCGTCTTAAACTGCTTTTATGGCACGTTTAAGACGGTTCTTTTAAAATTAGTTTTTATTTCTATAAGCCTTTTACTATCTATCAGAAAAACGGATTGTATTTCTTTTCATGCTCTACTGTACTGCTCTCTCCGTGACCGGGATACAGTGTTACCGTATCCGGCAATACAAATATCTTCTCCCTCACAGAATGCAGCAGTGAACTGCTGCTACCGGTAGGAAAGTCCGTCCTCCCTATAGATTCTAAAAATAAAGTATCTCCGCAAATCAAAAAGCCGGCTTCTTCAAAATAAAAACAGCAGCTATCCGATGTATGGCCCGGTGTTGCAAGTACTTTGAAGCTCATGTCTGCAACCGTAAGCTCTTCCCCATCCTTCACATAATGATCCGGTATCACACTACAGGTTCTGCCTGCCTGAGTAGAGACATTTAAATTTGCGTTTTCACAAAGTTTTTCTTGGGTATCAAGAGCATAAATAGGAGCCTTCGATACTGCCCGCAGTTCATTTGCACCCCATATATGATCAAAATGTCCATGTGTCAAAAGGATACCCTCAACGGTAAATCCCTTTTCTTTCAGCTTCTTATAGATCAGTTCACCCTGATCTGCCGGGTCTGCTACCAACACATTCGGATATCCTTCCCTGTATAGAAAATAACAATTTGTCGCATAGACACCGATTACCATACGACCGATTTTTAATTTTGCCATCAACCCGTTGTCCTTTCTATATCCACTACACTGTCTATGGTTCTGATTTTATCAATAATCCTGTTCAACTCTTCTCTGCTGCTGATTTCAAAAGAGGTTTGCATGGTTGCAACTCCCTGTTTATTGGTTCTGGTATTCATAGAAAGAATATCAATATCTTTTTCTGTGATCGCTTTAGAGATATCGGCGAGAAGTCCGTTTCTATTCTTGGCGTAAATTGTGATTTCAGCAAAATATTTCTCGCCTTCCGTTCCCTGCTCAGATTCCTGCCAGTCCGCTTCTATCAGTCTTGCCCTCTCAATTTCAGGTAGGTTAATAATATTGATACAATCTGTTCTATGAACGGAAATTCCTCTTCCTCTGGTAACAAAACCTACAATTTCATCACCCGGTACGGGTGAGCAGCATTTTGAAAATCTGACTGAAATATCCGTTATCCCTTTTACAACGATACCGCTCTTGGATTTCTTTAATACAGGACGGTTTATATGTGCACTCTCCGCTATTGAAGCCAAAACCTCTTCATTGGTCATTGCCTTTTTATGGTCGCGGTCGTAATATTCCAGCATCTTATTAACTACCTGACCCTCTTTTAAAGCACCATGTCCAATCGCTGCTAAAACCGCATCCCAATTTTGAAAACCATATTTTTTCTCAATAGCCAACATATAATCAGGCTTTGCTAAATCTGACAAAACTATGTTTTTGTTCTTACAATAGTTTGCCAGCATTTCCTTGCCCTTTGTAATATTTTCTTCCTTAAATTCATTCTTAAACCATTGGTTGATTTTGTTTTTAGCTTGTGTGCTCTTAACAATATTCAACCAATCCCTACTGGGACCCTTGGAGTTTTGAGAAGTAATTATCTCAATTCTGTCTCCGTTTTTAATTTCATAATCTATTGTAACCAGCTTACCATTAACTCTGGCACCTACCATCTTATTTCCTACCGCACTGTGAATAATGTAGGCAAAATCAATGGGTGTGGAGCCGGTGGGAAGGTTTTTAACATCTCCGCTGGGCGTAAAGCAATATACGCTGCCTGAAAATAAATCAAGATCATTTTTCAGAAGATTCATAAATTCCCTATTATCGGAAGTATCTCTCTGCCATTCTAATATCTGCCCCAGCCAAATCAGCTTCTCTTCTTCCTGGCTTTCTACCTTTTTGCCATCCGCTGTCTCTTTATATTTCCAGTGAGCCGCAATACCAAACTCCGCTGCCTTATGCATTTCAAAGGTACGGATCTGTACTTCAAAGGGCTGCCCAGAGGAACCCATAACGGTGGTGTGCAGAGACTGATACATATTGACCTTTGGCATTGCAATATAATCCTTGAAGCGCCCCGGTATGGGCTTATACATTTCATGGATTACTCCCAATGCAGCATAGCAATCCTTTACCGATCCTACGACAATACGAACGGCAAATAAATCATAAATCTGATCCAATGTTTTATTTTGATTAATCATTTTTTTATAAATACTGAAGAAATGCTTTATACGACCGTCAATTTCTGCCGGAATACCTGCCTTTTCAATATGCACACTAACTTCTGCTACAATACCAGCTATATATTTTTCACGGACACTTTTTCTGACCGCAATCTTTTCAACCAGATCATAATAAGCTTCAGACTCCAGATATTTTAAGGATAAATCATCCAGCTCCACCTTAATTTTGGAAATACCCAACCTCTGTGCAATGGGTGAATATACCTCTATCGTTTCCTTGGCAATCCTTTGCTGACTCTCGGGCTTTTGATATTTTAAGGTCCGCATATTATGAAGGCGGTCCGCTAATTTTATAATAATGACACGGATATCCTTTGCCATAGCTAAAAACATTTTTCTTAGGTTTTCAGCCTGCATTTCCAACCTTGCATCACTTTCCGAGCCGATTCCGCTACTTAAAGGAATATTTGCAAGTTTTGTAACCCCATCCACCAGTTGTGCAACTTCAAAACCGAATTCGTCGGTAATCTGTTTCTCTGTCATGATTGTATCTTCTACCACATCATGTAAGAGTCCGGCTACAATGGTTTCCTTATCCATTTCCAAATCTGCCAAAATAACAGCAACATACAAGGGATGCACAATATAGGGCTCTCCCGATCTGCGCAATTGATCCTTATGCGCATCGCTTGCCATCTTGTATGCCTTTTCAATCAAGGAAATATCATCAGACGGATGGTATTTTTGCACACGTTTAATCAACACCTGATATAATTCATCAGGTGCCATAAATTCTTTCAATGCACTTATCTTACTATCATCCAGAACCATTTCGTTTTTTTCTTCTGTCATCTGTCATCATATCCTTGCGCGGTTATATTTAACCTATTCTATGCTTAGTTACCACTATAGGTAATTGCTGCTTCCATGCGATAATCCTTCAATCGTTCTCTTCCCTTTAAACCTGCCAGTTCCATTAAGAACACCATTCCAATCACTTCACCACCTAATGATTCAATCAGTTTAATCATGGCCTGAGTCGTGCCGCCTGTGGCAATTAAATCATCTACAATCAAAACCTTTTGTCCGGGCTTAATCGAATCCTTATGCATTTCAATAATAGCCTTTCCATATTCTAAATCATACTCCTTTTCTATCGTTTCGCAAGGTAATTTTCCTTTCTTGCGTATGAGTACAAATGGTTTGTGATTATTATATGCTATGGGTGTACCAAAAATAAAACCTCTGGATTCTGCTCCAGCTACAACATCATAGTCCCAATCCTTTATGATATCCTGCATGGTATCTATAGCCAGACGCAGACCGTCCGCATCCTGCAGGACACTTGTTACATCCCGGAATATAATTCCTTTTTCCGGAAAATCCGGTATGCTTCTTACATATTCTTCCAGTTTCTTCATTATGACACCTCTTTCGTTCTATTTAAAATCAATCCCTAATATTATAGTATCTTTCAAACGGAAAGTCAAAACCTATTGCGAATCATACGAGTGATATATTGCGAATCATACGAGTGATATATTGAGAGCTAAAATAAGCATTCTTTTGCATCTGCTAAAAATCGGGACATGGATTGATACCTATACCGAGGCTGCTCCTGAATACATTTCTCTATCAAGCGTGTGACCTTCCCTTCTATCACATGTTTCCTGCCCATTTGCAAAAGCACCTGCATCAGCCGGCCAAGGGCATAGATATCGCTTCTTATATCCGGCCTGCCCTGCCATTTTTCCGGTGGTGCATAGAACCTGGTTCCTCCCCTGATTTCCCCTAAAGTAAAGCTTTTATCCTCTTCTATTTTAGCTACCGTGCCGAAATCTATAATCCGCACTCTGCCATCAGGCTGTATCATAATATTCTCTGGTTTTATATCTCCGTATACATAAGAAGGTTCTTTCGTATGAATACTGTCTATGGCTTGGGCAATCATGCAAGCAATTTTCAGCACTTCTTCCTGAGTATACCTTCCTATCCGCTGAAAACGTTCCTTCAAATTTTCTCCTTCTACCAATTCCATAATCAGATAAACGCTGCGTTCGCCCTCTGCATAATCATATAGCATGGGGAAAAACGCTGAGGAATGGTTTGCCTGGAATATTGCCTCTTTCAGAAGTAATTCCTTATGATTTCCCTGTTTAATTGCCACTTTTCTGAGGATTATCCTATCTTCGGCCAAATACACCCTAGCGGTTGCACCGCTTCCTATTTCTTTTATAATCTCATACCTTTCTAATATATGATTCAAATTTAACTATCCTTCCCACTATATTGCTATCAAAAAGTATGATAGGAATAAATTATAAAAGCAGCCGCAGGGAATATCAATGTGGCAAACTTCCCAAAATGCAGCTGCTTAATTTATCTATTAATTAAATAATATGAATTTACTATGCACCGAAAATATTAACCAAATCATTGAACAGTACTACTACCATAAGTATCATAAAGAATACCAATCCCACAAAATGTACGATTCCTTCTTTATCAGGCGGTACCGGCTTTCTTCTGATTACCTCTAACAGCAAAAATACAAGCCTTCCACCGTCCAGTGCAGGAATCGGCAGCAAATTTAAAATACCAAGATTCACTGATAATAAAATCACGATATTTAACATACTCAGTACTACCGACTTAATTCCATAATCCTTAGCGGCTTCATATGTTTTTCCAACCACATTGACGGCAATCCCAACAGGTCCTGCCATATCCTCTCTGTTAAATTGTCCCGTAATCAATAAACCAAGGCTCTTATAAGTAGCCTTTACGCTATATCGGATTTCATACCAGGCATCTCGAAATACCGCAATGCCCTTTGGCTGTTCATATACACCACCATAGATACCCATAGCATATTTATTGCCCGCTTCATCAAAAACAGGTTCCAATTCCACCGTATGCTTCTCATTGTTTCGTTCATACACTATGGTCATGGGCTCACCCTTATTGAGCAGCGTAAGCAAATAGACATCTCTGAACACATATGTTTTTTCTCCGTCTATACTTACAATTTTATCTCCCTCTTTCAGTCCCGCTGTCTGCGCCGGACTTCCTTCTTGGGTTCCGGATATGACGGTTAAGTCGGTTGATGACATAGATACTACAATAATCGCCACAATAAATGCCAATATAAAATTAAAGATAGGGCCGGCAACCACCGTAGCAATTCTTGCCCATACCTTTGCTTTTAAAAAGGAACCTTCTCCTCCGCCATTTTCGGTTTCCAGTCCGTCTTCTCCCTCAAACATACAGGCACCGCCGATAGGAAATAACCTAATGGCATACTTTGTTTCCTTTCTTTTGAAAGAACAAAGTGTGGGACCCATACCAAGGGAAAATTCCACAACATGGATTCCATTCAGCTTAGCTAACAGGAAATGTCCGAATTCATGAGATAATATCACTAAACCAAATATCAGAATAAATAAAATAACTGTCATCATACCTATGCTTACTCTCTTATACTTTCCTTGATTTTATATCTTGGCCCGTCTTAAAAGCCGGGCAATCATATTATATGTTTCAATTTCCGTCTGTATTATCTGCTCTACATCGGGATTATCAATAAATGTACTTTGCTCCATACATGCTTCGATTATTTCTGCAATCTGTAAAAAAGAAATCGTTCCGTTTAAGAAGAGGCTTACTGCCTTTTCATTGGCTGCATTCAGGACCGCAGGCATATTTCCGCCCTCTTTTGCTGCCCTATATGCTAACCCAAGGCCGCGAAAGGTCTCCGTATCCGGTTCTTCAAAGGTAATCTGTGACAGCCTGTAAAAATCAAGCCGTTTTCCCGCCAATGGTCTTCTGTCCGGATAAAATAAGGCATATTGAATCGGTAACTTCATATCCGGTGTACCAAGCTGTGCCATAATACCACCATCCGCATACTCCACCATAGAGTGAATTACACTTTGGGGATGTACCACAACTTGAATCTGAGAAAGCTCCACATCAAACAGCCATTTGGCTTCTATCACTTCAAGGCCTTTGTTAATCAAAGTGGAGGAATCTATTGTTATTTTTTGCCCCATGGACCAGTTCGGATGTTTTAACGCATCCTCGGGACGAATATTTTGCAACTCTTTTCTTGTTCTTCCTCTGAAGGGACCGCCGGAGGCCGTAAGTAAAATCTTGGAAATACGGTTTTGGGGCTCTCCGTTCATAGATTGAAAAATAGCACTGTGCTCACTGTCAACCGGCAGAATGGCAACATTATGCTCTTTTGCCATGGGCATAATCAAATGCCCTGCGCAAACCAATGTTTCTTTATTGGCAAGGGCTATTGTTTTACCTGCCTTGATTGCTGCAATGGTAGGTTTAATACCAATCATGCCCACTATTGCGGTAACCAATACTTCCGCCTCGGGCAAAACCGCTGCTTCTATCAGTCCCTCCATCCCCCAGGCAATCTTAATATTTAGGTCTGCTACCCGTTCTTTTAGGTCCTTTGCCGCTTCTTTTTTCCACATGATTGCAAGAACGGGCTTAAATTCCCGAATCTGTTTTTCCATCAATTCCACATTGCTTCCGGCTGCCAATGCTGTTACTTGTAAATCAGCATTGCTTCTTACTATTTCAAGTGTCTGCGTACCTATGGAACCGGTGGAACCCAGTATTGTTATCCTTTTCATTCCTATCACCTTTCAGGCTCTTTGGTACTATGCTTTTATCAATAATGTGGTCAGAAAGAATATCATGGGAGCCGTCACAATCACACTGTCAAAGCGATCCATAATTCCTCCATGACCCGGAATCAGCTTGCCATAATCCTTTATATTATGATTTCTTTTTATCGCCGATGCCGCTAAATCTCCTATTTGGCTCATTATGGCGCCCGCCATACAAATAAATGTTATAATCAAGGTAACAGTCTGATTTGTTACTACATTTTCTATTACAAAAAAGCCGAATGCAGCCCCCAATAAGCCGGCACCCACTACCCCGCCGATACAACCCTCCAAAGATTTCTTAGGACTTAATATCGGGAATATTTTTCTCTTACCGATGCAAATACCCACCAGATAGGCACAGGTATCACATCCCCAGGAGCTGATTAGTATCAGCCACACAATATACTCTCCGTAAAGAAGCTCTCTTGTCATATATATAAAGGATAGCATTACCGGTGCATAGATAAAGCTAAAGAAATTAGAAAATGTCTGCTGTGCATTATACTTGGGAAATAAAAATACATAGACACATAAATTCCCCAAAAAAACACCGATTATTATCATAAGCAATAAATGCTCACTGCCTGAAAAAAACATAACGGCATAGTAAGCAGACACACCAAGAATCCCCACCGCCTCAAGTCCGTTTAATTTTTTCCCCTCCGTATGGGTTTTGGTCGCCTTACAAAGCTCCAAATATCCCACAAGTGAGATAAAAAAGGTAATCCCGGCAAGCAGCGGGCCGCTAAAAATTAACGTTACCAACGCAATTACCACCAAAATTATGCTGCTTATAAACCTGGTCCAAAACATGGATTACTCCTCCTTTACAAGGCCATATCTTCTGTCTCTTTTATTATATGCCTCTATAGCTTTTATCAATTCATCTTTTGTAAAATCCGGCCATGCTATCGGTGTATAATAAAATTCCGTATATGCAAGCTGCCATAATAAAAAATTAGAAATGCGTTTTTCATCACAGGTGCGTATCAGCAAATCCGGCTGAGGTAAATTGCATGTATCCAGATTGTCCTCAATTAATTCTTCCGTAATATCTTTAGGTTGCAGCTCTCCTGCCGCAATCTTTTCTCCCAATTTTTTCATACAGCGGCGTATTTCATCCCGCCCGCCGTAATTAAGCGCTATCTGAAAATGCAGGCCATCATTGTTTTTAGTTGCTTCTTCCAGCTCTGCAATCCTTGTTCTGATATCTTCCGGTAATCCGGTTTTATCACCGATTACCCTCACACACATACGGTTTTTCTCCGCAGTCTTTAAACAGGTTTTCATATAGTTACGCAAAAGCTTCATTAAAGCATCCACTTCATCCTTGGGACGGCTCCAGTTCTCCGTAGAAAAAGCATATACCGTCAGATATTGTATCCCCATCCGATATGCTTCCTCACAGATAATTTCCACAGCCTTAGCTCCCTGCACATGTCCGTATTTACGAGGCATCCCTTTAGCCACAGCCCATCTGCCGTTGCCATCCAAAATAATAGCCACATGATTTGGCATCTTTAATCCGTCCACTTCACTACCCAACTTTCCGATTAATCGACTGAAGGGCAGGTCTGAAGACCCGCCCTCTATCTGTTTTTATACGGTCATGATTTCTTTGGATTTCTTATCAATCAACGTATCTACATCCTTAACGTACTTATCTGTCAGCTTTTGCAAACTTTCCTCAAGCTGCTTTACCTCATCCTCGGAAACATCTCCCTTGCCCAGTTTCTTAAATGCATCATTACCGTCTCTTCTGATATTACGAATGGCAATTTTGGCTTCTTCCCCTTTTTTCTTTACATCCTTTACTAAATCTTTTCTGCGCTCTTCCGTAAGCTCGGGAAATACCAATCTTATGGTAACACCGTCATTTGACGGCGTGATACCGATATCCGAAGCTAAAATAGCTTTCTCAATGACTTTAATTAATGATTTTTCCCATGGGGAAATCTGAATGATTCTAGCTTCCGGTATTGTAATATTACCTACCTGCTGAATAGGAGTAGGTGTTCCGTAATAATCCACTCTGAGTTTATCAAGCACATGAGGATTCGCGCGTCCTGCACGAATGGCCATATAATCAGCCTCTAAATATTCATATGCCTTCTTCATCTTTTTATCATAAACACTAATTCTCTCGTCCATTTTTCCTCTCCTCCCGCTGCATATACAGCTTTATCTAAACAATTACTTTTGTACCTGTAAATTTACCTTTGATTGCATTCACAATGCTGTTTTCTTCACTCAATCCAAAAACCCATAACGGCATCTTATTATCTCTTGCCAGTATGGATGCTGTCATATCCACAACCTGAAGGTTCTTTGATATTACCTCCTCTATGGTAATCTCATCATATTTCTTAGCATCGGGCACCTTGGCGGGATCCGCATCATACACACCGTCGATGGATTTGGCAAGCAGAATCACATCTGCCTCTACCTCTACCGCACGAAGTACAGCACCGGTATCCGTAGAAAAATAAGGATGTCCAGTACCCCCTGCAAAAAACACAACCATTCCTTTTGCAAAATACTTATTGGCTCTCTCCTTAGAAAAGAGTTTGGTAAAGGAACCACATGAAAAAGGAGTAAGTACATTGGTTTCCATGCCCATGAAACGAAAAATCTCCGATACATAAAGACAGTTCATAACAGTGGCCAACATCCCTATCTGATCGGCTTTTGTTCTGTCAATGGTTTCGCTGGTACGTCCACGCCAGAAATTACCGCCTCCTGTTACAACACCCACTTCATATCCGTCATCCACAAGCTGTTTAACCTGCAGTGCAACTCCCTTTACCGTTTCCTCATCAAAGCCTGTGCGCTTGTTACCGGCCAGGGCCTCACCGCTTAATTTAAGTAATATCCTACGCATGGAAGCACTCCTTATTTATTTTTTGTTTTCTCTTTTTTATCACCATTATATTCATCAAAGAAAGAAGTTGGGCTCACATCCGCATAGCACTGTGAACACATACCTTCAATCACGGCACCGTTATTAATCTGCACTGCCTTGGACTTGATATTTCCCATAACGATAGCCGAAGAATCAAGCACTACCGGTCCATGTACATCAATATCACCTTTTACGGCACCTGCAATAACAGCACTTTTGGCTGCAATATTACCGATAATAACAGAGCTCAGTCCGATTTTAACCGTACCTTCACTCACCACTTCACCGGTGATTTTTGCATTTTCCGCATATATTTCCGCTGCCTTGGAATTACCGAAAATTACACCGGTTATATTTAATTTGCCCAGAATATCAATATTGCCCTTTACTTCACCTGTTACCTCTACAGAGCCTTCGGAAGCAATATCGCCCGTAATGATCATACCCGCAGTAATAATAGCTGTTTCATCCAATGCACTTTTCATCTGAACATCCATCTTTTTTTCTTCCCCTTTTTCAACTTTTTCTCCAAATGCTTCTCTGATGCTGGCTTCTAAATCCGTCTCCGGTTCTTCTTCTATTTTAGTAATATCCATATCTTCAGGTACCACAATAGAATCCACGCGGTTAAGTAACGCATCCAGCTGTGCCATATCTTCTGAATTTACGTAATCTGCATTTACATAATCAGAATTTACATAGTCAGAATTATCTTCTTCTGTAAACTCATCTGCGGACATCTCCTCCGAAATACCCTCCAAATCACTTATCTGTGTATCTTCTGCATTTTGCAAATCATCTGCATTTTCTGTATCCTCAGGCAATAATTCATTAACCGCCTGTGACAGGTCCTCTTTTAAATCCGAGAAAAAACCCATGCACTTAATCCTCCGTTTCTTCTTGTTTTATGGTAATATGCTGAACCGGTACTGTATCCTCCGTAATAGGCAACAGTTCCGTGTTTTCCATACTTTGTATTTTTTCGATTAAGCCCGGCAATGCTTCTACGGTAGTATTTCTTCCCGCCGCATCATGCATTAAGATTATGACGGTAGTATGCTTTTCAATTCCCTCCAGGCAATTATCTATAATTTCATCCTCGGTAAGTATTGTGCGGGAAGCATCCTTTGAAGATATATTCCAGTCATAATAAGTGAATCCCTCATCATTCAGATATGCAATCAGTTCTTTCATATCCACTTGGCTTACCTTATTAGAGCTTCCTCCGGGAAACCTAAAACATCGGCTCCACACACCTGTTACCGTATATAAATACTCTTGCAGCTTATTCAAATCAGCTTCAAATGATTCCACCGACTCATATATCTGACTATACTCATGGGTATAGGAATGCATCCCCAGTGTATGGCCTTCCTCTACAATACGTCGATAGGCATCCTCCGCCCATTCTCCTTCTTTTCCTATCACAAAAAAGGTAGCCTTTACATCATATTCGGCAAGTATATCTAAAATCTTATTTGTATTGGAACTGGGGCCATCATCAAAAGTCAGATATATTTTACGCGTATCTTCCTCACTCTCCGTATCTTTTTCCAGAAAGTTTATTTCTCCCGTACCCTTATCATTCTCAGCCGCTTTTAAAGGTTCTGTATCTTCCGTAATAATCGGCTCCATTATAAATCCCGGACTTTCATTTTCCTCCATCCGGCTAAGGTCCATGCTTGCCTCTGCCGCTTCCGAAATAACGGATTGAAGCTGTTCTATCTGATTCTCAAGCTGATTCATCTTTATAAAAAGAATCACACATAGCACAATGGGTATCAGAATGGAGGTAATCAAGACGATTATAATGAGTCGTTTCAAAATCTGCACTCTTTGCCGTCTTGTAGCAGACTGTATCTCTTTTTCTGCCATTCTATCCCTCCTCCACATAATCATAAATAAGTATACCACATGTAAGCCTTAGGTGAAAGCAAAAAATTTAATTTAAGAATGCCTCTACAATAACACCTTCTGCCTCTTCTCCGGTGAGTCCCAAAGTCCGAAGCTTCATAACCTGGTCATTATTAATCCTACCGATGGCGGCCTCATGAATGATTGCCGCATCAACATGATTGGCATTGATTTCCGGTATCGCTGAAACTTTTGCATTCTCCATAATGATAGAATCACATTGGATATGTGCATGACAGCCGGCATTTCCGACAGCCTTTGGATGGAAGGTCTGAACAGACTCTCCTTTTGCTACGGATCTTGATACAATCTGTGCACTGCTGCCCTCCCCGTTTAACAGGACATCCATATTGGAAACAGCAGTCTGCTTGTCATGGGTCATAAGCTTTTCCGTTACTATGAGCTTGGCGCCGCTTCCCAACTCTACTTGGGTTTCCCTGATTGTGGAATCCACCCCTTTAATTTGAACCGTATCTAATGTAAAAACAGCATTGTCCTCTAATATAATTTTAGTAACGGGATTTAAAATACGGGCACCGGTTCCCTCACCCTCTCCGTAATGCTTTTCGGTATATACAACATTGGCATTCTTACCCACATGAAAGGTATGCATGCCGTCATGCCTGCTGTCATCACAACCTGAATTATGGATACCACAACCGGATATAATAGTGACATCCGCCCCCTCCTCTACATAAAAATCATTGTAAACCATATCGGTCATACCCGATGTGGATATTACCACGGGGATATGAACAGCCTCTCCCTTTGTCTCTCCGCTGATATATACATCGATACCCTGATTGCCGTCTGTTCTTTTTTTAATTTTTATAAATTCCGTATCTCCATGGCATAGGGCATATCCATTATATCGCAGATTATATGCCCCTTCCTGCTTAAAGCCCTTATCATCTATTTGATCCAATACTTTTTGTGTGTTTTTATCTATTTTCATATATATATCCTCATTTCTGTGCCGCTTTTGTATCATGCTGTTCCATATTACCTAATTACCATCCACTTTATTACAGCCAAAGAAACCGCCACCCGCAAATAAAATAGGTGCCACTTCTTCTCTTGAGCCGATCCGTTCCACACTGCCGTCTTTTAACAGCATAATACGATCCGCCATATTAATAAGCTTTTCCTGATGAGAAATCACAATAATACTTTCTGTTTTTTTGAGGTGGATTCTTTCAAACTGCTTTACCAGCATGGAGAAGCTCCACAAGTCAATTCCTGCCTCCGGTTCATCAAACAATGAAATTTTATGCTTCTTAGCCAGTACCGTAGCAATCTCAATACGCTTCATTTCTCCGCCGGATAAGGTATCATCCACTTGCCTGTCTAAGTACTCTCTTGCACATAACCCCACACCGGAAAGCAAATCGCAGCAACTTTTTTCTGAAAGCTTTCCGCCTGCAGCAATCGCCAGCAAACGTCTCACTGTCATTCCTTTAAAACGTGGCGGCTGCTGGAACGCATATCCGATTCCTGCTTCCGCACGTTGATCAATACCATATTCCGTCAAATTTGTTCCTTCTAAGTAAACCGTACCTTCATTGGCTTTTTCTATCCCCATGAGAAGCTTTACTAAAGTAGACTTTCCGCTTCCGTTCGGCCCTGTAATTACCAGCATTTCTCCGGGGTTTACATTAAAAGATACATCATCTATGATTTTTCTTGTCTTTCCCTCTTCTGTAACTGAAAAAGAAAGATGTTTTGCTTCAAACATAATTATCTCCTTTCATCCTATCTTTGGTAAGTAATTGCGATTATCTATATCTTGGGTCTTTATCATCATAACATGAACAGTAAAAAATTCAACAAAAAATTAACCCTATTATAAACTTAAAATTAAAAATAAAGTTTTCTTAACGCATAGTATATGCTATACTGACTACAGCAGTTCTATAAAAATGTAAGGGAGAGTTTATCAATGACAATCAGAGAATCTGCTGAGAATTATTTGGAAACAATCTTAATGCTCAGTGAAAAGCTGCCTGTGGTCCGTTCCGTGGATATCGCCACCGAACTGAATTATAAAAAATCAAGCATCAGTGTCGCTATGAAGCATTTGCGTGAGGATGAATATATTACTGTTACCCAACAGGGTTATATCTATCTGACAACTAAAGGGCGGGAAATTGCAGAGACTATGTATGAACGTCATAAACTGCTCTCTTCTTGGTTAATTGATCTAGGCGTAGATGAACAGACAGCTACGGAGGACGCCTGCAGGATTGAACATGACATCAGCAAGGAAAGCTTTGATGCAATTAAGCGTCATATAAAGGGATGATTACTAAAGACTTTCTATTTAAAATTATTCTTTGTGATGGATTATAATATTTATAAAAAGTACTTGCATTCTTTTGCTTTTTATATTAATATGAATAAGCGTCATGCGTTGCATAACTATGGCTCGTTGGTCAAGCGGCTAAGACGCCGCCCTCTCACGGCGGAATCAGGGGTTCGATTCCCCTACGAGCTGTTGACTGTAAGTTATTATAACGAACAGCCCAACCCGAAAAATGCCTGAATTCCTTAATTGGAATACAGGCACTTTTTTATTATGTTATATTAAAATCTACAACTATACAAAATCAAACAGGCTTATCTGATTGGATTCGGGCAGGTCGCCTAAAAGGGATAAGCTGCTCATTAAATCAATAGCGGTTTTAGTTGCCTTAGTACGTTGCCTGAAGTCATCCTTACTAAGGAAGGGTCCGTTCTTAACGGCTTCCACAATGGCATCCGCTGCCTTTTCTCCCAATCCTTCAATGCTGTTTAAAGATGGCATAAGCTTACCGTCCACTATTTTGAACTGCCTGGAATCAGCAGTAAAAATATCAATGGGAACAAATTCAAATCCTCTGGCATACATCTCCTGTACTATTTTCATATCGCCGTATGCATCTTTTTCCTTATTGGTAAGGTTATCCGATCTTCTTTTATAATCAGCCATAATATTTTCTAAATGTTGTTGGCCCTGGCACATGAGCTCATAGGAAAATGCCTTTGCACGAATACTAAAATAGGCCGCATAATAGGCAAGGGGATAATTTATCTTACAATAAGCGATTCTCCATGCCATCATGACATAGGCCGCAGCATGCGCCTTAGGGAACATGTATGAAATCTTCTTACAAGATTCAATATACCAATTCGGCACATCCTTTTCCTTCATGGCCTCTTCCCACTCCGGTTTAAGTCCGTAACCCTTTCTTACACTTTCCATAATGGTAAATGCCAAAGAGCTTTCGACTCCCTGATTGATCAGATAAATCATAATATCATCACGACAGCAGATTGCTGTGGAAATCGTTGCCTGACCGCTTAAAATCAAATCCTGCGCATTCCCCAGCCATACATTAGTACCATGTCCCAGACCGGAAATCCTGATTAAATCAGATAACTGCTTTGGTTTAGTATCAACTAACATCTGGATTACAAACTCGGTGCCAAACTCCGGAATGCCAAGGGAACCTACAGGGCAGCCGCCTATCTGGCTTGGTGTAATACCCAGGGCGGAGGTATTTTGAAACAGAGACATGACCTGCTTATCATCCAAAGGGATTTTAGTAGGATCAATACCTGTCAAATCCTGCAGCATACGAATCATGGTAGGATCATCATGCCCGAGTATATCAAGCTTGAGTAGATTGTGGTCAATAGAATGATAATCAAAATGTGTGGTTATGGTATTTGTTTTCATATCATTTGCCGGATGCTGTACGGGGGTGAAGGAATTAATATCCTGTCCCACCGGTAATACAATAATACCGCCGGGGTGCTGCCCTGTGCTTCTGCGGATACCGGTACATCCCATGGTAATCCGGTTAATTTCACTGGTTCGCTTATGTACCCCTCTCTCGTCATAATAGTTTTTAACATAACCGAATGCCGTTTTATCAGCCAGTGTGCCTATGGTACCTGCACGATAGGTCTGTCCGGCACCAAAAATAACCTCTGTATATTTATGTGCTTTACTTTGATATTCACCGGAAAAGTTAAGGTCAATATCGGGCTCCTTATCTCCTTTAAAGCCCAGAAAAGTCTCAAATGGTATATCAAAGCCATCCTTTATCAGAGCTTTACCGCATACGGGGCAGATTTTATCCGGTAAATCACAGCCTGCATTACCCGCAAAGGCTTTTACCTCGGGTGATTCAAAATCATAATAATAGCATTTGTCACAGCGGTAATGAGCACTGAGAGAATTAACCTCCGTAATTCCCGCCATAAAAGCCACCAGTGAAGAGCCCACGGAACCACGGGAGCCTACCAGATACCCATCCTCCACAGACTTCCATACAAGCTTCTGCGAAATAATATACATCACCGCAAAACCGTTATTGATAATGGAATGCAACTCTTTTTCCAACCTGTCCTTCACTATTTGCGGCAGCTCTTCTCCATAGAGCTCATGTGCCTTATTGTAGCAAATATCCGTAAGTACCTTGTCCGAATCCGGTATGACGGGAGGACATTTATCCGGCCGTACCGGTTCTATGGTTTCTATCATATCGGCAATTAAATTGGTATTGGTAATAATAATCTCTTCTGCCTTGTCACTTCCTAAATAAGCAAACTCTTCCAGCATCTCCTCCGTAGTACGAAGATAAAGAGGAGCCTGATTATCCGCATCTTCAAATCCCTTACCTGCCATAATAATACGACGGTATACTTCATCCTCAGGGTCTAAAAAATGTACATCGCAGGTGCCTACCACCGGCTTGCTGAACTCTTCTCCCAGCTTAACGATTTTCCTGTTAATATCCTGAATATCCTCAAGAGAATTAATATTGGGATATTTTTTTGACTCTATCATAAACCGGTTGTTCCCGCCGGGCTGTATTTCCAAATAATCATAAAAACTGATAATCCTTGCAATTTCCGAATCAGCCTTTCCTTCCAGTAAGGCACGGTAAAGCTCTCCCGCTTCACAGGCACTGCCGATAATCAGGCCATCACGCAATTTAAGGATTTGGCTTTTCGGAATCTTGGGCTGTCTGTTAAAATACTGCAAATGAGACATGGAAATCAAACGATATAAATTAATTCTTCCCAAATCATTTTTGGCAAGAATAATACAATGATTCGGATGCAAGCGGCTGATACTTTTTAGGGAAGGTTTTGCAAAGGTATTTAACCGGCTTAAGGTAGTAACCTCTTCCTCCTTCAGCATGGTTAAAAATTCCTTGAATATATGAGCAGTTGCTTCTGCATCATCCACCGCCCTATGATGATTTTCCAATGTTACATTAAATGTCTCACATAGGGCATCTAATGTGTGCTTGGTCTGCTGAGGTAAAAGCACACGAGAAATCATCAGGGTATCCACATAGGTAAAGTCTGTGGGAATCCCCTGTCTCTTTGCATTTTCAATGATAAAGCTCATATCAAAGGAAGCATTATGTGCCACTAATACAGCATCCTTACAAAATTCCAAAAATTCCGGTAATACCTTTTCTATTCCCGGAGCATCCACTACCATGGAATCATTGATATTCGTCAACTTTTCAATTTCAAACGGAATGGGTACATCGGGATTAACAAATGTCCCATACCGGTCAATAATCTCTCCCCCGCATACCTTAACCGCGCCAATCTCAATAATCCGGTTATTCACGGGAGAAAAACCCGTTGTTTCTATATCAAACACCACATAGGTCTCATCCAGACCCTGCCCCTTGTCCCCGGTTACAATTTTCTTAAGATCATCTACGATATATGCTTCCACTCCGTAAATCACTTTAAAGAAATCCTGCTTATCCGGATTATCTATTCCCTCTTTTTTCAGTCTTTCTTTCTCACCCTTCCACAAATCATTCCAAATATGATTTGCGTCGGTAAATCCCTGTACAACCCCATGGTCGGTAATGGCAATGGCCGGATGCCCCCACTGATAGGCTCTTTTGACCAGATCCTTTGCCTCGGATACACCGTCCATATCACTCATTTTGGTATGACAGTGAAGCTCTACCCTCTTTTTTATGGAGGTATCCATCCTGTTGCTTGTAAAATCGGGAATCCTCTTAATTCCGGTAATAGAACCTATGGTAAGTTCATGGTCAAATTTATCCATCATGGCAATGCCCTTGATCTTAACAAATCCACCGGGTTTTAAACTATTTCCCAATTCTTGTGCATATTCATTGGCAGCAAAAATTTTTACGGTAAGCGTATCCGTAAAATCAGTAACATCAAAAAATAAAATGGTTTTCTCATTCTTTATTTCACGCTTATCAAATTTAATGATTTTTCCGCGAATGACTATTTCACCCATTTCACCTATGATATCTTCTATTTTAGTAGCTTCCTCAGTAAAATCCCTGCCATATAATACATCCGGATTATCGGAACGGCGGAACCCTTTTCTTACTTCTGAGACTCCCCTTTTTACTCGCTTCATACCACGGCCGCTAAGACCCTTTGCAATTCCGCCTTTTCTTTCTCCTGTTTTTGTGGGCTGCAAGCTCCTGATTGCAGTGATTTCTGAGGGTTGCTCACTCCTATTGTCTGCATCTGTTTCTTCCGAATCATTTGGTGAACCGCCCTTAACTCTGGCATAGATACGTGCTACCTGTAATGCGATTTTTTGATCATCCTCTTCTTGTTTTTGTTCTTTTGCTTCTTTGTAAGTAATACTAAATCCTACTTCAAATCCACAACGTTCATTAAATACTTTCTCTAAAATTCGTATCAAATCTTCCGCCTTACTGCGAATTAACACTGAATCAGCTAAAGTAAGCTCCATTTTCTCATGTTCGGGAAAATTAATATCAGCTCCTTTTAATGAATTATGTAAAATATGATCGTAATCTTTTAGTTCCTCCAAAATGCTTTCCTTATAAATTTGATACAACTTTTGGGGATTATATTGAGCAGAAAGTTTGAATTTTTCATAAATTTTAATTATGATAGGATTCTTTTTAAATAACTGCTGCTTAATCTCTCTTTCCACTTTATAGATGATATCCTTTTGTATCAAATGACCGCTTATTATATAAATACGCAAATAATCCTTGCGGGATGTAGTCGTGACCTTTTCAACCTCCACTTGCTCCATCTGCTGTTTCACCTGACCGTCTAACTTCAGTCCGGGAAATACTTCAAAAAAAGTTTTACTCATTCCATCCTCCATCGGAGTTTTATACTCTGTATCTTATTCATTCCAGTGGTCTAGTTCTGCCTTTAGTGCAGAAAGAAGCTCAGCCTCCGGTACTTTTTTAATGATTTCACCCTTTTTTATTAAAAGCCCTTCACCGATACCGCCGGCGATCCCAATATCTGCCTCTCTTGCTTCTCCCGGTCCGTTTACCACACAGCCCATCACAGCCACCTTTAAGCTGAGTGGGTATGCCGCTGCCAATGTTTCCACCTGATTTGCTAATGAAATCAAATCAATCTGTGTTCGTCCGCAGGTAGGGCAGGAAACCACTTCAATGCCGCCTTTTCTAAGATTCAGTGTACGTAAAATCAATTTTGCGGATTTTACTTCCTCCACAGGGTCACCGCTTAGTGATACGCGAATGGTATCGCCGATACCCTGATATAAAATAACTCCCAGACCCAAGGATGATTTAATATTACCGGACCAGATTGTACCGGCCTCAGTTATTCCCACATGCAGGGGATAATTTGTCTTCTCAGCTAAAAGCTCATGAGCTTTAATACACATAAGAACATCCGATGATTTTATACTGATCACCAAATTATCATAACCCATATCCTCAATCATGGATACTTTATTTAATGCACTTTCTACGATACCCTTAGCTGTTACCCCACCATATTTTTCAAGCAGTTCTTTTTCCAAAGAACCGCTGTTGACACCCACACGGATGGGAATATCCCTCTCCTTTGCTGCATTTATCACAGAAAGAACCCTCTCCCTACTGCCGATATTGCCGGGATTAATTCTGATTTTGTCCGCACCGTTTTCCATGGCCGCAATCGCCAGCCTATAATCAAAATGAATATCCGCTACAAGGGGTATTGCAATCCGCTTCTTTATTTCTTTTATAGCATTTGCCGCTTCTAAGGTGGGAACGGTACAGCGGACAATTTCGCATCCGGCCGCCTCTAACTCCTTAATCTGATTCACGGTTGCCTCTATATTTTGGGTAGGAGTATTGGTCATAGACTGAATCAGCACCGGGTTAGCTCCGCCGATTATCTTATTTCCTATCCGAACTGTTTTTGTATTATCTCGATACATACACTCTCCCTGCTGCCGGTTCCCTTACTACCCGGTCCTTCGGTTTGTTTACATAGTTGCTATTATATAACATTTTCATTCCCTAAACAATGCCCCTGTTAAAATCAACTCTATAACGGCTGTTAAAATCAACTCTATAACGGCTTTGCTAAACCATAATATCCGCCTGTGTTTTTCACAAAACCTTCAATGGTCAGCTTAACTAAAAGCTCCATAGTCTGGGGAAGAGTCAGGGGTGATAAAATCTTATTTGTCTGCATCATGATTCGTATCTGGTCAATGGAAACAGGGTATAAATCCAAAAGATAAAGTAAGGCTTTTTCCTGTTCGCTCATTCCTTTTGTACTTCCCGTTTCCTTCCATTTTTCTTTACTTCCTTCCTCACCCGTTGACTCTTTTTCCTCCCGGCCTTTCCCTATACCGCTCCAGACCGTTTCCGACAGCTCCCGCAGCACCCTCGCAGGAGACAAGGCAATTCCCGCACCTTGCCGCAACAGCTCGTTACAGCCGTCACTCAGCCTGTCCGTTATGCGTCCCGGCACCACATAAACCTCCCGCCCCTGCTCCAATGCCATATCCACCGTAATCAGGGTACCGCTTTTTTGTCTGGCCTCAATCACTACAACGGCATCCGACAAACCGCTGATAATTCTGTTTCTTGGCGGAAACCGTCTGGGAAGCGGAATGGTTCCGGGAGGATAAATAGAGAGGATACCTCCCTTCTCACATATTTCCTGATAGAGTGATTCATGGGAAGGAGGATAACAAATATCCGATCCGCATCCTAATACTGCATAGGTTTTTCCCCCTCTTTCAAGGGCTGCCTTTTGAGCGATTCCGTCTATTCCTCTTGCCATTCCGCTTATAATATTTATGCCTTCCGCCGCAAATTCACCTGCAAATTGTTCCGCCACATACCTGCCGTATTCGGAGCAATTTCTTGCACCGATAATCGCCACACTTCTTTGATGATCCCGTGGAAGCCTCCCTTTTACATATATGCCAAAGGGTCTGTCGGGAATTTCCAACAGATGTTTGGGATATGCCTCATGATAAAAGGGATAGAATGAGATTCCTTTTTCCAGCATGGCATCATATTCCTGATAGATATCACCGGTTCTGGTCTGCAATATATCTATAAGCTGTTTTTCCTCCAGCACCTTCTCTAAGCTGCTTTTCTTAGCACAATAGAGTTCTCTTGGAGTTCCGAATTGTTTCAATAATCTTTCCATACCTGCATTTCCTAATTTTTCTACTCTATGAAGCCAGAAGGCATAGGGCTGCTGGTCCTCAATCTCTTTTTCTCCCGGATTTCCATATAGTAAATTCCTATTATTTTGTTTATCCATACTCATCCTTTCTACGTGCTTTGGCACAGGTATTTTATTAATTCCAAAATCTCTGTTTCCCGTTGTTATAGCAAACCGCCTCCGATAAATGGCTTATCTTTATTTCATCCTCATCTTCCAGATCGGCAATCGTCCTGGCCAGTTTAATTACCTTATGATAAGACCTTACACTCATCTGCTCCGTTTCAAAAACCTGTTCTAAAAAACGCTGTTGGGCTGAATGCAAGATACAATACCGATTTACCTCTCTTCCGGGTAACTCTCCGTTAAAATGAAAAATGCTCCCTTGATAACGAAGCCTCTGTCTTTTCCTTGCCTGCAGAACCCGCTTTCTCACACCGTCTTCTGTCTCTGCCTCTTTAGTTTGGTGAAAATCCCTTACCTTGATAGGAGTTGCTTCCGCTACAATATCTATCCGGTCCAATATGGGTCCCGATATCCGGTTCAGATATCGTCTGATATCCGGCTCGGTGCAGGTACACCTGTTTCTGTCGGGATAAAATCCACATACGCATGGATTCATTGCGCAAACTAAAATAAAATCCGCGGGATAGGTATAGGTTCCCAAACTTCTTGCTATATGTACTTTTTTCTCCTCCATGGGCTGACGTAAAACCTCCAATACCTTGGAGGAAAACTCCGGCATTTCATCCAAAAACAGCACACCCCTATGTGCCAAGGACAGTAGCCCCGGCCGCGGAATCCTTCCCCCGCCCGCAAGCGCCTGTGGGGATATGGTATGGTGGGGAGCAATAAACGGCCGTTTATTGATATAGGCATTGCTGCCGTCTAGTTTACCGGCAATACTATAAACACTGGATACCTCCTGCCGCTCCTTGTCCGTAAGAGGAGGTAATATATCAGGAATATGCCTTGCAATCATGGTTTTCCCAGTCCCCGGAGGCCCCGCTATGAGTATATGGTGAAAACCGGCTGCTGCCACCTCCGCCGCCCTTTTTGCACTTTCCTGACCGTATATCTGTGTAAAACCATGGGATAGTTCCATTGAAGCTGCGTTTTGTCTTAGGTCATGGGATGTCTTAAAGGTCCTTTCTCTTTCCTCCTCGCTTGCCTGCAGGTAGTAAAGAAGTTCTTTCATATTTTTGATTCCGATCAAAGAGATTCCGGACACTCCCGTGCATTCACTCATATTATCAATGGGTACCAATATACGTCTGATTCCCTCCTTCATTAAAGAAAGTGCTATGGGAAGCACACCATTCACCCGGCGTATCTCACCGCTTAATGCCAATTCTCCCAGAAACGCCGTATCCTGAAAGTTTTCTGCGTTAATAATACCCAAGCATGCCAAAAGCCCTGCCGCAATGGGTAGGTCATAACCCGTACCCTCTTTCCTGATATGAGCGGGAGACAGATTCACAATGATTTTAGAAACCGGTAATAAAATACCCGCATTTTTTAATGCAATCTGCACCCGTTCCCTTGCTTCCTTCACATCGGTTCCCGCGCTGCCTACCAGTTCAAAACCGGGAAGCCCCCGGGCAAGGTCCACCTCCACACGTACCGGATAGGCCTCCATCCCCCGGATACCTCCAGAAAACATAATACTAAACATACACGCTCCTTTCCTGATATCGTATCGGGATAGGAAAGAAAATGCTAAAAATACGCTCATTCATATCCCCATACGTAATATGGGATTTTTAATTTGTTATTTTAATTTGAATTAGATGATTGTTTATTGGATTTTTTAATTAGATAATTGATAATTGATTTTTGGATTTTGGATTAGATGATAGATTTTTTAATTTTAAACTTGCTATAAGATGGGGCAGCCGACTTATTGCCGGCAGCCCATATATAATTAATTGATTTACCTTTATATTTTTTTCTCCATGCCGTCCGGGTCTTGTGCAAACTGAATTGCCATCTCCCGGCCGATACGACCGGCAAAATAGAGTTGCTGAATTGCCTCATCCATGGTAACCATGCCCAGCTTTCGGTTGGTTTGCATCACAGATGTGAGCTGATGGGATTTGCCTTCTCTGATTAGATTACGTACCGCATGATTGGCATGCATTACTTCAAATGCCGCTACACGTCCGGTTCCGTCTATGGTAGGAATCAACTGCTGTGAAACCACCGCCTCCAATACATTGGCAAGCTGCACCCTTATCTGCTGCTGATGATGGGGAGGGAATACGTCAATCACACGGTCTACTGTGCTTGCCGCTCCGATGGTATGTAATGTAGACAGCACCAAGTGACCTGTTTCCGCTGCCGTGATTGCTACGCTTATGGTTTCAAAATCCCTCATCTCACCCACCAAAATAACATCGGGATCCTCACGCAGCGCCGCTCTTAGTGCATTGGCATAGTTTTCGGAATCCAGTCCGATTTCTCTCTGATTTACCATAGATAATTTATGCTGATGCAAATATTCAATAGGGTCCTCAAGGGTAATTACATGAGTATCACGACTATTGTTTATCTTATCGATAATTGCCGCCAGAGTGGTAGATTTACCGCTTCCCGTAGGGCCCGTTACTAAAACAAGTCCTCGCTTTCTCTGGTACAAATCAATCACGGATTCTGGTACACCCAGCTGTTCCGGTGACGGTACCTTTGTTCCAACCAAACGAAACGCCAATGCCGCAGAGCCTCTCTGCTTATATACATTGACACGATAACGTCCTAAATCAGGAATGGAAAAAGACATATCATACTCGCCCCTCTCCTCAAATCTGTTTCTCTGTGTTTCCGTCATAATATCCAGAACAACCTCCAGCGTATCCGCCGGTAACAGTCTGGCATGATTCACCATGGTAATCAGCTTTCCATTCACCCGCATTTTGGGCGGAATACCCACCGTAATATGTACGTCCGATGCCCCGGCTTCCTTTGCCTCTTCCAGTATCGCTCTAATGTTCGGCATGTCTGTTTCTCCTTTTCCCCATACTGTATTTATATTTAAACATAATTCGGCTCTTCAATACGAATCCCCGCTTTTCGCAGCGTCTCAATATCAATCACATATCGGTTGTCCAATGTTTTCATAATATCCACTATTTCTATATCACCGAATAAGCTTTCATCACTTAAATCAATAATACTATTATCATGAAAGCTGATTACTACCGGACGCAGAATATTTTCCTCATTGGTTCTGATAATCAATGCCTTCTCTCCTGTGCTTAATTCTACACTGATGCCCGGAACCAAAATATTCACCCTCTGTATAAGTGCCTCCACCACCTCCGGCGCAAAAATATGAGGTCTATCCAAGAGATATTTTAATGCAGCTATCTCGGATACAGGTGCACCGTTTATCTTCATGGCAGTCATGGTATCATAAGTATCCGCCACTGCCAGAATTTTAGCTCCTGTTACCAATTTCATGCCCGCTGCACTCTCGTCAGACATATCCTCAATCAGCTTTTGACTCTGCATACAAATACGGCGAATTACCTTCCCATCAGTTAATACCTCTTCTATCAAATCATAGGCATCTGTTTCCGCTTTACTGATCATTGCTTTCGACTCGGGTGTTTCCGTCTCCAAATCTATGATTTCTACAGGAACGGACAGCTTTCCTATATCATGGACCAATGCCGCTATGATAGTAGAAAGCTGTTCATCCAGCCTAACATTCATTACATGTGTTATCATTGCACATAAAATAGATACATTTAGAGCATGCTTATAAATATAATCCTCACGGCTGCGCAAGCTTTGAATAAAATTAATTCTGGAATCCAGATGTCCGTAATTTTTAATCACAATACTTGCAATCGAATGTAATTTAGCCTGCTTCTTTGTATTTAAAATACGCTCCAGCTCCTCTTGGATAGAAAATACCACCATGGTCTGAAATCGTTCGAATTCTATATCGCTCTTTGTCATAGGAGGGACAGGTTCGGCCGGCTCCAAAATAAATAAACCAATCAATCCAAAATTGGCTATGCTTGCGATTCCCTGTTTTGTCATTTTAGAATTGCGCTCAAACAAAAGCACTCCCTGCTTATTGTAAATGGGTCGTGCCAGACGCATCCCCTCTTTTAAATTCTCCACTTTAACAAATTGCATTTTTTCCCCTTTGTATACTATTTTATATAAAATAATATTCTATCAAAGTATATCATATGGGCTCTTTCTTTTCAAATTCTTCTTTTAGTTTTAATAATGCTTTTTTTTCTATTCTTGATACATAACTACGGGAGATTCCCAGTTTTTTTCCGATTTCACTTTGTGTAACCTCTATGCCTGTCTTAATTCCGTAACGCATGAATAGAATATCCTTCTCTCTTTTCGTCAGGCACCTATCCAATAGTACAAACATTTTCTTTAAATTTTCATATAAAGCAATTCTATCCACCACATCCGTTTGCTGACCTTCTATCACATCCAGAAGATTTATTTCATTACCTTCTTTATCTGTTCCTATTGGTTCATACAGGGATACTTCTCTGTTTATTTTTTTTCTGGCCCGAAGCATCATCAAAAGTTCATTATCTATACAGCGACAGGCGTAGGTAGCTAGTCTGCCTTTGCCGGCATCAAAGGTGTCCACCGCTTTAATCAATCCTATGGTACCAATGGAAATCAAATCTTCCATATCTTCTTCCACATTCTGATATTTTTTGGCAATATGTGCAACCAGCCGTAAATTCCGTTCAATCAGAACTTCCTTGGCACTTTCCACTTCTTCACTGCTTCCCTCTTGCAGCATCTGAATATAACAGGCTTCTTCCTCTGAGGACAAAGGCTTCTTAAATGTCTTCAAGACAATCCTCCAAAGCAGATTTATTATATTCTATGTGGTTTTGAGGTTTCTAGTGCCTTTCCAATCGTTTTTAATCCAGTAAGAACTGTGACATTACATAATTACTCAAGTCCATTCCCTTTTTCGTGAGGGATACAAACGCACCATCCGTCATTAGTTCATCTTGTACATTTTTGTGAATCACATTACCGTAAATTTCTTCCATGGAAATGTTAAAGTATTTTAAAAAATCCTCTTTTGATACTCCCTGTGTCAAACGAAGACCAAGAAACATAAATTCCTCCATCTGTTCTTTTTTACTCAACCGGTTTGTATTTATTATTTTGTTCTTATTATGTAAATAAGTCTGTAAATCCTTTGTATTTTCAAAACGATTATCTTCCGCCATAGAGGAAGCGCCTAATCCAAAACCAATATAGTCCCCTCTTTGCCAATATACTTTATTATGACGGCATTCATATCCGGGCAAGCTGTAATTGGAAATCTCATATCGATGATAATCGGCTGCTTTCAGAATCTGATTTGTCAATAAATACATCCGTCTTTCTTCCTCTTCCGAGGGCAGATGTGCTTGTGTTTCTCCCGTATGTGCCATTGCATCTCTTTCCGCTCCGTATAAATTATAAAATACGGTTCCCTCTTCAATAATCAGGCTGTACGCTGATATATGAGTTGGTCTGGGGGAAAGCGCTATGACCTTTTTTAATGTATCCTCATAATCTACTGCCTTTTGTCCTGGCAGTGCTGCCATCAAATCAATATTTATATCAGTAAATCCCACTTCTACCGCCATCCGGTAGGTCTCCAAAAAATCCCTGTAATCATGAATTCTGCCAAGCAGCCGAAGCTCTTTGTCTTGGGCGGACTGAAGACCGATACTCAGACGGTTAATTCCTGCATTTTTGTATTGAACCAGTGCTTGCTTGGTAACAGTCCCCGGATTGGATTCTATTGAAATTTCAGCATCTTCTGCCAAAGAATAGGATGTCTTTATCACACTAAGCAGCTCACAGATAGCTTCTGCTTTTACAGCTGTGGGTGTACCGCCTCCTATAAATACAGTCTGTACCGTATATTCCGTATAGTTTTTTGCCGCAGTATAAATCTCTTCCCGTAGAGCATTTAAATATTCCTCCTGCACCCGATTTTCAGCAGGTGCAGAAAGAAAATCACAATAATAGCATTTTTTAATACAAAATGGAATATGAATATATATACTGATTGGTTTCATGATATGCCTATTTTCTATCATCCAGCTTTAATACACTCATAAAAGCCTTCTGGGGAATCTCAACATTTCCGATTTGGCGCATACGCTTTTTACCCTCTTTTTGCTTTTCTAAGAGCTTCTTCTTACGTGTAATATCACCGCCATAACATTTAGCCAGTACATCCTTTCGCATTGCCTTTACGGTTTCTCTGGCTATGATTTTACCGCCTACCGCAGCCTGAATGGGTATTTCAAATAAATGACGAGGAATTTCATCCTTAAGTTTTTCACACATTCTGCGTCCCCTGTCATATGCACTGTCTGCATGCACAATAAAGGAAAGAGCATCCACCTCTTCTTTATTGATTAAAATATCTAATTTTACCAGTACTGACTGCTCATACCCCTTTAGGTCGTAATCAAAAGAAGCATAGCCTTTTGATCTGGATTTTAAAGTATCAAAGAAATCATATATAATTTCGTTTAAAGGAAGCTCATATTTAAGAAGTGCTCTGGTTTCCTCCATGTAATCCATACCAAGATACCGTCCGCGCCTTTCCTGACAAAGCTCCATAATGGAACCGATAAACTCAGTTGTTACCATGATTTCAGCACTTACAATGGGTTCCTCCATAAAATCTATTTCGGAAGGATCGGGCAGATTGGAGGGATTCGTCAGCTCGATTACTTCACCATTGGTTTTATGCACCTTATATACTACACTGGGTGCTGTTGTTACCAGATCCAGATTGTATTCCCTTTCAATTCTTTCCTGGATGATTTCTAAATGCAAAAGCCCCAGAAAGCCACATCTATAGCCAAAGCCCAGTGCAATGGATGTTTCAGGCTCATAATTTAAAGAAGCATCATTTAATTGGAGCTTTTCCAATGCTTCCCGCAAATCCTGATATTTTGATCCATCTGCCGGATACATACCGCAATATACCATGGAATTCACTTTTTTATAGCCCGCCAGAGGTTCCTTGCAGGGATTGTCATTGTCTGTAACGGTATCTCCTACTTCCGTATCCTTCACATTCTTAATGGAAGCGGTAATATAGCCTACCATACCGGCCGACAACTCATCACAGGGGATGAACTGACCTGCTCCGAAATAGCCCACCTCCACTACTTCCTCTACTGCTTTTGTAGCCATCATACGTATGGTACTGCCTTTTCTGACACTGCCCTCCTTGATTCTTACAAATACGATTACACCTTTATAGGAATCATAAATACAATCAAATATGAGCGCCTGAAGAGGTGCTTCGCTATCACCCTGTGGAGCCGGTATCTTCTCCACAATGGCTTTTAAAACCTCTTCTATGCCAATACCGTTTTTGGCTGATATCAAAGGCGCATCTTTTGCCTCAATACCGATTACATCTTCAATCTCTTCTATCACCTTATCCGGTTGTGCACTGGGAAGGTCGATTTTATTAATAACGGGAAATACATCCAAATTATGATCCAGCGCAAGGTAAACATTAGCAAGCGTCTGCGCTTCTATGCCCTGTGCCGCATCCACTACTAATATAGCACCGTCACAAGCAGCAAGGGAACGGCTTACCTCATAATTAAAGTCCACATGCCCGGGTGTATCAATCAAATTAAATATATATTCCTCTCCATCCTCTGCCTGATAAACGGTACGCACCGTCTGGGCTTTGATGGTGATCCCTCTCTCCCTCTCCAAATCCATATTATCAAGTACCTGGGCCTGCATTTCCCTGCTGGTAAGCAGTCCTGTCTTTTCTATGATACGATCCGCCAGGGTAGATTTCCCATGGTCTATATGAGCCACTATACAAAAATTCCGAATCTTGCTCTGGTCAATAACTGACATATTTTAAATCCTCTCTATTATATCTAATTTATATTTAAAGCAATTATCACTTCTCAGAAACAAGCCGGGAAATTGATTATCAACTTTCCCGGCCTCCGTCTTGCAACTACCGCCTCATTATAACAAAGAATATAATATTTGTCACTTGAAATCTCTTCTCTGCTGGTTTTAAGCTTTATCCATTTCATCTTCCGTTTCATCTTGCACCAAAATAGTATCCTTATACCATTTAAGTGATTTCACATAAGCATCATAAACACCCTGCATATCAATATTCTCCACCACCATCAGCCTAGAGACTTCCTGCCAGTTGGCATTTTCATACTGATTCATGAATTCTAATACCAAAGCAAAAGGTCCTTTCTGATGCACAAGAACATCACTGATATTTTTAGACACTGTTATAAGTTTAAGTGCCTCTTCCATAGGAATATCTAAAATAACATCCAAAACAGAGAATAACCCCATTAAAAACAATTCGGAAGACTGCATTGCAAGAGAAAATACCGGTGCCAAATTCTCAGCAAATTTGGCTCTCAAAAGTGAAAGCCTTGTAATTTCATTGGGTTTATCCATATATAGTTCACTGGCTACCGCTGTACTCAGCCACTTTTTAAGTTCCCTTTCTCCCAGCATAGCTGCCGCATGTCTGATAGAGGTGATTTTGGAATTGCGACAGAGAGGATTTACCATTTTTAGTAATGAAATAACAAGAGCCGTATCCCTACCGATTACATCCGCAGCCTCGGTAAGTTCAAAATTATCACTGTTAACCATATTCAAAAGCTGAATATAGTTAACCTTTAACGCTGAAACATTATGCTCTCCCTTATTAATCGGCATACGGAAAAATTTGCCTTCATATAAATGATAGCCGCCCTCTTCCCTTAGTTTTTCAAAAATATCCATAGTTTCGATATTGCCGGCACATAATTTTAAATTAGGATATATTTTACCGAAATAAATCTTTGCCATACTGATGTCAATCTTTTTATGATCCAAAAGAATATAGTCCATCAGCAAAAGAATTTCCCGGTAAATCTCAAATTTAGCTACCTCAAGCTTGCGTATCGCCAGCTTATAACCGTCATCTTTGAGCTCTTTTAAACGTTTGATATACATCTGCTCAGGCGGAATGGAATTATCAATAAGGAGAACTATTCTGTCATGGGGTGCCTCACATTGCTCAGCAATATTTGAAAACACTGATATACTACCCACCTCGACAAAAACCTCTTTGTCATCAGACATAGTCTCTATACCCATGTTCTGTATCACTTCCAGCCCGTCTACATGCGCAGCACCGTCATGCTGCCCCGTTCCTAACAAACTTGGGTTTAAAAAATAATTCTTTTTTTGAGTAAACAAGGAATAGGCACTTACAACCATATTCTCATCAAATAGGGGAACTAATGTTACAAGCATTTTTCTCTCTCCTTAATAATGACTTATCTAATTTAGTAGTATACAATAATGAAAAAAACCTGTTATTTTCTTATAATATACCACAAATTGGATTATTTGCATATAAGCTTTTGTAAATATTAAGGTAAAAGATATTACTTTTAAAAATAGTTTTTAATTTACAATCCGCATAATTTATCATAGTATTCCAATACTAAATAAAGAATAAGTAAAAACGGAGGTCACTATGAAAGCAACCGATAAAGATAAATCAATAATTTGGTTATCTGTCATCTCATCACCCCACTTCTCTTCATAATATAATATCCTCCTTCTATATAATAAGACAACAAAAGAGAAGGTTTATTACACTACTAATCAATAAAAAAAGACACCATTACTCATATCGCTATCAGTAATGATGTCTTAATATTTTTCTGGTTAAACAAAGTTTTGCAATTACTGTCCCATCTGTGCTGCAACTTCTTCAGCAAAGTTGTCAACCTTCTTTTCAATACCTTCACCGGTCTCGAAACGAACGAATCTCTTAACGGAGAGATTTGCATCATTTTCCTTTGCTACCTGTGCTACATACTGTGCTACGGTCTGCTTTCCATCTTCAGCCCTTACATAAACCTGCTCTAGCAAGCATACTTCTTTCAGCTCTTTGTTCAGACGTCCCGTAACCACACCTTCGATTACCTTTTCAGGCTTGCCTGCCATCTTAGGATCCGCTGCGATCTGAGCCATAAGTATTTCTTTCTCATGAGCCTTATATTCTTCGGATACTTCATCTGATGAAACATACTTCGGAGCCAAAGCAGCTACCTGCATTGCGATATTTACCAAAGCTTCTTTGATCGCATCATTTACAACATTGCTATCCGCTTCTACAATAACACCGATACGTCCGCCGCCATGTACATAAGAAACTACACATCCGTTTTCTGCTACTACCTTTTCAAATCTTCTGATATTTAAATTTTCTCCGATGACTGCAATTTTTTCTACCAGAACATCCTTAACTGTTTTACTAGTATCTCCGAGCCAAGCCTCGGCCATGAAAGCATCCATGTCTGCTGCGTCAGATTCTACCGCCTGATTTGCTACTGCTTTTACATATTCCTGGAAATCAACATTCTTTGCAACAAAGTCTGTTTCGGAGTTAACTTCTACAGCCGCTGCAACCTTATCATCTTTCTTAACGACCATGCAAAGACCTTCTGCTGCGATTCTATTAGCCTTTTTCTCTGCTTTAGCCTGTCCGTTTTTCCTCAAATATTCAATTGCTTCTTCAATATTACCATTGGTCTCACCAAGAGCTTTTTTACAATCCATCATACCTGCGCCTGTCAATTCACGCAGTTCTTTTACCATTGCTGCTGTAATAGCTGCCATTTTTGTCTCCTTTCGAAATTAAAATCTGTATTGTCTATTCTTATTCAGCACTTACTTCCGCTGCATTTTCAACGATTTCTTCAATATCAGTATTTCCCACAGCCGCTGCTGCTTCTGCTTCTGTATAAACCGCTTCACCCTGATTGGCTTCAATCACTGCATCTGCCATTTTGGAAACAATAAGCTTTACTGCTCTGATTGCATCATCATTACCGGGAATAATATAATCTAATTCTTCAGGGTCACAGTTGGTATCTCCGATACCTATCAGAGTAATACCTAAAGAATGCGCTTCCTGTACACAGATTCTTTCTTTCTTAGGGTCAACTACAAAAATAGCATCGGGAACTCTGGTCATATTCTTAATGCCGCCCAGATTCTTCTCAAGCTTATCCCATTCTTTTTTCAATTCAATTACTTCCTTCTTAGGAAGTACATCAAAGGTACCGTCTCCTGCCATGGTTTCAATCGCACGTAATCTTTCTATACGGGACTGAATGGTTTTAAAGTTAGTCAGCATGCCGCCCAACCATCTTTCATTCACATAGTACATACCGCATCTCTCAGCTTCTGCCTTAACAGCATCCTGAGCCTGCTTCTTGGTACCAACGAATAGAATTGTGCCGCCCTGCGCAACAATTTCAGAGATTGCTTTGTAAGCCTCATCAACCTTACCTACAGATTTCTGTAAATCGATGATGTGAATACCATTTCTCTCTGTGAAGATGTAAGGAGCCATCTTAGGGTTCCATCTTCTGGTCTGATGTCCGAAATGAACACCTGCTTCTAATAACTGTTTCATTGAAATAACGCTCATATCTCTACCTCCATTTGGTTAAAGTCTTCCGTAAGCCTTTCCACTGTATTTGCGTTAAAATACAGACGGCTCCGCAGCCCTGCACAGGATTATCCCGTACCACCAACTGCAAATGAACTTACGTGTTTTATAGTCACAACATTCAGAGTATAACATAAGGAAAACCCCATTGCAAGAAGTTTTCCTTAAAATTGTACTTCAAATTCAGAAAACAAATACATTACCTTCCCATGATCATTTCGGCAATATCTTCATCGGAAAGGCCCTTGGGTATTTCATAAGTCCCGGTCCTTATTTTTTTATCATATCCGTTATCACATAGATATTTATCGTAATCCGAGGCATTTTCCACCAACCCGGCATCCTCCAGCATTTTGCTTACCGAAACAGAACTCTGACCGGAGCTTATTATAATAGTAATTAAGCTGCCTTCATCCGGATTTGTATCCGGTTTGCTTTCCGGAATATCCTTTGGCTCCTCTGTTTTTTCCGGTAATTTATCTTCAGGCTCGCTCTCCTTTGGTATTGTTTCCGCAGGCCTACTTTCCTCCGGCTTAGTTTCCGCAGGTTCACTCTCTACGGGAAGTTTATTTTCATCCGGTTTTTTCGTAGGCTCCGTTTCGGGAGATTGGGTATTTTGAATATCAGAAAGCATCATATTCTCTACCATGCCCAGCTGCTTTGCTCTTGCCTTTACCTCTTCATCGGTCATTTCACGGGTTTTCCCCGATGTTAATCCCATAATAACAGCAGTAACCAGAATACCGATACCCAGTCCCCGCAAGTAATATTTTATCTTCATATCTTTTCAACCCAATCTATTATATTCCCTCAAACAGGTCGATAACCAGCTTTACTTCTCCGACACCAAGTCCAAGCTCCTTCGCTATTGCCACATTTGATTTTCCTTCATTATGCATCTGTAATATCCGCTCATTATTATTACCGTTTTTACGGCTTTCCTTCATAAAACTGATATCTACTTCCGGAGTATCTATGGCAGAGCTTTTAATCACTTTATTAGAATTATTTTTCCCGGAAACCCTCTGTGGTATCAGTACCGCAAAATCATCATCCTGCTCCTGAAGATCATGTGTATTACGTATAGAGACTTTTTCCTTAACAGGTTCTTTCTTTTGTATGACCTCTTCCGCAGCTTCTCTGGCTGTCTGCTTCACTTCCTTTACTGTCTTTTCCACTTCACTGACCGTTGTTTTTATATTTTTATGTTTGTCATTTAACATATCATATAAAAACATCACTTCTTTATGATTGTTATTAATATCCGCTAAAACCGTATCCGAATACTCATTCACTGCCATAATCTTTTCATTGGAAATACGCTCCAGAGATCTTTCAGTCTTCTCTATTGCATAAGAAACCGTCTCTTCCACTATATCGTCTATCCGGCCCTTCATGCCCTCTAATTCTCTTCCTACCACAATTTTTGCTTCTTCCTGTACCAGCTTCTTAGTATCCTTATCAGCTTCTTTTTCACCGGCCGGAATCAGAAAACTAAGTACAAATATAATTCCTCCCACAATAAGAAGAGTAATTTCCAGTGCATTCATTTATACTGTCTCCTCAGATTTTAATATCAAAACTATTTGAATTTTTTATTAAACATTTACCGTCCGGTTCCTGTTTCTTGCCTTTATTTTTGCCACCATCACCGGCATAGCTGCCCTTGCCCTTATCTTTTGCATCAAATTTTTTATTATGCCAATCAACATCTTCACTCTGCTTTACCTGACGGGTTCTATCGTTTACTTCTTGCTGCATATTTTGAACCATATTGGTCTGCTGTGCAATTCCTTTGTTGTCTTCTCCATGCTTGATAGTAGTAATATCCTGCGACCTTGCTATGGTTCCCAGTTCAACCACTCCCCATGCCATATTTGCCGCTCCTTTCCTTTGGGTATCTAAATACTTACCATCTTAACATCGCCCCGCAGCTTTATAAATTTACAATATTTCATTCCGCTTTGCACTACCATAGATACATCACCGATGGCAATTTTGGTTCCTGGGAAAACTTCTCCCCTTACCACCACCTGCGCGTTAGCTTGCTGCTCGAGCACTTCCTGTAACAGTTCCATTTCATTCGTTGCCTTCTCAAGCTCCTGCATCTTCTGTTCCCGCAGTTTTAAAATGGAGCTTAAATATACAATCTGTTCCTGATTTAATTGTACTCCGTTTTTTCTTTTCTGTACATAGGTTGCTATAATAGGATCCAAACTCTTAACCACCTTATTTAATTCCGCAACATTCTTCTGTGTCTGCAGATATTTGGCTTTCATAACAGGAGCTGCCCCTACCTCAACCACAGTAGAAGTTCCCATGGGAGACCCTAAAGACTTGACCATTATCTTATTTGTCGCACAAACCTTTCCACCGGTTATAAAACCCTTTCTACCGTCAACGGTAATATCACCGCCTGCCATAACCATGCTATGCAAAATGGATTCTGCGGTTATATAACCTCCTGCCGTGGCTTTGGTACTTTCTAAAAATTTAGCAACTATATTACCTTCTGCCCTTAATTCACCTTTGGTCATTCCTGCCATTCCCCTGGCAATAATAATATCTCCGCCCGCTTCTAAATAGGCACCCTCCACCAGACCGTTCACCACAATATTACCTTTGGCCTTGACTGAAAAATTAGACTGAACATTACCGCTGACATTCACGCTTCCGTCATATTCAATATCACCGGTAGAAATATCAACATTTTGCAACTGTAACACATTAGATACAAAAACCCTGTCGTCCACAAGAGTTACATGGCCGTTGACCATGGAAGTCAAAACTGTTTTATCTTCTGATATTGCAATATTTTTGCCATATCTTAAAACAGCTCTCTTTACCTCTCGGGGCTTAATTCTCATCCCGTGGATATTCATGCCATATTCACCGGCTACTCCCGGAAAGAGCTGTGCTAAAATATCTCCCTCTTTACAGTGGTTAATAGTATTCAAACGAAAAAAATCCACACTGCCGTCATCATTTACAGTAGGCCTGGCTTTTAAATCCGTAGTAAAAAAATACTCTATTCTGGCATCTGTTCCCTGCTTTTCAGGTTGTCCCTCAGCCACTATAATATCCGTACAATATTCTCCCTTTTCAATAGCGGCTCTGATACGATCCTCCTGAATCCCATGTTTTATCTGCCTTAAGTTTAAATCGCTTATAAAATCCTGCACTGTGATTTTACGACCTGTTTGTGAGGGCGGATAAAATCTAGCAGTTGCCTTCATGGCATTCTCTTCTATAGACAATCTAAAACTCATGTCCACACTGGGACATGTACCGCTGTCTAAATGAACCAATACGTCCTTCCCTTGATTGATTGCATTTTTTAATGTGGAAAGGTCACATTTTATGCCTCGTTGCATAAGGTAATCTGTGACTTCTCCTATCCCGATACTTTCGCAACCATCTGATGGCGCCTTGATTTGCAAACCAAATCCTGAATCATCACCCACCAACATAAAATAACCGTTTCCCATAATGTCTCCTCTTTACCCCACCATACTGCTATTTGTCTGTGAATATTCCCATATAACTCCCCATTTTTTCTTTCATTTTTTGAAGTGCCCGCGTATGAAGCTGTGAAATACGGGATTCAGATACTTCTAATACATGACTGATTTCCTTTAATGTCATTTCTTCATAATAATAAAGCAAAATTACTTTTCGTTCCTTTTCCGTAAGCAGCTGGAGTGTCTGTTCCAATACCAGCTTTAGTTCTTCCTTTTCAATATTTTCTTCAGGACTTTCAAATCTTGCGGTAGCATGCCGATTCCCTTCGGAGGGCACCTCACTGCCTTGTTCCATATACTCATTTAAAGAAACCACGTTTGTAATTTTCATCTGGGATTGCCAATCCAAATATTCTTCATCCGTGATTCCCAAACTGATTGCTATTTCCTCATCTGTTGCTGTTTTGCCTGATGTGAGCTCAATTTCTTTTATGACTGCATCGATTTTTTTCTGCTTCTGTCTGATTGTTCTGGGAATCCAATCCATTTTACGAATCTGATCCAGTATTGAGCCCCTTATTCGTAAACTGGCATAAGTTTCAAACTTTACTTCTTTCATACAATCAAATTTATCAATCGCATCAATTAAACCGAATATGCCATAGCTCACCAAATCATCATATTCCACATTATAACCTAAATACATGCTCAGGCGTCCGGCAACTAATTTTACAAGGGGCGCATATTCTAATATTATTTTTTCTCTGATCTCGGGAAGCCTGGTCTTGCTATACTGATCCCATAGCTTCTTCTTGCCCGCCTCGTCCATGGCATCCTCCTAAGTTATGTATTTTCCTTACTCCTTGCCCTGCTCCTTCTCTTCCGGTTCCTTTTCGCCTTCCTTTTCTATTACATCTCCTTTGTCTAATGCCACCTTCGCGTTTTGTGCATCAAAGGTATCCAAAGCCCATTTTAAGACACTGCCCAAAACATAGAAAACAACCAGAACCAATAGAAGAGCCAACAGTTTTTGTATGGTTGAATAATTCATTATATAGGTGATAATACTGGTGATCGCTCCGGCCGCTAACATTAATATCAGCGGCATATATTTTCTGTTCATATCTGCTCCTATATTACTTTTTCAGGTTTTCCAACTGCTCTTATTATGTAATCTCCTGTTTCCGGATAGAAAATAACGGTTCTCCCATAGGTTCCCCCGGTATCCTCTGCCAGTACCGGTATCTGCAGCTCTGCCAGCTTACGCTTTGCCGCTTCTACATTTCTGTCACCCACCCGCAACAATTCCGATTTATTTTGAAAGACAAACATTATGGCTCCTCCCGCCAGTTTTGCCGTCATTCTATTTTTCCTTGCTCCCTTGGCCTCCATTCGTCTGATTAACTCCAGAATACCGGTGTCCGCAAATTTAGGGGTATTGCTTGCCCCGCCCCGGATAGCTGTACTATCCGGCAACATAATATGAGCCAGACCACCTATTTTCATAACCGAATCCCGTAAAGCAATCCCCACACAAGAACCAAGTCCCAGCGTTGTTAATCCGTCAGGACTGGCACAAACATTCAAATCTGCCATTCCCACCTTTATAATTTCACTCATAAGTACAATACCTCAGTTTTTTCGTTAACATGCCCGCTTACATAAGACCAAGGGAAGATAAAATCTTACCGTAAGACTCTAAATCCGGAATCAAAATAAAGTAGCCGTCAATTTCCACTTCATCATAAAACTGTGATTGAATCAACAAAATTTTATCCCCAATGGTTCCGAATTCAATAGCCGGCACGCTTAAAATCGCTCCTGCCATATCCGATGCAAGGGCTGGCGGTGACGGATAAATCCTTAGATTAGTAAGCGTGGATAGTGAATTCAAATAAGCACCTGTAATAATATTGCTGACTTCCTTCATAGCAGAAAGCTCCATCTCATTTAAATCGGGTCCTTCACTTCCCATTCCCATCATTATTTTATTTACCAGATGCTTGGCACCCTCCTGCTTCACCAAAAACATGATGCTTCCGGTGATATCCCCTTCGACTGCCAAATATACACCTACCATGAGCTGCTCTTCGCCGCCCATCATAGTACCTACATCCCTGAACTCTAATAATCTAACCTGCGGAACCTGCATATCAACTTTACACTGCAACATCTGAGATAATGCCGTCATTGCATTTCCTGCCCCGATGTTTCCAATTTCTCTTAACACATCAAAATAATCCTGTGTTACACTTTCTAAACTAATATCGGACATAATACAAGTCTCCTTCAGCTCCTATAAGTTTTCATCTTTCCTGAGCCAGCATATTTAAATCCAGTAATGAAATTAAACCGCCTTCATATTTGCCGACTCCTAATATGAAATTATTTTTATCGTCCTTATCGTAAGCCATCCTTTCAACCTGATTCACCATATTCAAGGTAACAACCTCTTTTACCTCATCCACAATTAATCCGATTGTTCCGTATTGCTCCAGCTTTACTATGATAATTCTATTGTTTTTGGTATATTCCTCTTCAGGAAGTCCAACCTTTAACCTAATACTCATAATAGGGATTATTTCTCCTCGCAGATTAATAACACCCTTCAAATAAGCCGCCATCTTAGGCACTCTTGTAATATGCTGCATTCTAACAATATTATCGATATAGCTAATATCTATGCCATATTGCTCCTGTCCCATTTTAATGACAATATACTGAACTATTTCATCCGCAACTTTTAATTGTTCCATCCTGTATTTCCTCCTACACTAAATCAATGAATTAGCATCCAGTATCAGAGCAACTTCACCGTCACCCAAAATGGTTGCGCCGCTAATCAACTTGCATTTATTGTCAATATATTTGCCCATAGATTTTATAACGATTTCCTGCTGTCCTAAAAGCTCATCCACTACTAAGCCGGCCATCCTATCGCCCTTCTTAGCAATAATGACAATCATATTTTCGTCATCATCCCTGGCTTTTTCCACATCCAGCTCTTTATCAAGCTTGATAATAGGAATCACATTTCCACGCAAATGAATCACTTCCTTGTTCTGTACCAGCTTGATATCTTCTTTTGAAATATCCTCAATAGTCTGAATAGAGCCCAAAGAAATCGCATACTTCTCTTCGCTTACAACAACCATAAGAGCTTGAATAATTGCAAGGGTGAGCGGCAATCTGATTGTCCATGTGCTGCCTTCCCCGTATTTACTCTTAACTTCTACTTCACCGCTGAGTGCTTCAATCTTACTCTTTACCACATCCAAGCCAACGCCCCTGCCTGAGACATCCGTTACCATATTTGAGGTGGAAAAACTGGGCAGGAAAAGTAAATCAATAATCTCCTTTTCAGACATATTGGATGCCTGCTCCGGTGTTATCGCACCACGCTCTATCGCTTTCTTTTTTACTGCTTCCGTATCAATACCGTTACCGTCATCCCTTACTTCAATAACAACATTATTGCCGTCCTGATAGGCATCCAGCCAAATAGAGCCAACAGATGATTTTCCTTTTCGTATACGATCCTCTGTGGGTTCAAGCCCATGGTCTGCGGCATTTCGCAGCAAATGCATCAGCGGATCGCCTATTTCATCCACTACGGTACGATCCAGCTCCGTTTCCTCACCTGACATATAGAGCTCCATCTTCTTATTCAGGTTCTTAGATAAATCCCTAATCATGCGGGGGAATTTATTGACTACACTCTCAATGGGTACCATTCGAACCTTCATAACGGACTCATGAAGATTTGTGGTAACACTTCCCAGATACTCTATTTGTTCATGTACCCCACTTTGTGCATCGGTTAAGGTAGATGCGGCAACAAGAGAGTTTTTTGCAATAATTAACTCACTCACCAGATTCATCAGTACATCCAGCTTTTCAATATCCACTCGTACGGTACGGTTCACTACCGGCTTTGATGATGTCTGTTTTGCCACCGCCTGTTTTTTCTCAGCAGCCTGTATTTTCTCAGCAGCCTGTATTGTGTTTTTCTGTAATGCTTCTGTCATGGCAGCGGACTTTTTATCGCCGCTCTTAAGCATATTTTCTTGATGCTCTGCGGCTTCTTTGCTTTCTTCATCAAGCTGCATCAGAGAAAGGTCGATATCATCTGCTACTACCGATTTAATTTCGGAAACATAGCTGGCTGCTGCAATCACTTTATCTACATCCGCATCAGAAATAATAACAAGAGAAAAATCCAAATCAAAGCGTTCATCTTCGATATCCTGTGCGGAAGGACTGGATATAATGATTTCTCCCAATTCTTCCAGAGCCTTAAAGACCAAGAATGCCCTGGCTGACTTAAGCAGACAGGTTTCCTGTACCGTAATCGTGATACCATACACTTTTTTCCCCTGTTTAAAGGCTTCGTTTATAACCAGCAAATCTGTACTGTCAAGTTTAATATGTAACCACTTTTTGCCATCTTCTTGACCGGAGCCTTCAACAGTTGTTATAATATCCTTCTTCGCCGTGTTTTTCTTTTTATCCTCTGCTTCTTTTTCATCCAGCACATCATTAAGCAGCTTAATCAAGGGCTCATTTTCATTTGTCCCTTCCTCTCCGCTTTCACGGATATTTGTAGTATATTCTTCAAGCGCATCCAAGCACTGGAACAAAATGTCTATCATATTGGCGTTCACCTTTATAGATCCATTTCGTACTTCCGAAAAAACATTTTCCATGTGATGAGTCAGAGCCTGCATGCGCTTATAGCCCATTGTACCAGCCATTCCCTTTAATGAATGCGCAGCACGGAAAATCTCATTTATCGTATCCATATTTTCCGGCTCCTGCTCTAATACCAAAATATCCGTATTCAGACTTTGCAGATGTTCTGTTGTTTCATCAAGAAAAATTTCCAGATATTGACTTACGTCCATTTTACTTTACCCCCACGTTTAATATAATTTCCTGTGCGATTTGGTCAAGCGGCACAATTTGATCGGAAAGCCCTGCTTTTACTATAGATTTTGGCATTCCGTATACTGTGCAGGTACTTTGCTCTTGTGCAATTACAAATGTTTCTTTTTTACTTTTTAGATGAGAAATACCCTGTGTGCCGTCTGCGCCCATTCCTGTCATAACTACGCATATTACCTGATCAAACTTACTGCTTTTTAATGATTCAAACAAATAGTTTGCGCAGGGCTTTACACCTTCCCTTGGAGGATCGTCCGTATAATGAATGGTATATTTACCGGATAGGTTTGTAACCACATTCATATGCTTTCCGCCCTGTGCCAAATAAACACAACCGTTCTTAAGCACATCGCCCTCCGATGCCTCACGTACCTCTACGGAGCTTAATAAATTAAGCCGTTGTGCCAAAGCTGCCGTAAAACCCTTTGGCATATGCTGTACAATCAGTACAGGTGCATATAGATTTTTGGGTAGTAAAGGTATCACAGATTGTAACGCCGTTGGTCCTCCGGTAGAGCTTGCAATCGCTACTACCTTATTTCCCGCCGAGGGGAGGCCATGCCTGCTTGCAAGTGCAGTAACTTGTCTCACATGTTCCTGCTTTTTTAACTTCTTTTCCAAAGATAAAAAAACAGGTGGTCGGGAATCTGCAACGACTGCAAGAATATCAAGCATATTCTTTTTAAAATCTTCAGCGCGGCAATCTTTTGCATTGTCCGGCTTATGTATAAAGTCCAATGCTCCAAGCTCTAAAGCCTCCAGCGTAATTTGAGCTCCATGGGTGGTAGCGGTACTCGCCATCATTACCCTTGCCGAAATCTTAAACTTCTGCATTTGCTTCAGTAATTCCAGCCCGTTCATTCTGGGCATATTCACATCCAGTACTACTGCATCATATGTTTTTCGGCTGAGTAAATCCAACGCATCTAACCCATTTCTTGCACTGTCTTCCACTTTAAATCTCTCATCACTGTCGATTATATCACATAAGACTCTTCTCATGAGTGCAGAGTCATCAACAACAAGAATTTTTTTCATAATCTTATCCTTTTTCGCGACGCATAATTTTTCTTTCTTCTTTAAATATATATTTTATAATCTCTTCCCTATCATCCACATCCAGATTTACATACTGTACTCGGTGCTCAAAAGTTCCTTTTTTATTTTCCAGCTCCTTCGTACTAAGTATCTTTCCTATTATTTCACATTCCTTTTTCTTACTATCTACAAGCAGATGATAGGTACAAAAAATCAAGTCTCCCGGTTCATAACGTTGGTCACTGACAAACCGCAAACCGCCTCCACTGATGTCCACTATCACACTCCTTTTGAGTGGCAATCCCGGTGTTAAATAATAGGAATCCTGCTCCACAGCCTTGATTTCCTCTTCTACAAGAGGTCTTGCACTCATCTCAAGGGCACAGCTGAAACGATAATATTCTCTGCGCTGATATTTCCGCAGATTACTCGTCATTTCCACCAGAAGGATATATATATTATTGCTTTTGTATCTGTCAATAATCCTTATAAAACACTGATACATATGTTTACCGTAAAAAAGGACATCATAATCCCCGTCCACCGGCAGCAAAATCAATTTTGTCTGCTCCATGGGCATAGATATTTCCATCCGGTCCTCAGAAATAATATCATATACCTGACTTAAATATACTTTTTGAGCTGTTTCACTATTTCCTTCACTGCTGCGATTTACAGCCTGTAACTCAATCTTACATCCCGGTTCAATAAATTTTGATATCATATACCCCTCCCGTGCCTGATGCATCCTAACCTACATGCCGCATCAGCGGCATAAACAATACATGGGAAGAATGGCTCAAAGAGACATTCTTCTGTGTGAGATTTAGTTATTCTTAGGTGCCGTATTTTGGCTCCTTAGAATAACTTCTCACACTA